>NZ_VCGZ01000030.1:0-2176 GCF_016597775.1 Marinobacter sp. 1-3A
GTCATGGGTTGGCCGACGCTCCCCGAGGGTAGAACTCTCCAACAAACCGATGAACTGGTCAGTGGTAATGGAATGATTCACCTTGAAGGTTATAGCCATACCTCTCCTTGGCAATTAACGCCAATGTTAAGCGGCGACCTTTTTGGAGCGCAGCGGAGAAAAGGGCGTCCGGTGGACGGCCGTCAGGCCGGGAACGAACTTGAACGACTGGTTACAAAGCAAGTGCGCCCGTTTAACCCCGCTGCTCTGCCGAAAACTGATGTTCGATGACCTCATAGTGCTGTACCGAAAGGTCAGGCTCAAGCTCGTAAACCTCGTCCTCTGGGTACAAGCGTGCCTGCGAAATATCATTGCCAGCAAACGCCTTGATGGACTCCAGGTTGTCCCAGTACGTGATGAGGGTAAGCTCTATTTTGGCGGCCAGTGAACGGCGGAAAATTTGAGCACCAAGAAAGCCAAGTGTTGCAGACGAATCCTTGATGCCGGTTTCGTAAAGATAGCCCGTGAACCCTTCACTGTGGGCTTCAGGCACTCGGCATTTCCATTCCCTGGCGATCATAACCGCACATTCTCCCTTGCTTTGTAACGCTTAGGTAACCGGCGCCGGAGCGCAGCGGAGGGAACCAAAAGCGGCACGCTTTTGGCGTCCGGTTGACCGTCTGGTTACACCTTGCGACTTACTCAGTGCAGTTGGCTAAAAACTTCCGGATGTTGTTCTGCGATGCGCAACAGTGCAACTGCTGGGCCTTGTGGTTCTCTACGCCCTTGCTCCCAATCCTGTAGAGTGCGCACACTGACCCCCATGAGACCCGCAAAGGCAGACTGAGACATTTTTAGTTTCAGCCGAATAACCTGCGGCGCTGAGGGCTCAGACAACTCTTGAGTTCGCAGCGCCAGATTGCCCTTTTTGAACTGTTTGATTTCATCAAGCCCAGCAAGGATTTCCGCACCAAGATTTCTATCACTCATTTTTGATGGCCTCCGCTATCTGCTTGAGCATGTGCCCAGGAATCGAGGCACGCTCAGATTTACTGTACAACGTCAGCATCCATACTTCGTGGTCAGACTTCTTCCAATAATAAATTGCTCGAATGCCGCCACTCTTGCCTGATCCGACTGGCGCCCAGCGAACCTTCCGAACACCACCAGACCCTTTGATGAGATCGCCTGCATCAGGCTTCTGCAAAAGGTATGTTTGGAGCCCACGATATTCTTCGTCCGTGAGGTAGCTCGGCAACAACTTGGTGAATGTTGAGGTTTCAATGAATAGCATAGCCAAAATATACGGCAATGCCGTACAAATCTCAAGATTAGGTTAGCGAGGTGTAACGTTTGGTTAAGGGGCGGGCTTTAGCCCGTCCCAGTGAGCGAAGCGAACGATTTGAACCAGTTGTTAAAGATTTACCGGTAAGAAGGTGACACCCATTCGCAAAGCCACCATGTATTGCTTACTGATTTAGCCGGCTTGATACAACCGATTTCCTTAAGATTTTGAAGTGCATGCTTTATGTCTGCCTCAGATAACGTCTGCCTCTCGTATTTTTGAGCATGAGAATCTACAGCAGGCTTGATATCTTCCGCTTTGACATTTTTGTTTGAGTCTTTCACTTGCCACATCGCCCATAGAGTAACTGCTTCTGCCTCTGTGAGGCTTACTTGCATATTTTTCCATATGCTATTCCATAGCAATATTGCGGCAAAAGGTATTGCCCATGGTGCCTGCGCTGCAGAGATTACAGTAAACACCCCACCTGAAACAGCCTCAAACAGAACGCGAATGTTTAATTTAATATTGCCTGCTTTAGAACTACGGCCACCACCGCGCCCAGAGGGCGCCATGATAACCATATGGATAAACACTTCTTCCTTCTGAGGAGGCGATACTCGAATGGCCTTTTCGAGAAATTCTTTCGCTGTTGTTTGGATGCTTGGCTCGTCTAAACCAGCCTCACGAAGATAATTTTCAATATCGCCTTGGATTTCTGTTTCTTTTTCCTTTTTTCTTTCGTAATCCCATGCCATCTCGTAGTTCTCGGTTTCAGTTGTTTTGCGCTTTAACGAGCCTGTAGAAAAACCCTTAACAGAGCCTGATCCACAGCCGCTTTGTTGTTTTTTCATAACCTGCGGTTAGCTGGCGCAAGTTCGCTCATTCGCCAGTAACACTCAAGAAATAGTA
>NZ_VCGZ01000031.1:0-1837 GCF_016597775.1 Marinobacter sp. 1-3A
TAACGAGCCTGTAGAAAAACCCTTAACAGAGCCTGATCCACAGCCGCTTTGTTGTTTTTTCATAACCTGCGGTTAGCTGGCGCAAGTTCGCTCATTCGCCAGTAACACTCAAGAAATAGTAATAATCAGCGCTTAATGCCGCGCCATCCGGCTGTCTCAGGGCTGCTTCTAGCCATACCATAGCCCAGCATCATGCCGCTAACTGTCCGTAATTCGCCAGTTTCTCAATATTGTGAACCAGGCAATACAGTTGCCACTGGCCTTGCACCTTCTTTTTGCCTCGCAGACTGAAGCGACTCAGGCGTTTGTTGGTGCTGATGTTGCCGAACACAGGCTCCACCACTGACATGCGGTGGCCATAGATTTCCTTGCCCAGTGGACTATCCACTCGATGCTTCATCCAGTCGGTATAGTTTGGTAGTCGTTTGTTTTCGATGGTGAACGATACCTGTCGGCCAGACCCATTGCGGTGATCCGCTGACGCTGGATTCTGCATGCACTTGTGCTTCTTCGGGCAGTGGCGGCACTGAAGTAACCGCCCCTCGAAGTGCACCCGGATCTTGCCATTGTCAGCTTCCCTTTGGCCCCGGTAGGCAAGTGTTTCACCTGCTGGGCAGGTGCAGCTAAGGTTCACCGGATCAAACTGGAACTCGCTGGCTGCAAGGGTGTCTTTCCAACCCTTATCCGGGAGGTTCTGGTGCCGCTTACCGTATTTATCTTTCTGCTCCGCGAACTTCGGATCGCGGCTGCGGAAGCGGTTGTCGGGGATGTAGCCGTTGATCTCGTTTTCGTGCAGGTACCGCATGTTGGCTTCGTTGGCAAAGCCAGTATCGGCGGTGACAATCGCGCCGGTTTGGTAGATGTTGTCGGCAATGCCCAGCTTTTTATAGCGCTGCTGAACCGTCTCCAGCACCGGCGTTAAAGTGTGGTGTTCTTGCCCTTCGCCGAAGGCCTGAGCATCAATGATGATCTGATGTTTTTTGTCCACCGTGGCCACACCGTTATAGCCTTGAATGGTGCCTTTACTGGTGGTCATCTTGCCGCTTTCGTTATCGGTGATGTTGCTCTTCACTTCCTTGCGTCGTTTCCCCTGGCCCATCCTTGGGCTGCTCGTCTTTAGGAAACGGTCTACTTTGGTCATCGCTTCATCCAGCGACAGAATAGTGTTCGCTCGCCGGATATTCCGATCAAGCTCGGCTTCGCTTTCCGCCTCATCCCGAGCGTGGTGTTCACGCAGGTGGTGACGAATCAGCCGTTTCAGTTTGTCCCGCTTTTCGCCCAACTCCTTAAAGGTGCCCGACCATTCTTTGGCAGCGTTCGAGGACATTTTGCAGCCGTCGATGGCAAACAGCTCATTACCCAGCAGCCCTTGTTCATGGCACACCAACAACACCTGCTCGAAAAGTTCTTCAATCTCATCGGCGTGCTGGCTGACGAACTTGGCTAGGGTCGTGAAGTGCGGAACGGTGTCGCAGGACAAGGCTTTAAAGATGATGTTGGTCTCGCAGCACCACTGGGTCTCGCGACTGGAGGTGATGCCCTTGGAGTAAGCAAACAGAATGATCTTCAGGAGAATGGCGGGATCGTAGGCCGTGCGGCCTGTGTCGTCATTGCGATACTTGGGGTGAAATACCGACAGATCCAGCTTGTGTTCAATCAGGTAATGAACGGCGTGCTCAAAGGTGCCGGGCTGAAGCTGTTCCTGATAGTTGATGACGACCATGGTGTCCTGGTCATAGTTGTAGTGCTTGAAGCGAGGCATGCCGACGGCTCCTTGTCTGTTTGCTCAATGCTACCAAAATCAGTCGGATTTGGGGTTTTTCTACAGCCTCAACGC
>NZ_VCGZ01000032.1:0-1807 GCF_016597775.1 Marinobacter sp. 1-3A
ATGGGCGGCATTTACGCCTGATATTGGCTATTTTATGTTCAACTCTGGCGCTGCCGAATGAATCAACTAAGACCAGTGAGTTGTTGGCTCTCTGAAAGTGGCATTTTTGCAGGGGCGACTAATTAGTGCCAGAGATGCGAATGAAGAAGGTGTAGAAAATCAATATACTGCTAAAGAATGTCGGGACCTGACAAATAAAGCTGCGAACTCCTTCAAATCATTAGGCTTGAAGAAGGGGGGATATAGTTACTTTATTATGCGAAAATTCAATAGAGGCAATTGTTAGCAAAATTGCCTTAGCGTCAATTGGTGTCACAGCAGCTCCAATAAACCCTAGCTTAAATACTGCGGTTATGATTCCTCTGGTAAATAGGTTGTCGCCAAAGCTGCTTGTGTGCGATAGCCAATTTATTGATAAGGCAGAAGAGGTTTCTTCAGGGTGTGGGGTTGATATAGCATTCTCCATTAACATAAACGGAGACAGCAAAAATCGAACTAGCTTTAAAGGTTTCACGAGCAATTCAAGTGTCAATCCAGTATGTGAAAATATACATGGAGACGATATATGGGAAATACTATTTACGAGTGGGTCCAGCTCATTGCCAAAAGGCGTGATGGTTTCTCATATTAAGACCTACTTTGAGGCGTTATCTTTTTCTAATATTACCCCGCTAAAACTTAGTCAGCCATCGCAAATTACGGTTTGTTCTTACCTTCCTATAATCTATCACGTTGGATTCTGCATGTTATTGGCGGGAATCTTGAGTGGTGGAAAAACAGTAATAGGGCGAGGCCTGAACTTCCGAAGCCTTGCCGAGACTATAGAGCGTGAACGTGTCACTACCCTATGGGCGGGGTCGCCACAAGCACTTGAACTAACAGCAACGGAATATGCTGCATTAAATGGTGGGAAAAACGTCCTTAAGAATGCCATCTTCGGTTGGGGAGCTATGTCTCCAAAAGTCTACAGAGAGATCAAGAAAAGTTTTGGGGACGAGTTCTCCGGAATAGCTATCATCGGCCAAACTGAAAGTTGCTGCGCACACCGATTCTTTATTGATGAACACCCAGAAATTTTTGAGACTGAATGCCCACAGGAAAATTACATAGGATTGCCGAGCCCATTACTAGGTGCTGCTATCGAATATGTAGAAGGAGTGTCGGTCACCAATGAGAGCGGTGAAGTACAGAATGGCGAAGCCGTTTATAGATCGCCAGCTATGATGGCAGGCTACTACAAGGATCCTGAAGCAACTAAGGAGGCATTATCAGGAGGCTGGTTTCATAGTGGGGATAATTTTGGCCTAATGTCAAAAGGTCAAAGAACGATGATTGATCGAATCAAGGATGTTATTAAAACTGGTGGAGAAAATGTATCTTCAATAAGAGTAGAAGGGATCATAAATCAATTCAGTTCCGTTTCGCGTTCAGCCGTTATCGGAGTTCCCCATAAAAAGTGGGGAGAAGCGGTCATAGCACTAGTTATACTAAAAGAAGGGGTAGAGTATGACGAGCTATCCCTTATATCACACCTAAAGAAAAAATTATCCAGCTTCGAAGTGCCGAAGTCGATTATTTTAGAGCAGTCGTTTCCGGAGCCAGTAGGAGGTAAGGTTCAAAAGTATAAGTTACGGGAAAAATATAAGAATATATTTCAACAATAGGGGCTAAAATGAATATTAGAACGAGCCTGTAAATAAATCTGTGTAACTGCCCACCCCATTACAGGTGGCCGTCCAGGCGGTCACCGAATTCGATAATAAAGCGATTCAAGGCCGGCTTCCAATCACGGATCGGCATGGTCCAT
>NZ_VCGZ01000033.1:0-1691 GCF_016597775.1 Marinobacter sp. 1-3A
GTCATGGGTTGGCCGACGCTCCCCGAGGGTAGAACTCTCCAACAAACCGATGAACTGGTCAGTGGTAATGGAATGATTCACCTTGAAGGTTATAGCCATACCTCTCCTTGGCAATTAACGCGAAGCTAAGCGGTGCCCTGACAAGGGCATCCGGTGGACGGCCCTCGGGCCGGGAACGCACTTGAGCGACTGGTTAGCTGGGGGTAACTGTGAAGACCATTCCCTGGCAACCAACGCGACGGCCTGCTCCACTGCCCTTGCACCAACACCCGCCGATGCACCGCTATAAAACTACCGCCAACGATGCGGTGAATGAACCTGAACTTCAGATTAGCAGATCTAATATGAATTATCGGCGGACAGCCCCGCAAGGCCAATAACGATTTTCAAACCAACACCAGAGAGCGATTGAGCTGCCAACGACCCGCCGAATGTGCGGGCCTTGGCAAAGCCACCAAAACATTCGGATGCGCTACCCACTTTCGGCCAAGGCCACTGGCACCGAGCCACCAAAAAAGGACAAAGCACTACCAGCTAACGCTGAATTAAGCGGCGGCCCGACAGGGACGTCCGGTGGACGGCCGCCAGGCCGGGAACGAACTTGAATGACTGGTTATGTGCTACCCGAAGAAACAGCCATTCTCGTCGGCATTTACGATAGCAAAAAATTCCTCAATGGAGCGTGACTCAGGTTCTGGCATGTAGGAGTGCCACTTTAAATCGCTACGCATCCAGTAGATTTTCCAGCGTTGAGATTTTTTGACGTAGGTAGCTTTTGCTACCGGCGACTCAATGATTGTGGTCGGCTCGCGGAAATGTGGGCGAATCTCGACAATCTGCACGCTTTGGCCAGAAACTCGAACTTCTAGATCTAACTTGGGCCGGATCTCGACTGGCGGCCTCCGGTCTTCCAGAAATTCAGAAGCGGCCCGCTCGATTTTCTTTGCTTCGAACTCACTGAATGCCATATGGATTCTCAATGGGAACGCCCGCATAACGCCAAAAATAAGCGGCGGCCCGACAGGGGCGTCCGGTGGAGGCCGAAGGCCGGAACGAACTTAATTGACTGGTTATATGTTTTGACCACGGGACGCCTCAAGTAACTGGCTGTAATGAGCCGTCTCTTTTTCTAAGTCAGCCTCCAACCGGACACGGAGTCTGCGAACATCTGCTAATGCGTGATGGTGCAACGTAACATCACTTCCACTTCCTGCTGCTTCGGCAACTTTGCGCTGCTCGTCTTCTTGATTTTTTAAATCACTGAGAACATTGAGGTTACTGCGCAAGCGTTTAATCTCGTCATCAGTAAAGGGCAGAAGCTCGGGGAACTGTTGAAGCAACATCACTTTTTGAGCAGTAACCAGTGCTAGCTTCCCGACGGCAGCATTTTGTTGTTCAATTTCCACCAATATATCGGTACGCCTCTCCGCTTTCTGAATTGTTCTTACCATTTTTTCTGCGCGAACAGCTCTCCAGTTGGCCACTGCTGCCAATATGGCCGCCAACCCTGCAATGAATTCCGAGGCATATTGTTGTAAGAACTCGATCAATTAGACTTTTCCCGAATACATATAACGCCAGTGGTAATGGGCGCCAACGGAGCGCAGCGCAGTTGGCGTCCCGTTGACCACCTTGTTAGCACCAGCCAGCGGCATGACGGTGCTCGCTGGCGAACTGAATTGTTCGCAACA
>NZ_VCGZ01000034.1:0-1654 GCF_016597775.1 Marinobacter sp. 1-3A
CCCGCTCTGGCAGGATAGTTGGCACTACTTAATTTTTAACCAGTTGGGCGGTACAGGTGTTGATAGTGCCTCGTTATTCGGATGAACGTAAAGCCGCAGTGCTGGCGAAGTTATCGCCGCCCCAGAGTATGACCGTATCCGCTTTGGCGCGAGAGGAAGGCATCTCGGAGCAAACCCTTTACAATTGGCGGACACAAGCCAGAGAAGAAGGACGTCCGGTGCCCGGTTCAAAAGCCAAGTCAGACCAGTGGTCAGCAGAAGCAAAGCTGGCAACCGTGATTGAGACAGCCGCGCTGTCCGAAGAAGAATTCAGTCAGTACTGCCGGGAGAAAGGCCTTTATCCTGAGCAAGTCCGGCGCTGGAAAGAAGAGTCCTTGCAAGGCTTTCAGCGCAGTGCCGAACGGGAAAAGCAACTGCGTAAAAAAAGTCAGGCCGATCAGAAACAGATCAAGAAACTTGAGCGCGAGTTACGCCACAAGGAAAAGGCGCTGGCCGAAACCGCTGCTTTGCTGGTGCTGCGAAAAAAGCTGGATGCGCTCTGGGAGGACGACAACGGGGACGACTGACCCCGGTCCCTGAGCGCAGGGTAACCATTGACCTGATCCAGGAAGCTAACAACGCTGGAGCCCGGTTATTCAAGGCTTGCGGTGAAGCCGGTATTGGCCTGCGCACCTATCGTCGTTGGTTCCGTGAAGGCCAAGTGCAGCCTGATAAACGTCCGGAAGCGGCACGACCCAAACCCGCGAACAAGCTCAGTGAAGACGAGCGGGAGCGAATCTTGTCAACCTGTAACTCGGCCCGTTATGAAAGCCTGCCGCCTTCGCAAATCGTACCCTCGATGCTGGATGAGGGATTGTATCTGGCGTCTGAATCATCGTTTTACCGAGTACTGAAAGCGCATAATCAATTGAATCACCGGGGACAAAGTCTCACGCCCCAACGCTCCTGGGAAGCGACCACACACCATGCCTCGGGGCCTTGTGAGCTTTGGAGCTGGGATATTACATATCTGGCATCAATGGTGCGTGGGCAGTTTTATTACTTGTACATGTTTGAAGATGTGTACAGCCGGAAAATTGTGGGCTATGAAGTCTACGAAGTTGAGAGCGGCGATTATGCGGCTGGTTTATTGCAGCGCTGCCTGCTCCGCGAGCAATGCCTCCATCAACCTCTGGTGCTGCATTCTGATAACGGCGCACCGATGAAGGCCCAGACCATGAAAGCGAAAATGGAAGAGCTCGGCGTAATACCCTCGTATAGTCGGCCAAGGGTTAGCAATGACAACGCCTTCTCGGAATCGCTGTTCAAGACGCTGAAATATCGTCCAGAGTGGCCTTCATCTGGCTTTAAAAGCCTCAGTGATGCACGGCGCTGGGTAGGTCGATTCGTGACCTGGTACAACACCGAGCACAAGCACAGCAAGCTGCGCTTCGTCACACCGCAAGAGCGGCATACTGGTGAGGATGTTGCCATTCTGGCTCAACGTCAGCGTGTGCTGGAGCAAGCCAAACAGCGGACACCGAGCCGCTGGGGAAGTCGCCAGGTCAGAAATTGCGAGCCCGTTGGGCCAACGACACTGAATCCGGAAAAATGCGCCGTAGAAAAAGACGCGGCTTAAACACAGAAACAGTGTCAACTATCTTGAAAAACACCG
>NZ_VCGZ01000035.1:0-1468 GCF_016597775.1 Marinobacter sp. 1-3A
GTCGCCCCTGCAAAAATGCCACTTTCAGAGAGCCAACAACTCACTGGTCTTAGTTGATTCATTCGGCAGCGCCAGAGTTGAACATAAAATAGCCAATATCAGGCGTAAATGCCGCCCATTTTCATAAGGCCAACGAAGCTCCGCGAGCTTCCTTAGAACCTTCCTGAAGTTCAAGCCCACGCCGCACAGAACCGCGTGTATCTTGTCGCCGGCAAACCCTTTGAGGAAGTTTCGATACATCAAGCCGTCGCTTTTCAGGTGGCCGATGATGGGCTCAATACTGTTTCGTCGGTGTTGTAGATCAGGGTGTGCCTTGCCACGCCCTCGTCGCTTGCCGGTAATATGAACGTTTGAGAGGTAGGTGCTCTCGCTACCCCGGTAACCACGGTCGGCCAGCAGATGTTCCGGCATCTTGCTGGTGTGCAGGAGAACTCGTTTGAGCGCCGTGTCGACGGTGTGGCCATCGTAGGGATTGCCAGCCAGAGCCTGACAGTCCAGAACAAAGCCTTCTTTGGCTGTGGTCACTACGCTGACTTTGGAGCCGAACTCATAGCGGGTGCGAGCCTTACCCTTGGCGATACACACCACTTCCGGCTCGTGCAGGCTGTAAAGTCGGGGTTTAACGCTGCGATCGCCATATTGCTGTAACAACCGCAAGGCTTGATGGAGCTTGTGGTTCAAGCGCTCGGAACGCTCCTCCAGGGTGCGCTGGTCAATGATGGCCTCACAGACCTTGGCCAGATTCCGGTGCATCTGGCGAAGCACTCTATGCATCCGCTTGAACTGCCGGGCATGGGCGTATCGACCTACCTGCCAGACCATGTCGGGCAGTTTCTTGCAGAAGGTCTGACGGAACTTGATGCCTTCATCTTTGGCCAACTCGACCAACTGCCGGTGGCAGCGCCCTGCCAAGCGAGCATCGCTCGGGTAGGCAATTGCCTTGGGCATGACCGTGGTATCAATGACCGCCACCTTGAGGCTTTCTGGCGCAATGACCCCTGTGTCCTGACCCAGAGCAATGCTCATCTTCAGCAACTCACGAGCCCCATCGTCACCGATGCGATGCCGGAACCGCATCATGGTGGTCTCATCCATGGGCAACCGGTGCTGAAAGATCACTTCACCGCAGAAGTGTTGCCAATAGGGATTCTCCACCCAGCGATCCAGAACATCACGATCCGAGAGTGCAAACATATGCTTGAGCAGTTGCAAGCCCACATGCAAGCGAATAGGCAACCCCGGACGACCGGACTCCACCGCGTATAACTGACCGAAGTGCTGTTCACAGGCGGACCAGTCGATGCGTTTTCCCATCTGCACCAGTTCATGCCGGGTATTGAGGATGTCTTCAAGGTAGGTTTTCAGCAGATCTCGTTGTGGTGCCTGGCGCTTATCCCGTGGAATCATGGCGTTTTCTTCCGGTTTTTGGGCGAAACGGGGAGATTTATGGTGGATATTATACTCGAAA
>NZ_VCGZ01000036.1:0-1327 GCF_016597775.1 Marinobacter sp. 1-3A
GAGCCTGTAAATAAATCTGTGTAACTGCCCACCCCATTACAGGTGGCCGTCCAGGCGGTCACCGAATTCGATAATAAAGCGATTCAAGGCCGGCTTCCAATCACGGATCGGCATGGTCCATTTCTTCGAGGCTTGCTGGATTGCCAGAAAGGCCACTTTCAGGGCCGAGTCATCGCTTGGGAACAGCTTCCGGCGCTTGGTGGCTTTGCGGATCACGCTGTTCAGTGACTCAATGGCATTGGTGGTGTAGATTACCTTCCGGATCGCCGGCGGGTACTCGAAGATGGTGATCAGGTTATCCCAGTGGCTTTGCCAGGAGCGAGAGATCTGTGGGTATTGGCTGTCCCAGCGCTCTCCAAAGGCCTCCAGTGCCTGCCGGGCCTCATGTTCCGTGGCGGACTGATAGATTTGCTTCAGATCGGCCGTCACGGCCTTGTAGTCCTTCCAGGACACGTAGCGCAGCGAGTTGCGAACCATGTGCACGATGCACAGTTGCACTTTGGTTTGCGGGTACTCAGCGGCAATAGCATCCGGGAAGCCCTTGAGACCATCCACACAGGCGATCAGGATGTCCTCCAGGCCCCGGTTCTTGAGTTCTGTCAGTACCGACAGCCAGAACTTCGCACCCTCAGTTTCGGCAAGCCACAGGCCCAGCAGCTCCTTCTGGCCTTCCATGTTGATGCCCAGGGCCAAATATAGGGACTTGTTGATCACCCTCTTGTCCTGACGAATTTTCAGAACGATGCAGTCCAGATAGACGATGGGGTAGATCGGATCCAGCGGGCGGTTCTGCCACTCGTGAACCTGATCGATCACACGCTCCGTCACCTTGGACACCAGAGTTGCCGAGATGTCGGCGTCGTACATTTCCTTGAAGGCGTCTACGATATCTCGGGTGCTCAGGCCCTTGGCGTAAAGCGCCAGGATCTGGTCATCCATCTGAGTCAGGCGGGACTGGCCTTTACGGACGAACTGAGGCTCGAAGGAGCCGTCCCGGTCACGGGGAGCCTGTATCGGTACTTCGCCGTGTTGGCCCTTCAGGCGCTTGGCAGAATAGCCGTTACGGCTGTTGCCGGTGCCACGCCCTTCAGGAGCGTGCTTCTCGTATCCGAGATGCTCGTCCAGTTCAGCGTTGAGAGCGGTCTCGACGGTGAGCTTAACCAGTTGTTGCGTGAGGGCTCCGAGATCTCTTTCAGACTTAATGTCCTTGGCCAGCTCGGCGGCCATAGCTTTGAGTTTTTCTTGGTCCAATTGCGTACCCACGATGGTATCCTTTTGAAAAGGTTACTCAGTCGTGGGCAGTTACACAATTTGGTTTACAGCCTCG
>NZ_VCGZ01000037.1:0-1317 GCF_016597775.1 Marinobacter sp. 1-3A
CGACCATGGTGTCCTGGTCATAGTTGTAGTGCTTGAAGCGAGGCATGCCGACGGCTCCTTGTCTGTTTGCTCAATGCTACCAAAATCAGTCGGATTTGGGGTTTTTCTACAGCCTCAACGCTGAGGTAACCGGCGCCGGAGCGCCAGCGTAGGGAACCAAAAGCGGTACGCTTTTGGTGTCCGGTTGACCGCCTGGTTATGTTCCTGCGGCCCTGAATCCATGGCTTGCGACAACCTCGTATCTGATGTTGCCAGGTAACCCAGTACCACTGACACCGAAACATTGGATTCGAAACTGCCGAGTGCTGTTTGCCTCCACTCCCTTTATGCCCGCATCACAATCGTTCATCTTTGCATCATCAGCAAATATCGCCACCTCAACGTATATCGATTGCCAGTCGTGTTCAGTCGCGTTTTTTATCACACCCTCGACCAAAAACTTATCACCAGGCCTTCTTTGATGCTCCTCGATAGTGACTCCTTCAGGCAGGTTGACGTGGATCTTTTCATCCTGCCAGCCACCGTTGACCGAATCCAAAGCAATGCTCGCAATACTGATACCAAACATGAATGCAATCCCGGTAGCTAGAGATACACCCATACTTTTAAACAACTGTTTCATAGACTCCCTTCTTGAACATAACGCCGCCATAAACGGCGCGAGCTTGCGAGCGTCCGGCGACCGCAGGGAGCGAATTTAATGGCCTTGTTAGCTGCCATATGCCAGAGCAAACTGGAATGACCTTAAACAAGGATAAGTTTCTGGAATAACGTCACGCATTGGGTGGCGCTGCTTCATTTCTGCCGCAATTTCAGCGATAAAATTGGGTACTGTTGTTACCTCAATGTCTGCTCCCCAGATTTCTTTTGGCTGGGACTTTGACGTGCCGATAATTGCGCGTTTCTGGATGCTGGCCGGAGTAGCCCCGACTATTTCAGTGTATTGCTCTGGGGAAAAGACAAACTTCTTTGATATGTACCGCTCTTCACGTTTTTCCCAAGTAAGAGCATCCCACGATGTCTCCAAGTGAACCAGTTTTCCTGTGGCAGGCAGAAAAGCCAAAACATCAATTTCATTGTTGTAGCCACCATTGTGCCTACGATTGGCTTTAATGTTGGTACGAACAAAATACCCTTGTATTGCGTACCACTCTGCTGCCAATGATTCCAGAAAGTTCACGATTTCTCCTTGCAGATAACGCTCGGCTTTGCGGCGCGCCGGAGCGCAGCGTAGGCGTGTCCGACAACAGCCGTTGGTTATGCTTTACCGGCCGAAGTTCACCGTCAAAATTAGCGCTTTGCCTATCTCCGCGATAG
>NZ_VCGZ01000038.1:0-1305 GCF_016597775.1 Marinobacter sp. 1-3A
ATGCACCTCGGGGAACTGAGGTTCGGGTCATCAGGAGCTTGCGAGAATTGTGCATATAACCAGGTGGTCAACGGGACGCCAACTACGCGTTGCTCCGTTGGCGCCCATTACCACAGCGTTATGTTTCGTGAGATATGTACGAGCTACCTGAAGAATCGCACTGGCAAGATTTAATTGGGCAAGAGGTTAACCAAATCTCCGTCGGCCCTTATGATGCCCAAGTTGCCTTTGAAAAAGGGGCCGTGATGCAGGCCCTTCATAGGTTAGAAGGCGAAGTTTCTAGTGTCCGTGGTCTTTGGTTTGACGGTGAGTGGGTAACTACGGAAGGAGTTATTCATGTGCCCCGGAAAACGGTCATTTCAATCAGCAACGAATCGCCGCTGATTCTGAAGGTAGCTTTAACTGGTGAGGTTTCGCTCTTCTTCCATACAGAGGTTTCGCAATACGAGAGCATCCACGTTACATACCCAGATGGCTCTCTGGAAGTGATATGAACCGTCGGGTGTCAAAACATAACCAGTGCAGGCACGGCGACACCTACTACATTGCGCCTTCGGCTCCATTCCGTAGGTGCGCATGCTGCAAGCGTTATGCACTAAGGGAGAAACTATGAGTATCAAGGATGATTGGGGGAAAGTTAAAGCAGTGCTGGAGCAGGGACAAGCCTCGACTCTCTATTGTTCAATCGCAACGGTGAACCCGGATGGAACACCTCACATAACGCCTGTTGGCACAGTATTTTTGGGTGAGGATCAGCGAGGTTATTTCTTTGATCATTATGCCCAAGCTTTGGGTAGCAATATTGATCAAAACCCTCACGTATGCATTATGGCGGTAAACGCTGGCCGCCTTTTTTGGCTGCGCTCTCTATTAAAAGGTCGCTTCGTTGCCCCACCTGGCGTGAGGTTGTACGGCAAAGTTGGGCCAATTCGTGAAGCTACTCCCGAAGAAGTCGAAAAAATAGAAAAACGGGTTAAGCCGTCGAGCTGGATGAACGGCGCTCGGCAGCTCTGGACAGATTTTACCCACGTTAGAGACATTGAATTTACCCACTACAAGCCAGTCACTTACCCTGTGATGATGGATGGCATGTGGCCGAAACATGCATAACCAGGCAGTCAACCGGACACCAAAAGCGTACCGCTTTTGATTCCCTGCGCTGGCGCTCCGGTGCCGGTTACCTAAGCGTTGAGGCTGTAGAAAAACCCCGAAATCGCGCCTCGGTTTGATAGGATTGAGCAAACAGACAAGGAGCCGTCAGATGCCCAAAGCCAAGCCCCGCTTCAGGCCCTATAGCCACGACCA
>NZ_VCGZ01000039.1:0-1250 GCF_016597775.1 Marinobacter sp. 1-3A
GCGGCGATAACTTCGCCAGCACTGCGGCTTTACGTTCATCCGAATAACGAGGCACTATCAACACCTGTACCGCCCAACTGGTTAAAAATTAAGTAGTGCCAACTATCCTGCCAGAGCGGGCAGCCAGCCAAGATCGTTTTTGACACCCCACAATTGCTCCCAATCAGCAACCTTGCCAACGAAATGAGAGCTTCGGTCAGCACTGCTAAGTGCTAACACAGCGTCAAATTGTTGGGGATTCATTTTGTAAGGCACTCGAAATCCTTGTGAGCATAACGCCTGCATAAACGGCGCCCGACTAGGGCGTTCGGTGGACGGCCGTCAGGCCGGGAACGAATTTAATGCACTGGTTATATTTTTCTACCGAATTTGAAAATTGCTATACCAATGAGAAACGACACAAGCGTCCAAAGCGAGGCCAACGCCCCAATCCCCAAAGCCTCCGCAAGACCAATAGCACTTCCACTTGCGATGCTTACGCCAACAAAGCATTGCAAAGTCAAAGCGATTTCTCGGTGGGTGGTGTCGCCTCCGCTGCGGACTACAAAAATATAGTGCGCAACAAAAACCGAGAGAGCAGAGATTCCAGCACAAATACTGGCAACGAAAGTCAAAAGCTGAAAGACACCGATACACCCAAATTTTGAGTCACATGATTGAGTCAGATAGAGGTGACCAGCGTTCCAGAGAGTAACGGGGGTCAACACAGCGAAAAAAACCAATGCTGCGATTTTAAGACTCTCTCTCAAGCTCTCTCCAAATATAACGCTTGCAGCAGGGGCGCGACGTTAGGAGCGTCCCTTGCCTGCATTTGTTAGGTTTGAAATCAACCAAGCAATAAACCATGCGACCAATACCCAAAACGCTGAAAGCACAACGTAACCAAAAACAGTCGGGCCACACCACCCCCAGCCACAATACCCATCATTCTGAATTAATCCGGAGATTCCAACACTATTCAAAATATAAGCGGGAATTGCCTGGGCGAACCCCAAGAGCGCATATGGTGCGCTCAGAGAGGCTGGTAAATTTCCTTGCAAAACAATATATGGGAGCCAAATCCCCGCATATACTGTCAAAAATACCAATAATATTTTTATTGTTGATCGTTCGAACATCTGGAATACACCTAACGAGGCTGTAGAAAAACCCAAAAATGAGCGAGCATTCCACCGCCTACGATCTCGTTTTTATTCAGCCGGTCAGTTCGCCCGACAACGTTCAGTTTTCGGATGAATTGTCCTTTATAG
>NZ_VCGZ01000003.1:0-439488 GCF_016597775.1 Marinobacter sp. 1-3A
GGGGGGGGGGGGGGGGGGGGGGGGGGGGGGGGGGGGGGGGGGGGGGGGGGGGGGGGGGGGGGGGGGGGGGGGGGGGGGGGGGGGGGGGGGGGGGGGGGGGGGGGGGGGGGGGGGGGGGGGGCGGGGGGGGGGGGGGGGGGGGGGGGGGGGGGGGGGGGGGGGGGGGGGGGGGGGGGGGGGGGGGGGGGGGGGTGCGTAGACTTCGGTTTTCGATCGCTGGAGCATGAAAGTAGGCATGGGCCAATGCACTGAGTGGGTGAACGGATGCCGGCGCATGTAGCTGTGAATGTCAGCGAGTTCTGCGACTGGTGGTCGAGCGCCAGACGATGCAACAGGAGGCCGATGAAGCCCTGGAACGGTTAAACAAGAGACCGGTGACTTTTGGCGGACTTACCCTCTAACCCCACAAGGCTATGGGGAGATTGCTGCTCGAGCTTTCTAAGCGATACCTAGGTTACTTAAAAACGACACCTTTGTGGAAGCAGCTCCGGAAACCATCGGCACCTGTGATGCCTTGGATACGCTTATTGAAGCGGCTTTTGGCATGGAGGCGATTCACTAGCTATTGTTGAGCAATCTAGCCTGGTTAACCGCGTAGTCAAGAGCTTGCTGGTTGAATAGAAGTGGCGGGTTTAAATCGAGGATAACCATGGGTTTAGTATTGCGGCCTTTTTGATCAACACAGGGGACAGTTCCGATGTTGATCTCCCCGTTTTGTTGAAGCATCTGAAGGGCATTATTCAATCGGGCAACGGGACGTAGCGATGAGCCGGTTGTTGCAAAGCTTTTGCCAATGTACCGAACGCCTTGTGAGCGTTTATCGTTGATCCACTTGAGCAGTTTCATGACGTCCCGGTCTTCTTGGGAAGTCGGCCGGAATACGTTTTGGAATTCTGTGGAGAAGCTGTTGACGAGCCCAATCGCTTGCCTCAGGGTCTGGGCTGAAATCTCGTCGCATTCCCGCTGATTGTAGCCATGGATCACCAGCGCGACTCTCAACCACTGTTCTGGTAAACGGTTTCCATGATCCCGGAATTGCTCATACCGGCCACCAGGGCGTAGCTCAATGTCTAGCTCTGCACGCCCCTGGTACCACATGTCTAAAGCATCCCTGGAAAGCTTCAGGCGTCGACGGTCAGTTCCGCATTCAAAAAGCTTTACGTTTTGATCCAGCAGCTCAGACGCCCAAAGGTGATAGTTTTTTTCGGTAGCTGGGCCGCCAACGTTTGGTTGAAAGTAATTTATTGAGTTAGTTGACGAGCGATGCTGATATCCAATGGTGGAGTGTGGGCATGTGAAAAGACAGCGAGAGAGGGTACCGGTTCCACGCATTCGGTTGTTATCCCCACCAAATGCTTTTTCCATGATGTAGGGTTGGCCGAAAATAAGAGCTGTAATGGGCGAGTTGTGGCTTTCATCCCCCCGTGTGACAAGCTGCTTGCTGGTTTTTTCTCCGCTGAAGCCTTTGTTAAGGACGGAACTCTGATTTTTGATGCCTTTACTTAAGAACTCCTCCCCTTCAGCTGAAATAATGGCCAGACTTTGGATGCGGTTATCTTTGATGAATTTGGTGATTGCCGCTGGGGTTGCTTCACTGAGAATGCCTAAACCAACGGTTGCCGGTGGCGGGGGAGCTTTGCTTGTATGTTTTTTTAAGGCATATTCTAAAGTCTTTACCCTCTTTACCTTTGCTTGATATTTGGGGTCATCGATTTCTGAGCTAGCCCCAGCCTCTGTCGGCATTGCAACGTCGACTTCCTCTTGTTTCTCCTCTTCGGCTTCAGTTTCAGCCTCTGCAAGCAGTACGGCAGCTTCCGTTTTGGCTTTTGATAAATTCCGCATCAGCGCTTTGCGAGTTCGCTCCCATACCTCTTTCTCCTGGGTGTGTTCCTCGGCCAATTTCTGGTGCTTGGCAGTGTGAGTAGCGATGAATTCGTTAATGGGGGCAGTGAATCGATCCATGACGGAAGACTTGCCGGCGGCAGGCTCAAGTGCGGCAAACAATAACAGTGAGGCCGAGGTGGTATGGCCACTTGGTGACTCAAGTTCGACTAGGCTCTGCTGAAGAAAGGCGCCTATACCAAGCGCTGCCTGAATACACAGAGTAATCGGTGCTTTTGACTCCTGTTGGTAGGTATGGATGATGTCATTAAACAATTCACCCGCCACTCCTGTTAAATACAGACAAGAAGGGAAAGGCAGTACGGGTGGAACCGGAATCGAATCCAGAGGTGTTTCATAAGGGTACGGCATTCCGCGCTCCAGTCTTTTGAGTAGTTTATCGAATGTTCAGTTTTGTGGGTTTGGCCTGTAACGAGAGGCTGAGTCGACAACCAATGATGCACCCCAGACCGACAATTTTTCACTGTCTTTGTCGGTGTTTAGCCATTGCCAGAACCGGCACACCTTGCATACCAGAACCTCCCGCACTGTGAACAAACATGACGCCATTCCGAATGTTGAGTGATCCGGTGCTGTCTTGACCTAATTGCACTGGGCAGGAGCGACTTCATGCCGGTGTTTTCGGTACGGACTGACCCGCTCATCAAGTCGGCTATGGACATCAAGCAGTCACCGTCGTCAGCCTAGTTACGGCAATGGAAGACGATTTATCATGATCATCACCGAGCCTCTATTCTTGCCTGAAGCCAGTCAATGACTTCTTGTTCAACGTAACCAACGGAACGCGCGCCTAGTTTTACGGGTTTAGGGTAATCCGGATCGTAGCTTGCTGATTTTGCATTCAGTTTCGCAAAATGGGTTGCTCGGGAGAGCGACGTCATTTCGAGAACCTCATGGACTTTTAAAATCTTCAAAGGTGTAGTGGTGGTTATTGATGGTGCGTTCATAAAGGCTCCTGCACAAATTACGCTTTGGATTCAGGTACAATTGCATCAGATACCTCAAGGTAGCGACATCAAAACCCCATGGGAAATATCTGTAAAATCATGGAAAAAACTTCAACAACAAGCAGTTACAGAAACATGCTCGACACATTGGATGAACGTCTAACCGAGCAAAAACACCGCCATCTGTGGCTTTTTTTGTACTCTAGCCGCCATGCCCAACTTCAATTGCAGAATCCTCAAAGCCGCGAAGACATCAACTGGGATGAAAGCATCCAGCTAGTCAAAGACACGCTCAGCTTGCTCAAAAAATTTGCACCCAAAAAGTTCCGAGCGGCTTTCATTACATCAGAAAGAATAGCTGCTTTGCTAAATGAGTTTTGCTTCGGCATCACATATGCTTTTCATAGAAAACACCTATCAGACGGTTTCATCGATATTCGTTTTGAAGAAATGCTGCGAGACTATAATTACTTTATAGATACGCTCAAACCAAAAGATATAATCACTATCTCTAAACTTCACGAGCTCACTTATAAATACGGCTTCGCAATTACAGAACTCTGGCTTCCCATTGAAAACTCAAGAGCAATAATGGATGCTTTGACGAAAAATAAAGTAAGGGTTGACGCCCTCTACTCGATTCCTTCTTTTGTTTTTGTAAAAAAAGGAAATCACCCTAGCGGCATTCAAATATCAATAAGCGACTACGAATATGCGATAAATGACCCGTGGGATTTACTTATATACACAGAAGAGAATGGAAATCTAAAAAAAATAAGGGATAAACTATCTGACCTATGGAACACCCCAGGGAAACAATTTATTGGCAGCCCCAGCGACTACAAGATAGCTTTATATGTAGACCGAAAAAAAAGCAATATTAGCCAAACGATGTCTACTCTAAGACTTCAGATCGAACACTTGAACGAATATCTCAGCGGCCCTACCCTCATACCAACATCAGAAGACCTATACATAAAGAATAAGGACAAAAAAGAAATACGAAAAAAACTATCAAACATGATAGATGGCATCAGATTAAGTGAAGGACTAATTTCAAAACGCTGGACTGTATATAAAAGTAATGTGCGTCGCTCTATAGGGCTTTACCTATGGGACAGGGTGAATATATTCAATATCCCCCAGAAAAGCAGAAGAACTCACATAATTGAATTGATCCATAAAATAAAATCCGAAGACCCAGAAACTCTTAACCTATATCTCGGAAATTTCAATGAGTATAACTCAGATAAAGAAACCACAAAATATGGAGACCTAGCGAAGTATCAGGAAACAGTTATAAGGGAAATGGATGCAGATTATTATTTAACAGATTATTGCATTAAAAACCATGAATATCTTACACCTTACGATGTGAAGACCAGAGGCTAAGTCACGTCAAAAAATAGTCATGCCTTGGTCATCAGACACCTCGCTTATGATGGCGGCATTACCACCTACGTTGGCGTCCGGAATCATTGAACCACTACAGGCGACAACTGTAATCCCCCCATTCATAACCGCTCTTTTGAGTAGAGGTTAAGCTACTTCCAGCAGCCTGGATGGGGGTATGCCTCCAATGGCCGTGTTGGGTCGTTCGTTGTTGTACTGCCATAGCCACTGAGTTGCCAATAACTGGGCATGGGCGATGCTTTCGAACTGGTGCAAGTCCAGCCATTCATGCCGTGCCGTCCGGTTGAAGCGCTCGATGTAGGCATTCTGAGTGGGCTTGCCGGGCTGAATGTAGATCAGCGTTATCCGGTTTCTGTTGGCCCAGTCTATCAATGACTGTGAGATATACTCTGGCCCATTGTCACAGCGAATGGAGGCGGGCTTGCCGCGCCATTCAATGATCTGATCCAGAGCGCGAATCACCCGCTGTGCGGGTAATGACAAGTCGACTTCGATGCCCAGTCCTTCCCGGTTGTAGTCGTCGATCACATTGAAGGTCCGGAACGTCTTGCCGCTGACCAATTGATCACTCATGAAGTCCATCGACCAGACCTGGTTGGGTGCCGTCGGAACATCCAGCTCGCCCGGATAATCCCGCTGGATTCGTCGCCGGGGCTTAATGCGCAAGTTCAGCTCTAACTCCCGATAAATGCGATACACGCGCTTGTGATTCCAGGTGTAGCCCTTCACGTTGCGCAGATATAGAAAACACAAGCCAAAGCCCCAGCGTTTGTGAGTCTGGGTGAGTCGTAACAGCCAGTCAGCCACCAGAGCGTTCTCGCCACTGAGTTTCGCCTGGTAGCGGTAGCAGGTTTCGCTGATGCCGTATACCACACAAGCCATCCGGATACTGAGGCCATGTTTGGCCACGCCCTTTCTGGCCATCTCCCGGCGTTGAGATGGCCTTACAACTTTCCCTCCAGGGCTTCCTGACGGAGCTCGGCCTTGAGCCGCTCTTCGGCGTACATCTTCTTCAGGCGGGCATTCTCAGCTTCCAGCTCCTTCAGGCGTTTCATCATCGATGCGTCCATGCCGCCAAACTTCGAGCGCCACTGATAGATCAGCGCCGTGCTGACGTTGTGCTCACGGGCCAGCTCAGCCACCGGAACTCCGGCTTCATGCTGTTTCAGGATGGCCATGATCTGGCTGTCGGTGAATCGAGACTTCTTCATCTGTCGCTCCTTTTGCGATCATTGTAAAAGTCTCTACTCAAAACCTCGATTATTTTCTGGGGGGATTACAGTGCAAGATGGAATTGCCAGACGGTTACAAAGGGCGTTACCTAGGAGATGCTCATTAACAGAGCAGGCTGTTTAAATTAATTCGGACAAGAACTTTTGGGCTTTCTGGAATCTGGTTTTCAAGCGGCACCCAACGAGCGGACTGACCCAAAGCCCTTAACCTTCCCATCTGTCTTCAAAGTAATGCATTTTTCAAGTTAAATTCAGCTTTATCTGTTGGAATGCTAGCCTATTTCGATCCTTGACTGTGAAGCATTTGCTCGCTAAGGCGACAGGGCATGAACGTTGATGAGCTCAAATTCTCTAACACAAGGAACTCTCCCTTTAAATGAAACTTTTAATCGTTGAGGACAATGTAGTACTTGCAGAGAAGATGTCTGGCTGGCTAACAAAAGAAAACTACACTGTGGATGTAGCCAAAAATGGGAGCGAAGCCAGGTTTTTAGTTGAAACAGGCAGTTACCAAGCGATAATTCTGGATATTGGCCTGCCAGATGAAAATGGACTTTCTTTAATGCGGAAATGGAGAAAAGATGGGAAGGCAGAAGCGATTTTGATCCTGACAGCTCGTTCTAATTGGACTGAGAGAGTAGAGGGATTGAACGCGGGGGCAGATGACTATCTTCCCAAGCCTTTTGAGTTTGATGAACTTAAAGCAAGGCTCAACGCGATTATAAGAAGAAAAGATGGAAGGGTAACCGATGAACTTTGTGTTGACGGCTTTCGCCTCAATTCGACCTACAGAACCTTAACAACTCCTGATCAGAAAGAATTCAGGCTTACGGCAACGGAATATCGCCTTCTCCAATGTTTCCTTCGATCACCAGACAGAGTTTTTTCTCAGGATAATCTTGTTGAATCACTTTATAATATCGAAAGATGCCCGTCCAGAAATGTAGTTCAGGTGTATATAACAAGGCTTAGGAAGATACTTGGGAAAGATCGGATAAAAACATTAAGAGGGCAGGGTTATTTTTTTGCAAGAGATCCGCATTAATAATTGTAGCAATTCAATGATTCAGCGCCTCTCGGCAGGTAGTGATCTAGCCATCAGAAAGAGGTGTATGTCATCAATATCAGGAGCGGCAACGGTGGCGTTATTCGACAGACATACGCAACTTGTAGGCCCGCTGTGATGTTGATTGGCAACTCTCATCCCGCCCTTGGGGTTGTATAGATTAGCTAACTATGGCACTGACTGAGAGTCCAGCCAGTAAATCTGACTGGACTCTCAGTGAAAGTCAAAACTTATTGCTTTTTCAAGAGTTCACCAATTAGTTCTTTGATCTGACGATGCTCTTCCTTCAATTTTTTTACCGTATCGCTCTCTTCAACTTGATAGCCAGAGGAGCTGTCATCAACACTCTTAACAGGAAAACTCCTTGCTTCGTTATATCGATCTGCTTGCCCGCCATTACTCCCTGCAAGCGCTATGGAAGCCCCACTACCAAGAAACGCCGTCATTAAAATAACAGTTACTCTCTTCATAAAAACTCCGGTTTATTTCGAATTAAATAAGGAAACTTTCATCTGCGTACGCACTTAGTAGAACATTGAAACCTTAAACACACTTGAAAATTGACGGAGTTTAAGAATTTTCATATTTTCTGTACGACAAAGCGCAAACCTGAATATCGATCTTAAAACCGTAAAAAAGCAAAGGTGTTCATCTGCGGGTGGATAACGGGCTATCAAGCTCTGCAATCATCGTAGGCATTCTTTGCATTCTTTGCATTCTTTGCATTCGTGCGAGTTGCGACACGCAACAATCCAATCTATGCTCACGTGCTCAACCACCTTCCTAGCCTTCCGCTTAATCAACACGAAGTAACAGCATGGCAGCGCAGAAAAGTATCCGAAAAACTGCACTCCAATACGGAGCCATTTTCAGCCTCCTGTATTTTCTACTGATTTTTTTCTCACACACCTTTGTGATAGATCAGCTATCCAACGAGTCCAGAAAACACCGCCTTGGTAAAGAGGTGGAGAGCCTTCGGGCCATCATCGAGACGGAGTCACCAACGAGTAGCGAAATCAGCAGCATGGTCGATCGATTTCAGTTGCTACTGGAACACGCCCTCATTGTCGAAATGAAAGATGGAAGCGTTATCACCAGCAACAATGTAGATCAAAAAAAGTTACGCATGGTTTCTGGAAAGCCTGCCGGTTTTATAAAGATACGTCGAGGAGCGGATGACCTTCTCGGCTTAAAACAAGATGCCCCGATTGATAGCTCACTCTCATCGATCACCATTCTGGAAATGGAAAACGGGCTCGCTGAGCAATCATTGGGGGCTCACTTGAATTTGCTTACTGCCTCCGCGTTGTTGCTGGTTGTTCTCTTAACCCTGGTTGCAACCACTACTTACCTTGCTTTGAAACCGATCGGACGCATCAAAGAGGACCTGCAGCGACTTCAATCAGGCAAACAAAGCCGCCTAAATCCCCACGTACCGGATGAATTCAGCTCATTGATCAAACAACTTAACAATTTACTTGAGCTCGCAAGTCGTCGCCTTGAGCGCCACCGCCGCCTCAACTCAGACCTTTCTCACATGGTAAAAACCTCGATTTCGGCCAACCTTGCGATATTGTCGGACACAAATTCACTGTCGCCATCCCGCGATGACGTGGGCTTCATGATCTCCAATCTAAGGGACCTGAACCGCTCCTTGAGCTATCGAATGAGCAAGGCTGATATCTCGGGTAGACAAATGGGCCAGATATGCTTACCAATTCAGATAACGAGCAATGTAGTTACCGTCATGGAGAAGATTTTTCCCGACAAGCACTTTCGTATTTCAACTGACTTGCCAAACGACTTCAGTTGGCCCATGGAGCGACAGGACTTATCAGAATTGCTCGGTAACCTGCTAGAAAATGGAGGGAAATGGTGTCAAACAACAGTTGACATTTCGATAAGCCTGGCCGCTTCCGCATTAACCATAAAAGTCGCAGACGACGGTTCTGGAATTTCACCGGAATCGGCCGAGAAAGTAATGAACAGAGGTTGCCGGCTTGACGAGACCGTTAACGGATTTGGGCTGGGGTTATCCATCGTGTACGAAATATTGGAAGACAATTTCGGACAGATGGAGATTGGTTCATCAAAAACAGGGGGAGCAGAAATAACAGTTACGCTTCCTTTCCCAGAGTAGAGCGCTACGGTAGTCCCGTAAGTCCTCCTAAGTTGGCGGGAACTACCGTCTCATATATGTGGCTTGACGTTGCACTTTCGTTTCTATTTACCGTTGCATGTCACCAAGTTTGGCTTTTGAGAAGCGTGTAAACAACACCGGCAGCACGAACAGCGTCAGGAACGTTGCAGTCACCAGTCCACCTACAATCACGCTGGCCAGCGGTTTCTGAATTTCCGCTCCCACCCCCGTAGACAAAAGCATAGGGATCAAGCCGAGAGCCGAGGTAATTGCTGTCATCAAAACAGGACGCAAACGCGAAACGGCCCCTTCAAACACCGCAGCGTCAACGTTTAACCCATCCTTGATGCGCTGATTGATGCTTTCGACCATCACAACCCCATTGAGGACAGCCACCCCAAAGAGCGTGATAAAACCGACCGAACTGGGTACCGAAATGTACTGCCCTGAAATCCAGAGTGAAAAGACCCCACCAATGACAGCAAGCGGCACGTTGACAAGGATTAACAGCGCTTGGCCAACTGAACTGAAAGCAAAGTACAGCAACAACGCAATCAGGCCTAATGATACAGGGACTACAATAGCCAACCGTTTCTGAGCTCGCTGTTGGTTTTCAAACTGGCCACCGATATCGACCGAATACCCGGGGGGAAGATCCACTTCTGACTCGATAGCCTCCCGTATATCGGCAACCACGCTGCCCATGTCACGACCTTGGACATTGGACTGAATGACCACACGGCGTTGCACATCGTCACGTCGCACTTGAGGGGGTCCCGACTGAATCGAGACATCCGCAACATCACCAAGCCTGACCCAGGCCCCAGACGGTGCCTGTAGCCGGAGATCGGCAATGGCATCCCTGTCCTCCCGGAAACGCTTGGCCAAACGCACGTAAATATCATAGCGCTCATTGCCATTGATGATCTGACCCGCTGCAGAACCGCCCAGGCCATCTTGGACGACGCTCATTACGTCGGCCACCGCAAGACCATAGCGAGAGAGTGCCTGGCGATCCGGTTGGACTACCAATTGCGCCTCACCAGCAATCTGCTCCATAGCCACGTCCCGCGTACCCTGCACAGTTCGGACCGCAGCTTCGATCTGCTGACCTTTCTCAGCAAGCACATTGAGATCCGGACCAAAGAGTTTAATGGCGAGCTGTGCACGGACACCCGATAACAACTCATCCACCCGAGTTGCAATAGGCTGAGAAAAGTTGAAAAGTAATCCCGGATGTTGTTCGAGCCTCTCCTCAAACAAGGCCTGCAATTCGTAACGATTGCTGGCGCTGGTCCACTCTGATGTTGGTTTAAGACCAATGTAAATCTCAATGTTATTCACTGGCTCCGGATCACCACCTATTTCCGCTCGTCCGGCCCGAGACAAAGCATAGGTGACTTCAGGGAACTCCATCAGCATGGACTCCAACTTCGGTGCGACTTCAAGAGCCGTATCAAGGCTTGACGAAGGAGCCAGAGTCACCCGCAGATTAATGGTTCCCTCCTCCAGTTCGGGAACAAACTCTGTGCCAAGTCGCGGGACTACGAGCGCGGCCAGCACCACGAGAACTGCCGCCGCGCCGACTACCAAGCGCGTGTGATCCAGAGACCAGGTGAGACCTTTGCGATAAAGCTTATCCAGAGGTTTTAACACGAAGCTTTCCCGCTCCCGGATACCGTTCCGGAACACAAATGATGCCAGCGCGGGCACAATCACAAGCGCCACAATCACAGCGGACACAATGGCCAACATTATGCTGATTGCCATAGGCTGGAAAAGTTTGGCCTCAACGCCTTCAAAACTGAATAGCGGCATGAAAACGACCAGTATAATCGCGGTAGCGAAAAAGATTGGTCGCGCTACTTCACGCCCCGCTTCCTGAAGTCGCAGCGCAATGCCATGGTCATCGTGGGATACGTCCAACGGGTCTGGCTCATTCTTGACCAATTCCTCCCGATGGGTGTCGTGCTCAGCGTCGGGATGCGTCAGATGCTTGAACATGTTCTCGACCATAACAACGGAGCCATCTACCAGCATGCCTATTGCCACTGCGATCCCGCCGAGAGACATCAGGTTGGCGGACAGTCCGAACCAAGCCATGATCATTAAGGCGATACCAATTGAAATAGGTATCGAAAGTAACACCAACATCGTCGCTCTCAGATTCATCAAGAAAAGAGCAAGCACCACAGCAATAAAGACGAATGCCAGCAATAATGCATTGGTTACCGTTTCTACCGCTTTTGTCACCAGATCCGCCTGATTGTAGTAGGGTTCAAAACGAACGCCTTCAGGCAGCGCTTGGTTTATGCGGTCAATGCGAGCTTCAATCCCGTCGATGGTGGCTTTGGTGTTGGCCCCCATTCGTTTCAGCACAATGCCGGAAACGACTTCACCCAGTTGTTCCACCTGACCGTTTTCGCCTTTACGGGTCATGGTCACGGCGCCCTGGCGAATTTCAGTGCCAAGTTCCACCTGGGCCACATCATCCACAGTCACAGTGATTCCATCGCTGGTTTTAATGGGCACCTGACCGATCTGCTCCAGACCCTGCTCGCCATTGCCTAACCAGCCCATACCGCGAATAACCAACTGTTCCTGTCCGCGGCCCATGTACCAGCCCCCGACATTGGAATTGTTGTTTTCCAACGCTTCCATGATGTCGCTTTGTGATAAATCATAGGACAGCATTCGTGCCGGATTCAGGTTTACCTGATACTGTCGGACCTCCCCGCCAAACGACAAAATGTCGGTAACGCCCTCAGCAGGTATCAACAACAACTTGACCAGCCAATCGTGCAGGCTGCGCAACTCCATTGCGTCGTATCCTGAATCAGGGTCTGCGATCAACAGATATTGATACACTTGACCAAGACCGGATGTATTCGGGCCCATTTCAGGCACGCCAACACCATCCGGAATCAGTTCCCTGGCGGCCTGAAGTCGTTCAAATACCAACTGGCGCGCGAAATAGATATCGGTCCCCTCTTTAAACACCACAGTGACGCCGGACAATCCGGTCTTGGAAATGGACCGCACCTCTTCCACATCCGGCAATGCGTACATCACAGCTTCTATGGGGTAGGTAATCAGTTGCTCGACTTCCTCAGCCGCAAGCCCCGGCGCCTCTGTATTAACAGCAACCTGCACATTTGTGACATCAGGGAATGCGTCAAGATTCAGTTTTGGTATCTGAAACGCCGCAGTAGCGATCAATACCGCAAGGGCAATAAGAACAAGCAGACGGTTCTGAACCGCCCAATCGACAACTCGGTTGAACATAATGGCTCCCGGGATCAGTGGTTATGTGGATCAAAGCCGCCTTTGGCGATCTCAGAGGCTACGAAGAACGCCCCCTCAAAGACGACTCGCTTGCCTGGCGTCAGGCCGGAAACCTCACGGAGCCCGCCAATTGAGCGACCCAGCTCCACCTCTACTGGCTCATACTTCCCTTCGCTGCCCTCCACATAGACCGTCCAGTCGCCATCCGCTCCCCGCATCAGTGCACTCTCCGGTACCGCAAGCACCGGCTCCCTGGTTTGAAATCTGAAATAGACATCTGCAAACATTCCTGGGTGGAATCGGTCTTCCGGATTATCCAGTTCAAGCCTGACAACTCTCGTGCGGGTCACAGGATCAATCGTGTGGGCTTCCTGGGAAACCGTTGCCGTAGCCACGCGACCTGCGGCTTTGACTTCCGCTTCAGAGCCCTGCGCAAGAACAATATCAGAGCTTGCTGGAAGATGAGCCTCTACCCAAAGTTTGCTTTCATCAGCAAGAGTGATCAGCGGCTGACCAGCCTCGACTCTCTGTCCTTGTTCAAATCTATCAGTCAGCACAGCACCATCCACTCTGGCCCTGAGTGTGTATTCGCCCAGGCTACCCACGCCGCTAGCTTTCAATGCAGCAATATCATCAGCGTCTAGTCCATAGGCAAAAAGAGTTGCCTTTGAAGCCTCAATATTGGCCTTCGCGGTATTGAACCGCTGGTCACCAACCACCGAACGACCTAGCCCGCTGATTCGCTCCCACTCCGGGTAGGCCTTTCTGTAATCAGCCTGTGCCTGTGCCACCGTCTCACTAAACAGAGTCACTAACGGCTGCCCTTTGGTTACGTGCTCACCTAATTCCACGTGCCGGTTCAAAACCACTGACGCAACCCGAGGAGACACGTGATAGCTGGTATAACCGTTAGTCAGCAGCTCGCCAGGGGCATATACTTCATAGTCGATCTGGCGACTTTCCAGAGTGCCCACCTCGATACCTGCAATTTCTTTCTGTTTTACATTGACGCTTGCGGCAGTCGTTTCTTCATGCCCATCATTAGTCTCTTCTTCTTGAGCATGACCATGCCCATCGTCTCCCTCAGGCTCACGTTCGCCCTCGTGCTTGCCCTCTTGGCCAGCGTTTTCCTGGTGGTCGGCGCTAGCAGCGGCATGCTCATGACCTTTCTCGCTCTGAGCATCTTCTTGAGCCAGCACAAATTGAGGAGCGGTCACAGATAGGGACAATACAAATACAGAAATCAAAGTTTTTTTCATGATGAATATCCAGTTTCCAGAACATTATTGGAATGGGGTAATCAACTCGCCAGATTGGCGCAGAAGCTCGATCAAGCCAAGTTGGGCCTGTTTTTCGAGCTCGATGCCTGTTTTCAGACTTTCTGCTCGCTGGCCCAGAGCCTGAAGATATTCGGATGTGGAAATGTCACCGACCGTCCACTGCTGCTCAAGCAAGTCGGCGCTTCTTTGCACTCGCTCTTGAGATAGCTCTTTCCATTCGTTAAGTTGTTCGTCGTATCTTTTCCAGGCAGCGCGATCTCCAGCCAGTTCATACTGCTGTTTCCGATAAAGAGCCTTAAACCGCGCCTCCGCCTCCAGAGCACGTCGATTAGCGGCCCTAGTCTCGGCGCTGTAGTTGTTGCGAACATTCAAAGGCACCGAAAATGTAAGCCCAACGACATTCTCACCTCCGTCGCGCCCCCCTCTGAATCCGACCGTAGGCGTCGCTTTGGCCTTGCGCTTGGCGATCTCAATCTCACTCCTGAGCAGCTGCCATTTGGAGCGGGCAGCAACTACGGATGGATGCAACAACAAATCAGCATCACCAACCCGGGACTTAAGAGTTGGCCAAACGTGCTCGGGAATGCCGCCACTCTCAGGACTCCAATCGGGTAAGCGCTCCCTCACTTGAGCTTCCACCTGATCAACAGCAGCTTTCACTTGGGCAACTTCACTTAGCTGCCGGGAGAGGCTTAAAAACAGCAATTCTGCATCAGCGCGCCCCAGATCACCGGCTTGCTGGCGTTGCTCTACCTGTTCCAGCAAAGCATTCAGTCTCTGTTGCTGAGACTCGGCAATTACCTCATTCAGCTTGCTGGCACGCCATTCAACGAGCGCAAACATGGATTCTGACGTTTGCTCCAAGACCGCAGCACTCAAATCAGCTTGGGCGGAAAGCCGTGCAAGCTTTGCTTTCTCCTTTAGGGCACCCTGTTGATCAGACCAGTCAATCGTTTGTGAAAGCCCGGCCTCAAAGTTGTTTTCCGTACCTGTTCTGTCCGCTCCCAGTGACAGTTCCGGGTTATATAACGGTTGTTCGTTTGCCTCCGCATCGGCATTACGGGCTGCCGCCTGCTCTTTCATCGCTACCACATCCGGGTGCTTGCTGATCTGGCCAGAGAACCAACTCGCCCAATCAACGGTCTCCGCCTGACCTAAAAGAGGAATGCATAATAATACTGAACACAGCAGCGCCCGAGGCGAGTGCTTGCTTACCTTCATCGACTTTCTCCCGAAGCGATAAATAGCTGAAAAATCATGGGCGTACTTCGCCTATGACATGATGGGAAGAGGTCGAGATAATAAGTGCAAACTTTGAATTGAGTTTGAATTCGGAGCGGAATTCCGAAAAGAGTTGCTAGAAAAGCTTTTCATCACTTCGGCACCCTCCTGTCGGAAGCGCCTGATACAAACTAGTTACCAATCAATTCATCAGAGAAGATCATGTTTTGAGACGGGTTAGTGCCGCAATGGAGGAGTATGACCGCAACATCTACCTTTTCAGCGTTACCTTTGTTCTGGATTATGTCGCGCTGATCAAAGAATGCGCCGTGTCAGCGGAGGAATACTCTCGTTAGCCCCCAAGAATTATGGTGACGGGAATAAAGTTCCTGGCGTGTGATCGCGATAGCCATGAGTAGCACTTTTCGTACGAACTTGTGGTGAGTGCGTGAGAGAGGGGTCATTGCCGGAAATTGAGGCATGAGCTTAAAAAGCCTCTTTCCTTTTAGGTACCAAATTAAGGTTTTAACTGCCGGAGTTATTATTTACTCTGGCAGTTAAAAATCATAGCTAACAGGCCAACAGGCCGTTAAAAGTTGTACTGTGCGGCGAAAAGAAGGCGACTGGCGTCCCCATCATCGCCATCAACCTCATCTACCATGTAATACCCGTATTCGACGCCCATAGTGACCCTCTCAACAGGTGCCCATTGATAGTTGATCAGCACACTGGTATTTTTTTCGTGCTTGTTGTTTATTGTAGTGGCGCCAAGATCTGCAAGAGCATCGTCCCAGTCAACATTGGTCATACCTGCGCCGCCGTTAATGGAGCGACCACCACCAAGATCATAGCTCATTCCAATCGTTGCGCCGTAGCCGCTGATCAACTCGAGACTGCCTGACGAATCCACATACCCGTCCTCAGCACCATAGTTTTCTCCTGAGCGGTAAAGATTAGTGTTCGAGCCGTTGGTATAGTTGATTACAGCATGCAAGTTCAATGCGCCTGTCACGCCAAAGGTGACTGCACCAAATGCACCGTAGGCTATAGCGCTATCGTCCTGAGCGCCAGTATCGTAACCAACTTGTCTCAGAAAACCTGCCGTCGAGTATGAGAGGGCGCCTGCGGAGTCCTCCCAGCGAACCGACACTAGGGGCAGGCTCTCTTTCTCGCTACCGCCGCCGGCGCCATCAACCAAACCGTTATAGCTGAGCGGCTCTTCCAGTGAAACCGATAGCGGGCCGGTAGTGTATCTTACTTGGGCAGTACGAAATTGATTGCCAGCATTGCCAGGGAGCCCATCAAAGTCGATCGTGGGTGTTGAGCCGACAAAACTGGTGTAGTTAGACCAGTTTCGTCCCGCCAAGACGCCCTTATATTCACCATAAGCGTGACGAAGCCGGAAACCATTTCCATTGGTTTCAAAGTCACCCTCAACTTTCACTTTAAGGCCTGAGGGGTGAGTGGTTAAGACGCCAATTCGGCTCTGGAAGGCATCAGCGCCAAAGTTACCACCAGCTTCGTTCGCCTCATCACTTCCCGTGTTTATTTGGCTGAAATCCCCGGTACGCGCCCCCAAGGCAATTTCTTCGTCGATATCGTAACTCGCGTTCAGTCGAGCATACCCATATATTTCAACTGAAACATTTTTGAGTTCTGACATGTCGTCAGCGTTGCCCACGATTTTCATCGCGCTAGCAGGTCCCGCAACACCCAAAATCAACAGGGAAGTCGCCGCCTGTATGGAAGTTCCTAGTTTTGATCTTTTCATTTATTGTCTCCGAATTTTTATTGAATTTTTATCTGACCATCAAGCACATATTGCATACTTTGCGAAGTTTATTAGCCAGCACAGAACCGAGTCGAAAGCCACCTGACAGGTAGTTGGCCCTACCTCTCATAAAACCGTTCCGGACATCGCCTCTGCTCGATGATCGGTTTGCTGACCTTACGTTTCCTAACATACTGGCGAGTCATTAATAACAAACGAACTTGAAACGAACTTGAAAAAATGCCATTTCATATTTTTGCACCTCAACCTCCTATCGAGTCTATGCCTCGATATATGACAAACCTGAGCGTTCGTTCATGTTATTGATTTCATTTTTTCAAGCTGAGTTAAAGTTTATCTGCTTAGATCTCAGTGCAGCTCATTAAACTTAAAGGTGACCTTATGAGAAAAAATCTCTTACTCGTATCTCTCGCAGTATTATTTTTTACCAGCAGCATTAACGCTGCTGGGAGCAACTTTGACAATTTTTCGAAAAATACACTGACAAGTAAAAACATTGAGAACATGAAAAAATTGCATCGAGAAATTACCCAAGGAGCTGCATCAGAAGTAGGCATGGAAGCTCGTCGAAAATTGATACTTTCTGAGAAAGATGGCATTTATCACAAAATGGTGAAAACTGGTGATATTTCTCTATCGAAAACAGAAAAGTTTTCAACAGATCAATTTGATCATTAAAATAAGCAACTTTTTATAACCCAAGTGCATTGTGAATGGTCTCCACCATTCCTTTTTGCCGCACTAAGTTTTTAGTGCGGCCTTTTTTTAAATCTAACTATCAAAATAACCTTCCTTAATCATCAATTCAGTAGAAAATGTCCAAAAACCAATCATCTATAAAGCGAAAACTTTTCAAGTTCCTGTCACTTACCGGACTAATTTGCACTGGACTAATATTCACTTCACACACTCTTTTAATTGACTACATTCATGATGAGCTTCACAGGGAGCAACTGCAATCTGCGGCCAACCGGCTTTCAAATAAAATAGAAAATGATAAAAATGACACTAAAAAATCCACCATAAGCAACCATTATCTTTCACAGTACTATGCTTTCATTGAGGATAGCCACGGAAAATATTTCACGAGCGAAGATATAAAACCAAATATAGAACTCATAAGAAAATCCCGAAAACCTGGAATTTTCCATATCCTAGATAATGGCCTCTCCACGCTTGGTTACAACAAGACCTTTGAGGGCGAGAACGGTGAACTAAACATTACGATTATTGAGAGAGACTCTTACTCTCCAGGGGTTCTTGACAAGCTTCATATACTGATATGGACGATATCTTTTACAATTTTGGCTGTCATCACAATCATCATTTTCTTCGGGATCACCGTTGCGTTAAGGCCGCTAAAAAGAATGAGCACACAACTGTCTGCCCTAAAAAAAGGTTCTCGCAGGAGGCTAGATGAGGACGTACCTGAAGAATTCAGCGAGTTGGTAAAACATCTTAACCGACTGCTCGAGTCTTATGAAAAAAAATTGAACCGCTCACGTCACCTTGCGGCGGATATATCTCACAGCCTGAAAACCCCAATCGCCGTTATGAACTCTGTCGTTAGCAATGAGGCTATCCCTACAACGATCATTAACCAGCTTAAGGGTCAGCTTTCTGAAATGCATGAACTGATCGACACTCAAATGAGAAAAACCGAAATATCCGGCCAGTATACTGGAAAGGCAACACCGGTTATTGAAAAAACATTAGCGTTGGTCGACGTTATAAGCCGGATCTATCCCTCAAAAAAAATCCACCTCCGAGAAACGTTACCAAGAGAGTTAGTCTGGCCAATCGATGAGCGTGACTTTAATGAGGTGGTAGGCAATGTGCTCGATAACGCGGGAAAATGGTGTTATGAAGAAGCCTATCTTTACTTGAGCATTAGCGACGACACTCTAACTATCTTAATTGAAGATGATGGGCCAGGAGTTGCCTCGCACCATCTTTCCGACCTTACCAAACGCCAGAAAAGATTGGATGAAAAAACTCCCGGCTATGGTCTTGGCCTGTCGATTGTTGAGGAAATCATCAATGATTACGCCGGCGCCATGCATTTTTCCGTATCACCACTTGGTGGTCTTCGCGTATTAATCCAGTTCCCCTTAATCATTTGATAATGAGGTGGATGTTTTAGCCGTTTCTCAGTTACTAAATGGTAAAACAGCGCGATAAACCAAGGTTTCAAAGCCGGTGTTATCGTCCTGAATAGTAAGTTCATCAGGCGATAAAAAGAAGAGTCCTGTATTGCCAGACACTGGGTTCACCGGAGCTGGCGTCCGGAAACTTATCGACTTCGTTTTTGGAGACCGCCCGGTTTCCAGCGTTAACCAGTCAACACGTGTATCGTAAGCGCCGACCATGCTTTCTACCGCACTGGATTCCTGGGGGATCCCGATATTCAATGCTCCCCTGCTTGAGCGAAATAAAAGGCTTGGCAAAAACAGAGTCCGTCTCGGGCTAAACACTAACTCGGGCGACACATCGTAAATAATACTCGCACCCGCAACCCTTTTCCCGATCTCGTAGTCCAAATGAGGCCCCGCATCACCAGTGGGCAAAAGTGAAACTTCTCCTTGAGAGACTGTGACCATATTCAAAGGTTCTGATTTGCCCTGAACAACGGTCCCAATTACGCGAAACATTGGTGCGTATCTGCCCAATTTTCTGTAATTGGTTTTTTCTATTCCATCCGACAAGACTGATATTTTGTAGATCTCCGATCCAAGTCCCTCCTCTGAATAGAAGGATTGCCCAAGAATGGTTTCCTGAATACCATCAGAATCCAAATCCTGCAGTCCCAAGAGGAGGGGAATGAATCCAATAACGTTGGCCTCACCTTCTTTCAATTCGATCAAAGAGCTTGAGACACGGCGACCGTTCCACTGATTTAGTAAGAGGTAGCGGGAGTCGCCTGGCGCATACCAATCCATCCGGATAACCTTCTCTCGACGTGGGATCTCAATGGCGGCCAAGTTTCTAACGGATCCATCGGTATTGGCGATAAAAAATTTGATACGGCCTCCATCCTCCGCCGCAAAATAGTATGCATCACCAGACCGAAGCGCAGACAACGTCTTTGCGTTCGTGGGTAGCTTCACAAACGGTGCGACTGAAGAGCTTTCTCCAGAGAAATGTACACTATTTGTTTTAGCATCAGTCTGAACAACACCTATTAACCAGGTATTGTTGTAGGTTGCGACTGCCTGGCCACTCTCAACAATCTGGAAACGCAGCAAAGGTACGCCATTCTGATCTTCGTTCTCTTCCTGCCATAAGAGATCAGGAAATCTGGATCTTAATGTTGGCAGCACTGGCCTGAACGCTCCAGCCCTGTCAGTGACCACCGCCGGTATACCATAAAAGCGCTTCGAAACAGCTCCAACTGGGGGAGGGGTGCCAAACAGTATCTTTCCCACTGCCTCACCTTCGCCGACATTTTCAATGCCAAGTACTACAAAATCATTTGCTGGGGTGTCGGCATGACCAGAACCTCGTGCTATGACAAACAGCTCACCCACCTCAACAACGGCATCATTAATTGCGAGAGAGACTACTCCCTGATCAAGATCGACTTGAGTGACTTCTGCCTCGATTGCCCCCCTACCCTCAGCTGCGTATACCACACCTACTATCAACATTAAGGACACAAATACCGCGGAACGTGTAATCATAGAAACAGTTGACTCGATTCTGATTTCGTTTCGGGAATCAAACCAGAGCGATGAAGTTCCACCGCCCCGTTATGCTAGAACTTATACCTTACCCGCCCGGCGACATGGACAATGTCCTTATCGCTTTTGCCGTCCTGCAAGGCCGTTTCCTCCAGCGCATCCATGGCATCACCAGACGCCAGGTATGCAGCTTCCGCAGACAGTTCCAACGAAGGGTATGGGAAGTAAGAAACCCTGGAACCCAATTCCAACCCGAGATCTTGTGAGGACGATCCGTCTGTGAGCGCAATTCTCTCAGCCAAGCGATTGTAGACGATCATTCCGCTGACTGTGATGTTGGCAGCTACCTTATGATCAAGCTGCAGCTTGTTCATGAAATACCCCTTGTCCAGGATATAAGGCGTTTCCGCGAAGTAGTCATCGCTTGTCATATTTTCCTGAAAAATCATACTGTCGCTGAAATCTACATCCGTGGCGATGAAGGCATCGAAATCCTTATCCTGCTCATTCCCATCACCCGAAGCGTAAAGCACTGTGTACGTTAACTGGTTTGGTCCGAATTGAAGCCCAAGTTCTCCACGCCCCAGAAAAGTCGAAAGGTCATAGCTCGTATTTGGGTTCGTAGCACCATTGAGGGGAACAAAATTTACCCCCTCTATTGTGCCACTCTGAGCGATAGCTGTGCCTTTCAGGAACATACGACCCAGCGATGTTTCCTGTTCATAATCCAGTTCCAGCCCCAAACTCGAAACAGAGTACTTGGAGTTATCTGCAATGCTTTTCAGTTCATATTCTCTGCTATTTACCGTCCCCACTCCCTCAGCGACTTGATTGTTCATCTGATATAGATAAAACAGGCCCGTACTCAGGTTCGGCGAGTAGCGCTTATAAACATTGAGCGCGAAGTTATCGGCACCATCCCAGCCCTCATCTTGTTCTGAGTCAACACCGCTTTCATTGGAGGAGTCACCTCGCCCCCATAGCAATTGATAGTCAACACCGGAATCCAGCGATCCATTCCACACTGCGGCCGTGGCAGTTTCGTTCCAGACATGCCGGTTCACGGACACTGGTTGCAAACCTAACGTCACGCGCTGACCTAGCGTGCCGGGAACCAGAAAGTCTACATAGGCCCACCGTGTTTCGATGTTGACACCATCACCTGAATAGTCACCACCAGAGCCTTCGCCATAACGGATACCGCCAATTTCAGTCGCGAACACACCGCTAACGTTCTTATCTTCAGACGTCGCCTTTACCCAGAACCGATACTTAAGCTCGCCATAATTTTCAGTTGGCTCATCATCTTTCAAGCTACCGCCGCCCGAATTGCCACCTGCGAACCAATCTCTCTGGTTGGTATATGCTTGAAATCGATTATCCATATCGCCGTGAAACTCAAGCTCAGCTGCAGTTACAGCCCAGCTTCCCGATAATGTCGCCGCACCTGCAATCGCAGCGGCCAGAACGTTGCGTTTCATTTTATTTTCCTCCAGCTTACTTATTGATTGTGTGTATTTCCCGATCCGTCTGGGTGGTGATATAAATTTTAGGAGCCACCAAAACAAAGAAAAAAGGCAAAAAAAAGCGGGAATGAAGCATTCCCGCCAATACATACCTGATCTAACTCGCAGTCAGAATCGCACGCAAACCTTAAATGAACTTGAAATCTGGAGAAGAATGAGAAAAAGATATTTTTCCTGCATTCAGAGCATTACTCAATGTCGAATGGAAAACGTATGCTTGAACCCCGCGCCAAAGGCACTTTGCTTCTGGGCTCGCCCATAATTGAGTAAAGCAATTAATCTTATCCATCGCTAAGATTGCCAATATCGCCGTCCTGGCACACAAGTAATTGTTATTTCTCAACTCCATGTACTGCTTCATGATGTTCACTGTGGGCGTCACGCAGGATGCCGATGCCTCCCCATGCCGCGATGGCGGCTATCGCGACCCCGACCACGAGGTCGGGCCAACTGCCACCCAACCACCAAACAAGACCGCCTGCGACCAAAATCCCACCATTCGATGCGAAGTCGTTGAGGCTGAAGGTGTTGGCGGCCCGGATGTTTACGTCCGGTTCTTTCAGGCGGCCAAGCAGCCAGATGCAAACAAGATTGACGACGGCGGCGACCAGTGACATCGAGATCATCAATGGTCCCAATGGTTCAGAGCCGCCAACATAGCGTCTCCAAGCGTCGATCAAGATGCCGACAGCAAAGATTAATAGCAGGCCGCCCGATACGTTTGCAGCACCACGCTTCCACTTGGATGAGCGGGTCAAGGCAAAAAGGCTGATTCCATAAACTAAACTGTCGGATGTGTTGTCGAGCCCGTTGGCGATCAGAGCACTGGAATCACCTACGGCACCGGTTGCGAAGAACCCCGCCGCAATTGCAAGGTTAAGAGCAAGAACGATCCAGAGTGTGCGACGCTCTTTTTCATTTCCCTTATTAAACACGGGCTCTGACATACGTAAGGAAACCTATGGATTTATACACTTCATACACAGCCTTTTGCCAGCCGCTATATCCCAATCTCATCGTGTTCAGTCAGGCATTCTGAATGGTCACGCAAAACTTCCAAAACTTTGCATTCAACGACGCTATCGCCCTCACAATCGGCGACCATGCGTTTCAGTTCTTTTTTGAGCGCTTGCAGACGTTTGATGCGCTGTTCGACCTGACGAAGTTGGCGCCGTGCGATAGAATCTGCTTCAGCACAGGGTTGAGACGGATTGTCCGATAGATCCAAAAGCTCCCGGATCGAGTCGAGCGAGAAGCCGAGCTGGCGCGAGTGACGGATGAAGGCGAGACGGTGGAGATCCTTCTCGACGTATCGGCGCTGGCCGCCCGACGTCCGTTCGGCCTCGTTCATCAATCCTATTTCTTCGTAATAGCGGATCGTCTGAACCTTGGTTCCGGTTCTCCGCGAGAGAGTTCCAATTGCGAGCATGTGCGCACCTCACATCTACCGTGACTATAGCTTTAAAGGGTGCCTATCTCCCTTGAAGGGAATGAAAATTTCGCGCAACCTCAGTCGCTCGTGCAGTAGTCAGTTTCGATCCCTTAACGATCCGACATGCGGGGCGGCACGTGGCAAGGCGGGTATAACCTCGCCTTATTCTCTGTTTGCAATTTCATTTTCGGTTCGTGATTTGACTCTTTAAGTTCAATGCCCATTTGCCAAAACCCCGTGAGCCGCCTTTCCTCCCACTTTTGCTCCTTCCGACGGGTCGAGCCAATCCTTTTTGGGACGCAGCAGTCTCAACGCGTTGGCGACCACCAGCAGTGACACGCCGACATCCGCAGCGATGGCACCCCACATCGTTGCCATTCCGAAGGCCGTCAGCCCGACGAACAGCGCCTTGGTTGCCAGTGCTATGCCGATATTTTGATGGATGATGCTCATGGTCCGTCGTGAATGACGGATCAGCCACGGCACCTTGCCAATATCGTCCGACATCAGCGCAATGTCGGCGGTTTCAATGGCGGCGTCCGATCCGACCGCACCCATGGCGATGGCGAAATGCGCCCGCGCCATGGCCGGAGCGTCGTTCACGCCGTCACCGATCATTGCCACGACGCTGTGACTGGCAACCAGTTCCTGGATCGCCGTCACCTTGTCCTCCGGTAGCAACTCCGCGCGAACCTCATCAATGCCGACCTCTGCCGCCACAGCTCGCGCTGTGCGCTCGTTGTCGCCGGTCAGCATGATAATCTTTTTCACGCCCTGCTCATGCAGGCGTGCCACGACCCCTTTGGCATCCGGGCGGATGCGGTCGCGCAGTTCGATCAAACCCAGCAATCTATCCCCGGATCCAACGGCCACAAGCGTACTACCAGCCCCTTCAATCTGCTCCAGCACTTCGCGAGGGATGGCATCGCCAAGCCCTTTTTCGGTGGCAAAACGATCCGAGCCAAGCCATACAGATTGGCCATTCCACGATCCTTCAACGCCCCGGCCTGGCACCGTTTGTGTATCCGTCGCCGCAGATTGCTTTATTCCATCGTGTTCACCGCGCGCAAGAATGGCGCGTGCCAGAGGATGCGAAGAACGCGCCTCCAACGCGACGGCAGCACCCAGAAGGTCGCGCTCACTCGCACCGCCCAGGGGATGCAGACCCGCTACCTCCGGCTCACCCATCGTGATCGTTCCGGTCTTGTCCATTGCCAGCGCCGTCAGCCGCGACGGAGCTTCAACATAAGCACCGCCCTTGATCAGCACTCCGTTGCGTGCCGAAGCCGCGAGGGACGCAACGATGGAAACAGGCGTAGAAATGACCAATGCGCAAGGGCATGCGATCACCAGAAGCACCAGAGCGTTGTAGAACCAGTAATTCCACGCGCCCGCGAACAGCAGCGGCGGAACGACGGCGATTAGAACCGCCATTATCATGACGATGGGCGTATATACACGGGCGAATTTTGTGACCCACTGTTCAACCTCGGCGCGCCGCGAATGCGCATCGCCAACCATGTGGATGATCTTCGACAAAACGGTGTCACCAGCGGCCTTGGTGGCTCTTACCGTCAGCGTTCCATCGCCGTTAATTGTACCAGCATAGACTTCGTCTCCGGTTTCCTTGGCGACCAAGGCGCTTTCTCCGGTGATCGGAGCTTGGTCCACATCGCCGCGACCCTCGGTCACTTCGCCATCAAGCGGGATACGATCTCCACCCCGCACCACGAAACGATCTCCAACCGCAACCTCGGCCGCAGGGATATCAGCTTCTGATCCGTCCTCACGAATGACGCGCGCCGTAGGTGGGGCCAGGTCGAGCAATGCCGAGACCGCATTGCGGGCGCGCCCGACGCTCCAAGATTCCAAAGTCAAAGACAGCGCAAAGAAGAAGGCAACTGTTGCCGCTTCGAAAAATTCACCCAGCCCGATTGCCCCAGCCACAGCAACGATCATCAGCAGATTCATGTCTGGCGACAATCTACGCGCGGCCGACCAAGCCTTGGGCGCGACCAACCAAGCTCCGAACACGACCGCCAGCATGAACAGCCCCATCTCGATCAAGGGCATGGACATCTCGCCATGACCGGAAAATAGCCGCAGAGCACCTTCCGCTCCGGTCTCAACGATATGGTAGAAAAATCCCGCTGCCCAGAAACCGCCGCTTACCCCGGTGAAAAGACGTTGACGTGCAAAATGGGCCGCTTGATCTCCTTCAGCACTCTCAGCATCCCAAGCCTTCGCGCTCATACCCGTCGACCCGACGACTTTGATAATTTTGTCGTCGCTGAGCTGTGTAGCACTTTCGAGGATGGTCATTCGACCGTTCAAAACGTCAAAAGCCAGATGTTCGCTACCCCCGACTTCCGGCCCGACGACCTTATTGAGAATCGCAACCTCTTCGGCGCAGTCAAGTCCATTAACACGAAAGCTTCGCCTGGCGGGCGAAGAAGGCGCTGCCACTCGCGAGTCGGTATCTGCCTGCTGGCCGCAGCAGGATTTGGAATCGACTTCATGGGTTGCATTATGTGACATAGCGAACTCCTTTCATTTGCTGATGATTCCATTCTAAAAGCTTCAGCAACTAGAGGTTCAAGAACTTTTTTGCGACAACTCAGCGACCATGAGAAAAAAAGCAATTTGAATCAAAAAAATTAGTCTTGCTGACACCTTCTTTAATCATGCAAAAAAAGCTCTTGCGGCAAAGTGCACAGCAAGTCGCCCAGATATTGAGCAACACAACTTTGACACGAAAAACTGCCAGCGTTAAAGATTTGCACTTTTCGTGTCGATATCATTCAGATTCAGATACAGGTTAGCAGGAGCCAGGCAGACACCTTCGTCACTGCAGGCCTGCATTCGCAACGTAATGTCAAGCTTGCCTGCTTCTTTCAACATGGCTCTATGCTCTTCGTCAGGCAGTAACCTGATACTCGCGTCGTCATCGTAAACCTCAAGGGTAGTATCACCGAGCGTAATGTCACTGATACGGCCACGCGGATACTGCACCGGAATTTCAAGCGACTGGCCGTTTACCGAGGAAGACGCGACCGTGGGAACAAGGAACTCCATGGACGCCGGGTTGGCGTTCACGTGCCACCCCGGTTCAATATCCAGAGTCAAAATGATTTCATCGGTATCTCCAACCAGCGCCTTCTTATCTCGGACAATATTCACGCGCACCTTGTCAGAAGAATCTGCCAGCCCCAATCGGGCACTGGGTGCTGGAGTTTCAGAACTGGCTCCCTCCGCCTGTATGGAACGAGTGTTATTTGAGGGATTGTTATCGATTGAGAGGAATGCGACAGCTCCCGCAACCAGTAAAATCGCCACACTTGCCAGCGATACTTTGTGTCGAATAACCATGATTCGCCTCCAGTGTTTAACGTTGTGAGTTTTCCGTGCGGTTAATAGCCTCGATCAGGCTGTCGGTGTCAAAAAGCCCCGTAAAACGAGCGATAACGGTGCCGTCACCGTCAATTACCGCCGCAAAGGGTAAGGCCTGCCCACCCGTCGCGGTTAACAATGCGTCCTTTTCAGGGTCACTCTCTGTCACTTCGACCTGAATCGGTACCATGTTGGCGCGCCGCACGGCGGCGGCCACAGAAGGCTCCCGATACACCGTGCGCTCCAGTACCTTGCAGTTAATACACCAGTCCGCGGTGAATTCCAGCAGATAGGGTGCGCCCCGGGTTCTTGTTTCTGTCAGGAGTTTCGGTGAGTAAGGTTGCCAGACAAGTTCGCCTTCGCCGCTCCCCAACGGGGATGCAAACACTACAGCCGCTGTGAGAGCAAGGCCTGCCGTCGTTGCGGCGATCACACGCACGCCTCCATTGCCTTTGATAAAGCGACGGGCACCCCAGAAGAGGACCAGTGCCAGCCAGGCCCACCATAGCCATGGATAAACCGCTTTAGGGACCAGACTCGCACTGAAAAAGACAGCGGCGGCCAGCAAAACCAGCGCGAGCACCTCTCGAATGGCCAGAGTCCAGGGGCCCGCCTTGGGCAATCGGCTCAGCCATTCGGGTTTGAGCATTAACACCGCGTAGGGCAGGGACAGACCCAACCCGATACTGCCGAATATCCCCATGATTACTGGCCCGGGCTGGGTAACGGCAAAAGCCAGAACTCCACCCAGGAAAGGCCCGGCACAGGGTGCGGCCAAAACCGCGCTCATCAACCCTGAGACGAATGCCTCAAAGTAACGCCGGCCATGGGCCGAGGCGGCAAACGCCGGAACCGGGGTGGGCAGGTCCAGCCAAGTGACCATCGCAAACCCGACCATCAACGCAACCAGAACGGCCACGAATACCGTTGACTGGAACAACGTGCCCCAATTCCACTGCAGCAGTGCGGTCAGGCCGCCCAGCGTCAGGAAAAAGACCAGCGTTCCGGCCGTGAAGGCCAGTGCAGCGAACACACGGTGTGATCGCCGGCTGCCCGCCTCCCGCAGGATGGTCCGGACCTTGATGGGGATCGCGGGCAGAACGCAGGGTGTCAGGTTGAGCAGCAAACCTGCCAAAACAGCCATCAGAAACTGGCCGACGATGAGTAAAGAGGGAAACTGACTCATCACTCACTGACCCCCAACGCCTTTCTCAACGCTTCCTGTTCAGGCACCCCGGCCTGACTTTGCCACTGGCCGTTCGCGTCCTTGAACAACAGTCCCGGCGTTCCACTGAAACCTAATTCAGCCATCCACTTTACGTGCTGCTCAAGCGCCGCGATAAGGTTTTCCGGTACGGGCGTGAGCGCGGAAATTCCACTTCCTTTGCGGCTATTGCCGAAGTTCTCTTCGAATGCCTGGAGCGCTCCAGCCCGGTCATTTGCGCTCATGATTGCAGCGGAGAATCCGAGGCTGGAGGGCTTGAGATAGCCAACCATAACCCAGTGCAACCGTACTTTTCCTTGCTCTACCCAACCTCGGGTTAGTTTCCAGAGCTTGTTACATAAAATACAGTTGGGATCCGCGAAAACATAGATCTCGGGAGCACCCTTCTCGCCCTCACTCACTAGATGAGTATCTCGGGAAATTTGCCCCGCAACTGTCACGTACGCCGGGATCGTGAGATAACGTGCAACGTATTCGCGTGTCAAGTCATTGCCGTCGCCCTCCAGAAGCGCGCCAGACAGAACGTAGTCGCCAAGTCCATAAACTACTCCAGTATTTCCATCGCTATCCTTGACTACATAGCCGTTGACTCCCTCCGCTGGCGTGGAGAATCGTTCAACCACCGTAAAGCCGACTTTTTGCTGGAGCGCCTCAATTCCCGGATCCATCGTTGTTTTCGCAGGTGCCAAGGTTGCAGTCAAACTCAAAAAAAGTGTCACCGAAAGCCGACGACAGAGCATGTTCATGCGCCACACAGGGTGTTCCAAACAGAATGACATAACAATTGAGTTCCCATTTTTTTTTGGTATTTATCAGGCAATAAAGCCACTAGAAGTGACTGACTACTTGGTCGAATACCGCTCAAGATCAAACGACAGTCGCTCGATGCGGGAACACCAGGCAATCAACGGTTCACGATATTGCTGAATACTTGGGAGGGAAGGGGTCTGGCCCTGGCAGTATACGGCCAGAACAAGAAGAATAATCCTTGGAGCAAGGGGAGGACGAAAATAATGGCAAAACCGGAATTGAAGATTTGGCAACGTAAGAAGAAATGCATGTACTGCTACAGCCATCCGGAGTCTGGAGCATGGCGCAGCCAGACATAGCCGGGACATTTGGCAAAAGAACGCAAGCCTCAGCCATGGGCTCCACCTCAAAAGAGATCGCAGCAGTTCCCTGTAAACCAAGGAAAGAAGCTACGAGCAGCATTGCTGCGAGTCCCAAAAGCCGCTTCTTCATCGCGCCCAAATCCCGATTATAGAAAAGTTAGTGTATTTCTCACGACGGATGAACCATACCCCACATAAACAAAGTCACCAAGCATTCAGAAAAGACTCACCCTAGTGCGCATTGCTTTACTCCGCTAAGAAATAGAGACTGAACTTCCGCACATAAGTTCCTCTCGAGTCTTCGCCGTAACTGCCTCAATATCGGAGACTCACGATTTGATGTCGGATCTTTCCAAAAGAGTGCCCCACTGTTTGGCATGGATGATGAGCTGCGGCCTGACAATTGTGTCCTTGAGGTAGAGGAGATCATTTGGTTGGGCTCGCGCAGGCTCGGGCTTGAGATTTCTCGGCTCGTAATTGCAAAATCCGTCCAAGTGCTCAAGACTCATTCGACACGCCTTTTATTTCATGAACGGATAAAACCCCGGAGACATTGCAATGAAAATTTATGAGAAACTAATCATCTTGATGACGGGAATTTTCCTGCCTCTCTCCGCTCTTGCCTACGGCCCCGGACGCATGGGGGACGGTATAATGGGCGGCGATATGATGATGGGCATGGGAATCTTCATGATGGTTGTCTGGCTGCTTCTGATCGTCCTGCTAGTGCTTGCGATTCTGGCGCTGATCAAATACCTAAGGAACAAGTGATGAGCCACAAAAGAGTCCACCGGCGCACAGTGCTTCAAGCCATGGCCAGCACTGGATTCCTGCTCACGCTGTCGCCGGGGTTCCTGCTTACGGGCTGTGATGGTGGAGTAAGAGCCACTGAATTGGGAACGCTCGACCTTGATCCCGAAGAATACGATGTTGAACTGAACCTCTATGCTACACCCGACTCGGTGCCCATACTTCCAGGCACGCCCAGCGAGGTGTGGCGCTACAGGGCGGAATTGCTCAAAGGTCCGAAAAACACCGTCTCCGAACACCCAGACAGCTATCTGGGCCCAACAATTCGGCTACGCCGAGGCCAGACAGTGAAAATCCATATTCACAATGAGCTCCCGGAAGACACCACTGTGCATTGGCACGGGCTTCATGTGCCGTCCGACGTAGACGGCCAACCAAGGCTGCCGATCCGCCCTGGCGAAACGATGACCGTTGGATTCGAGGTGTTGGACCGCGCAGGATTGTTCTGGTACCACTCCCACGCTCACGGCGATCAGGGTGGGCGTGTCGGGTTCCAGAGTTACGCGGGGCTTGCCGGGCTCCTGATCATTGAAGATGACGAAGAGTTGGGGCTCCGACTGCCGGCCGGTAAGAATGAACTGTTACTGGTGCTCCAGGATCGGACCTTCGCAGGCGCCAACGAGCTGGTATACCTCAACGGTGGAATGGTGGGCATGATGGAGCGCATGCGCGGTTTTCTGGGAGATCGGATATTGGTCAACGGAACACCCCCGACAACACGGAAAATCGTCGCTCGCCCATACAGAATTCGAGTTCTCAACGGCTCCAATGCCCGCATCTACAAGCTGGCTTGGAGTGACGGGCGCCCCGTCACGGTTATCGGAGCCGATGGCGGTCTTCTTAAAAAACCGGAAAGCAAACCCTATGCGGTTCTGGCTCCAGCTCAGCGGCTTGATATCTGGGTAGATCTTTCCGATTCCCGACCCGGTAGCAGATTAGAGCTTATAAGCGACAGTTATGAAGCTGGAATGATGAGCGGTGGCATGATGAATCGCGGGATGATGGGCGGCATGGGGGTGAGGGGTAACGCCACCCTGCCCGACGGCGGTCGTTTCACCCTGATGACACTGGAGGTGACCGAATCGAATAACATCACCGAGCCGCTTCCGACGGAGCTTGCCCGAGCACGCAAAAAAATACCCGTTACCGGTTCTGCACCGATCAGGCAGTTTGAGCTAAGCCAAGCGATGATGCGGGGCTTTGCCATCAATGGTCGGCGCTTTGCCGGAACCACGGTTGCGGATGGCGAAAAAGTCCGCTTGGGGGATACGGAAATCTGGGAATTTCGGAACAACACGCCAATGCCCCATCCCATGCACGTTCACGGTTTGCAGTTCAACGTTATCGGGCGCGACACCGGAGGCCATAGCCGTGGCTGGAATGGCCTGAGCCAGGGACTGGTGGACAGTGGTTGGCACGATACGGTCCTCGTAATGCCGGGTGAAACCGTTCAACTGGCGATGACCTTTGAGCGTTTCGATGGCCTCTACATCTACCACTGTCACAACATGGAACACGAAGACAATGGAATGATGCGTTATTTTCAGGTGCAGAGCTGAGCCCCAAGATTATCCGTGACCGTTATGACGCCCAGCTCCAGTTGGAGCCGTATGAATGCACTATTCATGCTCTCGCCGATGGCGAGCCCGGACTTTTCTGTTCGAATAGCAGCGTACAGTCCTTTGGGGATTTAACTTACTCCTTTAAGCTTTCAAGTGATCATGTCATTGAAATAAAAAACTGCTAGCATTGAGTGAACTCATAGACGAGCTGTGTGTCACAGCCTCTAACCCTCCCTGCTTGGTGTTTGAGATCGGGATGACCGCAACGACCCGCCAATTCATTTCTGCGCTGCTAACACTGCTTATGGTGATAAGCGCGCCTGCGTTGGCTATGGTCAACATAGTGGACAGTCAGGTGGGTGTCGAGATGACAGATTGCGGTTCCATGATGATGGCCCAGGCTGGAAACGCCAACTCCTCATCAGATATTGAAGCTAATTGTGCCTTAGCCCCAGATATGGTCTGCCCGAATGCCAGCGGGTTGAGCCAATGTGGTGTCAACGTCAGCTTCGCTCTCCTACATGGAAAATCCATAGGTTTAACCGATACCGGATCCCAACCGGTATTGACCTCCCGCACAGACCTCTATCAGGATCCTTTCCTGACTTCTTCTACGCCCCCTCCAGAACATCACTCCTGAGCTGTAACCCGGATTTTTGCCCATCGCGGCAAAGTCATTGACGTTATTTCTTACAACGATTTTTTAAAAAGCTCCGTGCCTTCATTCATCACGGGGCTTTAACTGGAGTGAATCAAATGCGCAATTCAAAAATCAAGCTCGCTATCACAACGATTTTTCTCGCCGGCACCATTGGCACCTTCTCTGTATTTGCTCACGAGGGCGAAGGCAAAGACATGACGTCTTCGGAAAGCATGCAGGGAATGGACGGCATGATGGGAATGATGAACATGATGTCTGACATGTCTCCGGAAGATCGTAAAGCCATGACCGATACCTGCATGAAAATGATGCAGAGCCACGGCGGCGACCACATGGACGGCAAAGACGTCGAAGCCAGCTAAGCGTTCGGGCAACGCCCTGAACCGACACTCATTGCCCGGGGAAGCCAAGGCGACCCTGGGACTTGTGCTGCCCATAACCAAACCAATCGAGGATTTACCATGAAGACCAAAAAGCTTGCTCTGTATACGGGTGTTGCCGTCATCGTTCTCGGCGCGGGCGCCACCACGCTGGCGATACAGGCTAATGAGCCCACCGAATCGTCGACCTCTGAGGCCACCGCTGACACATCTCGCCCGGCCATCACAATCTACAAGAGCCCCAGTTGCAGCTGCTGCCAGTCGTGGGTTGAACACCTGGACGCCAATGACTTTGAAACCACCGTTGTAAAAACCGACAACATTAATGAGATCAAGCAGCAATATGACGTGCCACGTGAAATGGCCTCCTGCCACACCGCGTTGATCGGTGACGTGGTGATTGAGGGGCACGTGCCGGCAGATGACATTGTTGCTTATCTGGAAAACCCCCAGTTCAATACATTAGGGCTTTCAGTGCCCGGCATGGTCCAGGGCAGCCCCGGTATGGAAACCGGCAAGAAAGAGGATTACCAGGTCATCGCATTCCGTGCCAACGGTCAGCAAAGTGTGTTCCGCGAACATAACGATTACTGAAGCTGGTCACCTGAGAGCGGTTGTTCACTCTACGAATAGGGCGGCCTTTGCCCCCTAACCCCCGTTTTGACAGAGGGGGGGTTCAACCATAGAGTTACTACAAGGCCAACACGTGATCCGTCGAGTATTCGCAGATCTGTGAGACTCGCTTCAAAATACAGATCAATTGTTGACTCTGTAGTAGCTATAGAGTTTTAACTGCAAGGCGGCAAGTGCACTCCTGAAATCAAAGGTTAATTGGATGGCTTTAGAACACATAAAACTCTCAACAAGGGTCTTTTTGGGCCTTTCCGCCGTGTTGGCGCTAGCGGATCAGGCGATCAAGTGGCTTGTTCAGCAATCTATGGCTTATGGTCAATCCATTGAGATCACTTCCTTCTTCAACTGGGTGCACGTTTGGAATACTGGCGCAGCCTTCAGTCTTTTTGCCAACGGTGACGGCTGGCAACGATATTTTCTAATTGGGATCGCAATTGTTGTTTCGATTGTTCTGCTTAAGTTAATTCGTTATGCCCGTCAACCGGCGGAGGCTCTGGCTTACTCTATGGTTCTTGGAGGTGCGGTTGGAAACGTAATTGACCGAATACTTCGTGGGTATGTTGTCGATTATCTGGATTTTCATTGGCAATCCTGGCATTGGCCAGCGTTCAACCTTGCAGATATTCTCATTGTCTCAGGCGCTCTCATAATTTTGGCCACGAGCTTTAGGGCCGAAAATTCCCGGCAAACGAATCAGGAAGTTGTCAAAAAGACAGACTAAATAATGACTAATGTCTACCACACGAGGAACATCCAATGAGTCATGATCATACTCATCTGTCCCCCGAGACCAATGACAAACGTGTAGCAGTAGCCATCTGGGCAAACGGCATCCTGACCCTGGCCCAGATCGCGGGTGGTATTTTTGCCGGCAGCCTGGCGCTGATCGCCGACGCTATACATAATTTTTCAGACATGGCATCGCTGGTTATTGCTTTCGCAGCTCGAAAAATTGCGCGTCGCCCGGCTGACTCAAAAATGACCTTTGGTTACGGGAGAATTGAGGTGGTTGCGGCCCTCATAAACTACACCACATTGATCATGATCGGACTCTACCTGATCTACGAAGGTGGCATGAGATTTATTGACCCGCCAGAAGTCAAGGGATGGTGGGTAGTGTGGCTTGGCAGCATTGCCCTGGTGGTGGACGCATTGACCGTTTTGCTTACATACTCGATGCAAAAAGATAGCGTCAATATCCGTGCGCTGTTCCTTCACAACCTGTCAGACGCTCTTGCGTCGATAGCGGTAGTTATTGGCGGAGCCCTTATTCTACTCTATGACATGCGCTGGGTTGATCCTGCCATCACCATTGGCATTGCCGGCTATATTCTTTACCTGGGCCTGACAGAAATTGGCGGAACCATAAGAACACTCATGTTGGCTAGCCCGGTGGATATCGATACTGATTCCGTCATCTCGGCCGTGACGAAAATCGAGGGCGTTGTCGACCTGCATCACGTGCGTTTTTGGCAGATGGGCGAACATGATGCGTCGCTGGATTGCCATGTGATCGTTGGCAAAAACGCATGGAATGAGCTCGAGAACATCAAGCGCAAGGTAAAACAGACTCTGGACCAGGAATTCAACATAACTCATTCAACACTGGAGTTTGAGCACCCTGACCACGTGCACAAGGATTCCAAAACCTATGGCCATGGTTAAAAGGTGTGATACGTGACTTACCTCATCATGCAGAATTCAGATGAGTGGTGATCCCCCAAGGCCCGAGGGCACCATGCGAGACATGATTGAGCGCCATCAAGTTTGGGCGTACCTCATCGCCGTCATTGTTGGAATAATAGTGGGCTGGAAAACCTCCCCCGGCACCATGGCTCCTGAATATCTGGTCTGGGCGCTGCTGGGCTCTCTGCTCTATGCGACTTTCACCCAAACACCCCTGACCCGTCTTTCTGAAGTATTCCGGGATCGCCGTTTCATGGCAACCCTGCTCACAGGGAACTTTCTGGTGATGCCCGCAATCATCGGCCTGATGCTACTTACTCTGCCAGACAACGATGCACTGCGGATGGGCGTGCTACTTGTGCTGCTAATGCCCTGCACTGACTGGTTCGTGACCTTCACCCACCTTGGTAAGGGCGACAGCACTCGTGCTATCGCCGCAACGCCAGTGCTACTGATTGCCCAAGTTGCTTTATTGCCACTGTACCTCTGGTTGTTCATTGGCGAACAATCCGCTGTAGACCTTAACCTGTGGAGACACTTACTACCGGCCTTTATGGGTCTGATCATGGTCCCGCTCGTCCTCTCATTACTGACCCAGAAATGGGCCGAATGCTCCGCGGGCGCCAGTCGGTTCATCAATGTGATGGGCTTGATGCCCGTTCCCTTGCTGACGGCCGTATTGTTCCTGATCTCGATGACACAGGTCAGTCAGATTTCCGCCACAGGTCGGATTGTCTGGATATTAATGATTCTGTTCCCGGCTTATCTGTTAGCTGCGGCTCGGGTTGGCCAGGGTTTGAGTAGGCTTTTCAGGTTGCCATTGGAAACCGGACGTACCGTTATTTTCAGCCTCGGGACGCGGAACTCCTTCGTGGTTCTGCCACTGGCACTGTCACTGCCCGAAGTTTGGAACGCGGCTGTCATCGTCATTGTGTTGCAGTCACTGGTAGAGCTGTTTGGGATGATGTTCTACCTCAAATGGGTGCCCAGTAAGTTACTGCCAATTCGTTCAACCATTTAATGCTCAAAATACAGATACACATAAGACCTTTGGAGTTCTCACATGCAAAACCGCACGCTCGCTCTGGGCCTCATTGCATTAAGCCTAATTCCATTCAGCGCGGCCTTTATGTTCTATGAGCGCCCCCAGGATGCTAAGGAGACCACCACTCAGAACACCAAGGCCGATAACACTCCTCTGGTGAGAGACTATTCGCCGGTTATTGGTCCGGAAAACGCCCCGGTCACAATCGTTGAGTTCTTTGATCCCTCCTGCGAGGGCTGTCGGGCCATGTACCCCTACGTAAAGGAGATTCTCGCCGAATACCCTGACGACGTGCGCCTGGTATTGCGCTATGTACTGTTTCACGGCGGTTCGGAAGAAGCCGTGAGAATTCTTGAGACAGCGCGCATGCAGAGTGTCTACAAACCCGTGCTTGATGCAGTCGTGAAATCACAGCCCCAATGGCATGATGACCCGAAAGTGAAAGCGGCCTGGGAAGCAGCAAAATCGGCTGGGCTAGACGTAGATCTCGCTCGCGACCAGCTCGACTCACCTGACATTGATAAAATTATCAAGCAGGATATGGGCGATGTTCAGAGCGTCAAAATAAAGGGTACACCAACGTTCTATGTTAATGGCCAGAAGCTGAGCAAGCTGGGACCACAGGAACTGTACGACCTGGTGAAGTCAGAAGTTGATGCGCTGAACTGAACGACAACTCTTATCCGGTAATGCCATGTCACTGCTAGACTATCTGTTGCCCTACGACTTCTCGCCGCTGACCGTGCTGAGCTACATGCTTGTGCTGGGATTCTACGGCGTTGGCCTACTGCGAATGCCCGATGAAGATCGGCCTGGCGCGCTGAGAATTTTCGCATTCGTTCTGGGCGTAATGATCTGTTATGGCGTCATGCAAACCCGCTTCGACTACTACGCGCAGTATATGTTCTTCGTGCATCGCGGCCAGCATCTCATTCTTCACCATATCGGCCCGATCCTCATCGCCCTGTCGAACCCCTTGCCGATCATGCGATTCTGGTACGCCAAAATGAGTCCCGGCCTGAGAAACACTCTCAGGCCAGTGGGATGGGTGTATCAGGTACTTCAGTACCCCTTGATTGCGCTGATCCTGTTTGTGGGGCTTATTTATTTCTGGCTCTGGCCGTCAATCCATTTTGACGCCATGCTCAGCCGGGACCTGTACTGGATCATGAACTGGAGCATGTTGCTGGATGGCCTGCTGTTCTGGTGGCTGGTCTTTGACCCGCGACCGCCCGCCATCACCTCATCGCTGGGGTATGGCAAACGCATGCTGATTCTGGCTGCGGCAGGCGTGCTCCAGATGTTTCTGGGCGCATGGATCGTATTTTCCAGAGACATGGTTTACGACGTTTACGAAGTCTGTGGCCGTGCCTGGCCCCTGGACCCGGAAGTCGACCAACTTCTTGGCGGCATGCTGACCTACATACCACCGGCCATGATGAGCGTCCTCGGCATTCTTCTTATACTCCGGCGTGCTATGCACCAGGACGGGAAATACCCGAAACCGTCCAGACAATCCAAGGAACCAGCCCAATGAGTTGTGGTTTTATCAATAAACGTGCCTTCAGCGCCTTCGCGATTTTCACAGTTATGCTGACTGCATTTCTAGCGGGTTGCTCAGACAGCAAGATTAATTACAACGGCAAGGATATCAGCGGTCTGATGCCCGAGCTCGAATTCAACCTGATCAACAGTGACGGGGACGAGGTGACTGCAGAGGACTATAGCGACAAGGTGAGAATGATGTTTTTCGGTTTTACCTCTTGCCCGGACATTTGCCCGACCACTATGCAGACACTAAACCGGGCAGCCGTTGGCTTGCCACCCGAACTTAAGGGCGAGGTATTGACGTTATTCGTGAGCGTTGATCCCAAACGGGATACGCCTGAGCGTCTGGACAAATACGTCCGTTTTTTCGGTGAGAATATTGTCGGCCTGACAGGAACGGAATCTCAGCTTCGCGAGCTGGCCAAACGATACCGGACGACTTTCGGTTATGGCGAACCGAACGAAAACAGCGACTACAACGTTTCCCACAGCAGCGCGGTCTATATATTTGACCGCCAAGGAAAGGCCCGGCTCCTGATCAGGCCAGATCAGGGGTCAGAGAAGATCAGCCAAGATATCATCGCTCTCGCTAAGATGGACGACTGAACTCCTTAGAAAATCGGCCTAGATTTTGGGCGACTACCATCGGGCCAAGGTCGCACATGGAGATTGACATATTTATGCTGCTTCCTCGAACTAAATCCAAAAAAATGGTGCGGCAGCAGAATGAAAGCATCCGGGGTACCGGATGCTTTCATTCACTGTTCCCAGATCACACCGATAGAGACGCCACGTGATTGAGCCGCCCCTGAAGCTTTGAGTTGACGGAGGAAGCCTCATCGACTACATAGCTCTTTTCGCTTGCAAAGAACTCGTCTATGACCTGCGTGACTTCTTCCTCATCATACTCAAACATTGCATTAGCAAATCCCTTTGCCGCTGCAGCATCAAGAGCAGCCTGGTCAACACCCTCCTCTTTCATCTGCTTGGCTTTCTCCTTTGCTTTCGCCACAGCCTCCTGCAACGACATTCCTTCTTTGATCACCAAATCCACGTAGTAGATTGGCGTCCGGTGGCTTTGTGTCGTGCTTTTACCCCGTAGCTTCAACTCCAACGGCATGTACGCCAGCAAACCACCAGAGACTGCCTGGTAATAACTCAGCCTGGCCGCGAGTGTCCGTATGCTGTTGTAGCCCGTAGTGCGGAAGATGAACGTACCCAAGTCATCGTCATCACCGACCTTCACATTTAAACGCCCGTAGGGCTTGCACAGCCCGCCTTTACCGAACTCACACAACGTTGGACTGGGGCATGGCAACGACTGCACTCCTGACTGCGTGAGGCGCCTGCATGTATCGCCATTACCTACACACATAGGCCGTCCGCTTTTCCGGTCAAACATGGTGTATTCAGCCCGCAGGTTGAGATCCGCTTCGTTGAACAACATGCGCACAGGAATGGTGCGCAACTTGCCGTTTGGCGCGTCCTTTCTTAGCTCTTCGTCCATGGGGTGCAAAAGCCATCCATCCTTTTCCTGGATCTGAGAGGTGATGGTGAATTGATTATCTTTCTGTGGCAGCCGGATGCCGTCCTTCTCAACGACCCTACCAATACTGATGCGCCCCAACACGGGCGGCGTAATCGCTAAACCTTTGATCATGATAGATCTCCTGAAAATGGGCCACGGGGCGCTTGTCAGACCCAGGTGGCCAAGGGGGTATTCATGCTTGGATGAGGAATCGCCGGCTTCCCGACCTGGTAAGTGGGTACCGCTCCAGAAGCTCTGGCTGATCCTGAAGCAACTTCTTCGTATTCAACCCCATAGAATCCTTGCTTCGTTTCCAGCTAACACTGCCACTTGGGAAGGTGGCCTTTGAGGCCTCGCCCATCTGGCTTTGGATTCGCTGTTTGAGGTGTGACTCTGTTGATTTCAGGGTTTCCATTTCAGACCGGATAGCCAGAAGCTCGTCGAACGCTTGGGACAGCTCTTTGCTCTGACTGAAGTCCAGAGTTTCGCCCTGATCCACCGGGTAGAGGTGGCGTAACGCTCGGTCTGCCGAATCGGTTCCATCAGCGGGAGGCGGGGTATCCGTTTCAACGAAATCCCAGAACTGGCGCTCCAGCGTAATCAGCGCATCAATGAACTCTTCATTCCGTTCAATGCGGAAGATCTTCAACTCCTGACCACACAGCAACACGCAAACGTCTGCGGCTTGTTTACCCGTGACGGCTAACTGATGCTGAACCTGGCACTGGATGTAATCCGGCACACCGTCTTTCCATAGCCGTGATCCAAACTCCCCTGCTGTTTTGCATTCGAGAATCTGCACTTCGTCGTCGGCTGCTACGGAGTAATCGAGGTTGGCCAGCATCCAATGCTTGTCCGGATCTGGATGCTGGAGTACCGCATTCACCCGGCGCACCTTCCGGCCCGTCTGCTGGCTGTACTGCTCAGCTACAATCGGTTCCAGGATATGGCCCCAGTAGACCGGTGAAGCGGGGTCGTCTGAATCCGGTTTGGGTAGGCCAGCATCTCTGCCGGTTTTCACCATCCATAGTTCGAGTTGGGACTGGTAAGGGTTCATGCCGATCGCGGCAGCGGCATCGCTACTGCCAATGCCCTGCTTACGCACCTTCAGCCATTCATCCCGACTGAGATCCTTGGTGGAGACCAGCCTTAGCGCTGGACGTTGCTTCTGAATTGCTTTTGCAGTCATGCCCATGGTGTTTCCTCCAGACATAAAAAAAGCCCACCAGAGCGCAATGCTCCGGCGGGCTTTATGACGTTTTGGTTTTAAATAGTGGGTTTTAAGCTACTAGCGACATGGCCTGTTCAAGCGCCCGATTCTTAACCGAGGCTCCGGTTCCGAACCAGGCAGAGTCCACTCGGTGATCAACAGTTTTGGCTCGGCGATGGTGATCGATGAATTCCGTCACAGCACTCAGCATTCCGTAGGCTGTGCCATCGGATGATGCCAGAGCTGCGCCCATACCCTCTCCTTCATACAACGCCAATGCTTTAGCCATAGAGCGTTCGTTGGTTTTGCCCACACCCTCCTTCATATCATCCGTGAACACCTTCAGAAAGTAATTGCGGGCCTCCGTGGTTTTGACCTTGCGCTCGCTCAGCGTTTTGAGACGATACATAAAGTCATCCCAGGCGGAGACGGAGATCCCCAGCTGCTTCTTGACCAGATTCGCATCAAAGGCCGTGTTGTGTTTCACCTTTACTGCAGTCGCTGTCGCATCTTTAAGGGCAACCGCGAGGGTGTTGTTGCACACCACACGTATGCTGGTGAATTGAGCGGTTGTGGCCATGGTGCCATCACAGGCTGTAGCCAGAAGCACATAGGCATTGGTTTGGTCATTCCCCTTCAGCACGCCAGATTGACCGGTACGCGCCAATGCCCACATCTTACGACCACCCTTCAAAACGCCTGCCGTATCCAATTCAAAACCGGATACCTCCGTCAGATCCCGATAGAACTCCAGGATCTCTTCTGGCTGTACAACCTTGAACCGGTTGCCAACAACGGACAGTGGCGCCTTCGTATCAGAGCGATACAGCACTTTGCTGTCTGGATACGCCCGGATTTCGCCAAGAGGGCCACCGGCGTTGGTAACGAAGCGCACCGGGCTTTCTTCGATCTGCCAGTCCAGACCAGCCTGTTTCGCCCAGACTTCCAGAGGCTGATTTGTAGTGAGTTGATTCCCCAGGCCGTGCCAAGGGGTTTGGCCAACATAGGCCATCTGCTCAATAAGGTGAGCCATGATTGTTCTCCTATGGAATGTGCAAAACGAGTTAGCGAGAGGCGTCCCGGGAATCGGGATCAGTGCTGAAGGAATAGCCGCAATCTAAACAGCGGTAATTGTCGAAGACACGTTCATCCAGGACCTCGCCCAGAATCACGCCAGCTGAAGCGCCGGTTGCGCCACCCAGCAGCGCGCCAATCAGGGCGCCACCGATACCACCGACTGCTGCACCTACAGGCCCAGCGGCGATCCCAATGGACGCACCCACTCGACCACCTGTTGCAGCAGCGATATAGCCGCCATACGAGCCAGCAGATGCACCGACGACACCGGCCGTTTTCTTACCATAGTTTTTCTTACCAATCCGGACAGATTGACAGTTGGGACATTGTTCAGGCATTGAAGATACCTCTGTGAATTTGGAGGGAAGGCACTTTCAGCGCCTTTGTTCACAGGGGTGATATATGTCTGAGATTATTTTGAATGACCGCTAGGCGGCAGCCGCAGTGCCGTCACAGGCCGCTGACAGCGGCGCCAACCAATCCAGTGGTTTTCTTACCACAATTATTCGTGCCAATCCCTTCGGGCAGGCACTTGAGGTTTCGTTTGAGCATGGGGAGTACCTCTATGAATTTGGAGAGAACACACGATTGACGCCTTGATTCACAAAAGGTGATATAGAGCTCAAGCCTGATTTATTGCGATGTTTGCACCAACAACGTTACTTCACTTCATCTTTCCACATAGAGTGGCAACTGATACAGGCGGTGTTCAGTTCTTGCAAAGACTGGCTGGCTTTAAGCCAGTCTTTTTTTGCAGCGGCTTCGACCGTAGCTTCAGAGTGTTGATCCAACAGCTTGTCGAACGACACTAAACTCCATTTAAAATCTGCCTGCCTATCTTCCGGCATTATGCTCCAGGGCTGATGACTTGGTGCCGGGTGAGTCAAGATAATATCAGCACCACTTTTCACCATTTGCGGGTTCTGTCGCAATATGCCTTCGTGCATCATGCCTGAAGCACCACCCATCACCTCCATCAACTGCCGATACGTCATATCAGCACGCTCCATGCCTGCCACGAGATCTTCCGCAGCGCCGCCCTGAGCCAGCACACCTCCGGCAAACAGAGCTAAGGCAAGTGAGATAGCAGACACTTTCAGGTTGAAATGTTTCATTGCGCAGTCCTCTATTTTCATAGCTTTGGTCGTTTTATCAGGGCCAACGCCGGTGCCAGTAATCCACGATGTAGGGGTGGGTATGCCGGGCACCGGTTTCTCTTATATGAGGATGATCCTCCGGCAGATTTTCATGGATGTGGCGGATTTCCACCGGGTCGTCCGCTGGCCATAGCTTGCGAGCCGCAATCAAAAACACGAGCGCCAAAGCCGTCATCACTGCCAGCGTTACCTGCAACCCCACCGCCGAGCCAAGCCAACCCGCCATTGGATAAGCGAACAACCAGCCGGCATGGGACAAAGAAAACTGAGCGGCGAACAGAGCCGGTCGATCCTCGGGGTGAGAGGAACGGGTGAGAAGCCGGCCTACCGGGGTCTGCACAGTGGAAAATCCCACGCCAAGAAGCGCCCAAACTGGAAGCAGCCCTATCAGACCCTTAACCGGGAGAGCCATCAGCATCCCGACAATAAGTATCGTTGCGCCGGTCAACATAACCTGACGGTCTGCCCAACGCTTAAGCAACGCCGGCAATGCCAGCGCGGCCAGCATGGAGCCAGCGCCAAAGGCTGCAAAGGCGAGTGCGGTATGCTGTTCAGTCAAACCGAATTCGCCTTGTACCCACACCACGGTATTCACGATAACCATCGCACCAGCCAGACTCACCACGACATTCAGAGCCATAACGCCTCTGAGTCGGGGTGTGACCAGAAACACCCGAAACCCCTGCTTTGCGCGTTCGATAAAACGCTTCTTTCTTTCTTCGGAAGTTGCCTTTGGAAGCGTCACCGAAACAACGAGCAAAGCCGATGCAATAAAACCGATCACCGTGCCGGAAAACAGCCCCTGCCAGCTAGTGACCAGTAGAATCAGTGCAGCGATTGCGGGGCTGATCAGGTTTTCCAGGTCGTAGGCCAACCGGGAGAGAGAAAGAGCTTTCGTGTAATCGTCTTCATCCGGAAGAATGTCAGGAATGGTGGACTGGAAGGTTGGCGTGAACGCCGCCGACGCGGACTGGAGTACCGCGATCAATACGTACACTTCCCAGATTTCCGTTACGAAAGGCAAAGCCAAGGCGGTAGCGCCCCGAACCAGATCCAACGACACCAGAAGAACCCGCCGGGGCACATTTTCGGCGAGCGCTGATGCCAGCGGGGCGATCAAAACATAAGCAATCATTTTGATAGCCATCGCCGTGCCAAGTATCTGGCCTGCCTTGTCTCCAGCCAGGTCAAACGCCAACAGGCTCAAGGCGACCGTCGCCAGACCTGTGCCAAGAAGGGCAACGACCTGTGCGAAAAACAAATGGCGATACGTTCGGTTTCTCAGAATTACAAGCATGGCGCACCAGATACATGGCCAGGGGCAAATGGTTGTGCTAATCAACTGACCGCAGCAGCAGTCTATCCCCCCGGGGGGGATCAGTCAAAATCAGAAGCGCCCCGGCGAAACCAGAACACTCATAGTGGTGGGTCTGGCGCTGGCGATGATGGTTTGTAAAATATTGTCGGTGCCGTCGTGGTCGTTGCACCTTTTGAACGACACGCCAAAATGGCGGGGGTCAAAGATACCGCGCGATTGCCTTGAATTCATCGACGCGCCGTTGCTGATCCGGCTCCAGCGCCCCGATGGCATCGTCGAGGCAATGCTCAATGTGATCCTGCACTAGCACCCGTTTGGCCTGTTGAATGGCTTTCTCGACAGCGTGAAGTTGCTGCGCCAGTTCAAGACAAGGTTTTCCGCCTTCAATCATGCCAATCACGCTTACAAGGTGGCCGTTGGCCCGCTTTAGGCGTTTGATGATGTTCGGGTGCGATTGATGCGTATGATTATTTACCATTTTTAATTCCTATCCTCCATGGGGGGATGTTATCTTTTGGCTCCGTGGAAATCCAACAGGCAGATCAGCGCACAAAGAATGATAATTCTGGCCAGTCACCGTAGAAAACTGCTTCCGATGCTCGTCATGCTGTTCGCATTGACGGGACTATCGCTGTCGATGATCGGTGAAGCTTTCTCTCACGGTGCCGTTGAGCTGGCCAGCGATTTGGAATCGCAGCACGGCGTCCATTCAGACAATCATGGTGGGCATGGGCACAGCCACAGTTTCGATGATGAAGAGGCTGATGCGCCCTCGCATCACGATGCTGGTAATCACACCCATGAAACCGTGGACCAACTGAGGATTCCAGATGTTTCCTCAATATCTATCACTCTTCGGCAATCTGCTCCATTTGCCGGCGACTCCCCCCGCAGCTTGCGCTACCGGCTTGAACGCCCGCCAAAAACACTCCTTTCTGTTTGATTCTCGCCGCCTGTGCGGCTCTGGAAAACAAATTCGATTGGAGTCTTTATGTTGTCAAGCTTGCTTGACGATTGCCGTAATGCGTCCATGGCGCAAACAGGCAGTCGTCTCTTCTGGATATTTCTGACACTGGGATTACTCAGTCTGAGTACCGATGTGCTAGCCCATGCGGTCGCTCAAGGCGACAAGGGGTACATTCAGGAAATCACTGGTGTAAATCTCATCGCGTTCACTTACCTCGGGGCCAAACACATGGTCACCGGATATGACCACCTGCTGTTTCTGCTGGGCGTGATTTTCTTCCTCTACCGCATGCAGCACATTGCCATCTACGTGAGCCTGTTTGCGCTGGGGCATTCCACCACGATGCTGCTGGGTGTTTACTTCAACGTCGGCATCAACAGCTACATCATTGATGCGATTATTGGTCTGTCCATTGTGTATAAGGCACTGGACAATATTGGAGCCTATCAGCGCTGGTTTGGCTTCCAGCCCAACACCAAGGCCGCCACCCTCATTTTCGGGTTCTTCCACGGCTTTGGGCTGTCCACCAAGATCATCGAATACGATATCTCGCCAGACGGTCTGATTCCGAACCTCCTTGCCTTCAACGTGGGCGTGGAAATCGGACAACTCATCGCCCTGGCCATGATCCTGATTGCCATCAGCTTCTGGCGCAAAACCGACGGCTTTTTCCGCCACGCTTATACCGCCAACGTGGCGATGATGAGCGCAGGCTTCCTGCTCTTCGGTTACCAACTCACCGGTTACTTTTTCGCCTAATTCTGGAGATTCACGATGTACAACACCGATATACCCAAACGAGAAGAATTGCCGAGTACGGCCAAACTGGTTCGATCAACGATCATTGCTGCAATCGTGGCGCTGGCTTTGTTGGTGACAGTCGTCATGCCCTCTGAGTACGCCCTGGATCCGACCGGCGCAGGGCGCCTTCTTGGACTGACTGAGATGGGGGAAATCAAGGAGCAGCTCGCCGAAGAGGCCGCCGCAGACGAGGCTGCCCAGATGGTGGCCATTCAATCCTCAGCAGATCAACCGGCAACGGAAACGGTGGAACCCACTGTTACAGAGCCTCTCCAGAAAGCGGCTCCGGAGCCCAAGATTGCAAAAGTCGAGAGCCAACCAGCACCAGAACCCACACAAACAAAACCAAATTGGCAGGATGAAATTCGTATAGTACTGACTCCGGGTGAAGGCACAGAGTTCAAGCTCACTATGGAGGAAGGTGCCGTGGCGAAGTTCTACTGGGCCTCTGAAGGCGGCCCCGTCAATTACGACACCCATGGCGATGGTGGTGGCCAGTCCGTCTCTTATGAGAAAGGTCGCGGCGTACCTGAAGATGAAGGCCAGCTTGTTGCCGCGTTTACAGGTAATCATGGCTGGTTCTTCCGCAACCGGAATGACAACGATATCACCTTGGTACTTCGTACTGGGGGGGATTACGGGCAACTGAAGAGGATGCTTTAGTCAAATAAAAGAACGGAGGGCTGGTTTCAGGCCAGCCCTTTGCCCGTATTTCTTACCGTGAGCAAACCGAATACCTCTTTTGACGCCTATCTTCAAAACGATTTAGGGGTGCACTAGAGAGGCACCGCCAGTGCGGTGGTTTACAAAAGTGATTTATGTAAAATCATCATGAATTATTACATGTATATGCAGCTAAAATTTAATAACAAGCTACTTTTTTATTGAAATGCCTTACTACTGCGAATAGAGACTTATAGCCATAGCCCCTGCTCTTGATGAGCACTCTCCCAAGTAAGATTTTTTGGGTATCCGGATTAAGTGGTGTATTCGGTGTGTGACTAATGCATGAACAAACTGCTTTCTCTGCGGATTTTCTGGTCGGCAACAACAAATAAGCTGTTGCCTTAAGGCCTTTGTCATTCCACTTTCTGACGAGTGGACTTTAATTGGCGCTGATGGGTTTCTTGTTACTGAGCGTATGGAAGATGCCGGCTTGGGGCGTTGTGGCGGTCATGGCTATTGGAGGCACGATGATCGGGTCGTGAACCGCCCGGTTGTCACACTTTGTCCCCAGCAACCAGCAAGAATCCACCAAGGGGAAGACGGTGCGGCAGGCATGCTTCAAGCGTTCGGGCTATCACGCGTCCCTCTGGAAGCCAGATCGCGGTTCGGAAATGGACGTTCCGAACCGGAAGTGAATCCAGCGTTTCACGTAGCTCACGACGTGTGTGCCAGTGTGCTCCTTGATAAGCACTCTGGTTGTTGCCCCGGCCCTTGTGGTGCCATAACAGGCTGTGACGGTTTAGTAGCCCTATGACGAATCGGCCCCGGGTAACCCGAACAATCTCACTCAACGCTTGCGGCCATTCCAGAACGAAACAGAGGGCGGTAACAGACATCACTCGGTCAAAGCTGTCGTCCGCAAATGGTAACTGCGTGGCATTGCCTGGCAGGTAGCAAGTTTTTGAATCCTGACCTCTGGCATACGCCAGAGCTTCATCATCAATGTCCACACCTGTCACTGATGGCGATTGCGGCAAGTCTGATATCCGGCGGGTAAACCAGCCCGTCCCACAGCCAACATCAAGCACCTTATTCCCGTGTTGGCAGTCCAGCTCCGATACCAGCAGGGTGAATTCTGTCTCACCGATCCACTGACCACGGCCACTGGCATACCAATGATCATACTGTTCCGGTGTCATGATGAGGCCCTATGTGTTTTGGACGCCTTTCGGTGTAACGGAAGGGTTGTATCAGCAGCTGGGCCCACCAGGGCACGCTGAAGCCGAAGTTGTCAGTTTCACGATGAATGCCCGAGTGATGGACCCGGTGCAGGCGCCAGAGCCAAGGCACGGCGTGGAACAGCCGGTGCTGAAAGTAGATGGCTGCGTCCAGCACCAGTATCGATACAATCACCGCAAGCCAGCTTGGCAGTGGCACCAGGTTCAGCAACCCCCAACCGTTTTCCAACGCCATGAAGGCAGTCCCAGCCGCCGCCACGGGAAATACCAACCGCACGGCCAGTGTGTCGGTCACAGCAATGCCTTGAATTAATGAGTCGGTAGTCCGGCTGCTTTCCATTCCGGAAAGCCCTCGTCAAAACGTCGCACGTGGTAGCCCAGTTTTCTCAGGCGCTGAACCGCCTCGTGGGACAGCACGCAATAGGGGCCGCGGCAGTAGGCGATAATTTCCCGGTCCCTGGGCAGTTTGTTCAGCATGGACTCAAGCTGCTCCAGCGGAATGTTGATGGCGGTGGGCAGATGCCCTGCCTTAAACTCCTCTTCCTGGCGCACATCAAGTAACGCGACTTTGCCGCTGTTCAGACCGGCAAGCAGTTCCTCCCGGGAGATGGCTTCCAGAGTGCCATCCGGGTTATCGTCTGGATACATCCGGCTGACCAGGCGTTCCATTTCCGCAAGGTTGGTTTCAGCGACCTCCCTCATGAGGCCCATCAGCGTCACAATCCGCTGATCAGTGAGCCGGTAAAGCATCTGTTTGCCGCAGCGCGTGGCCGTCACCAGCCCGGCTCTGCGCAGATGTTGAAGATGTGCAGAGGCGTTCCCCACCGTTAGGTCGGCGTCGCTGGCGAGGGCTTCCACGGAGGCCTCGCCCTGGGCAATACGCTCCAGCAGCATGAGGCGGTGGCCACTTCCAAGAGCCTTGGCAACCTGGGCCAGGGTATCGAACAGATCCTGTCTGGATGTCATTTTCGTGCTGATCTCCTGTAACTACTTTGCTCTTATCGGTGCCAGTGCCCGGCAAGGGCGACCACAAAGTGGGCCGCCCCGTTCAGCTTTGTAGGCTATTTGCGGGGATCGTGTTCGGGGTTGATATATTCAATTCCCCAGGGGCCGGTGCCATGCAGCTGGATAACCATCTCTTCATTTCCGGTCTGGCCGAACATGGGCTCGCCTGGCGCCATGATAGCAACGCTACCCGGTGTGAGCGCCTGGGTTTCGCCGGCGTTGAAGGTTTTGCCATGGCCAAAATTCAGTGTGCCGGAAAGCACGGTCACCCGCTCATAGGCAGGGTGAATGTGAGGGTCCAGAGTGTAGTTGGCTGGCAGCTTGAGCCGGAAAGTGAGGGGATATTTTTGGAAAGATCGCCCTCAATCACGGCGATTTTCGCATTACCCGCCATGGAGCCGACCGGGCCCCATTCAAGCTCATCGGGAGTGATCATGATATGGCCATCACCCTTGTAAGGTGTTTCCGCCGCCATGGCCGGGAGGGCCAGAGCTACCGCAAGAAGCGAGCCGGTGATTGTTTTTGTAAAAGTCATGGTGTTCTCCTGATTGTTGGAACCGTCTGGTCACAGAGTGTCCGGTGAATTCTTCAGGCATTGATCAATATAGGTTACATTGACCAACATTCGTTCTAACATTCATTAGATTGGTTGCAGGAGGCAGTGTTGTCAAGCGCAGTTCCGTGCAGGAAGAGGAGAAATGCGGCCATCGTGCCCCAGGTTGCCAGGTCAGGCATCAGTAATTCCCAAGATCAGTGTCTTTATTGGCTTACCGCGCTTTTCCGGATCGGCCAAAACGGATCATTTGCCCCGAAGGTATTTGATCAATGCCAGAACTGCCAGCACCAATAGGGTGATCAACAGCAGTGGCATGATCATCATGGGTAGCATCATCCAGCCCATGCCGGACATTATGGAATTGCAGAACTCCCAGAAACCGGTGTCCGGGGCCGCCAGTGCGGTTGCCGGGATTAGAATCAGTGTGGCCAGAATAGTCAGTAGGTGTTTCATGGTGGATCTCTTTTCAGTGGTCAATCGGGCTCGTTTGCAGGAGCGCCATGGTTAGTTCATGCTCATCATGGTTCGCAAGTTAGCTTTTTTAAGCGTTTGCAGTCCTTGTCAGGTTGATCGGCTTCTCGTTCCCGAGAGCCTTAATCGGTTCGTTTAGCCAGGATTCTGCTAGTCTTGAATCACCGTCAAACGCCTCAACTGACGCCTTCCACGCTACCGCTCGCTGTTCTTCCAGACTATTGATTTTGGACGCCTTTCGGTGTGACGGAAGGGTTGTATCAGCAGCTGGTCCAGACGCAGATCGTGTTCGGAGCGGAAATCTTCAATCCCGATCGTCATGCCGAGATGCCCCTTTTCAGGCTGGGCGCGGTAGGTTCCGAAAAGCCGGTCCCACCAGGGCACGCTGAAACCGAAGTTGCTGTCAGTTTCACGCTGAATGGCCGAGTGATGGACCCGGTGCATGTCCGGTGTGACCAGAAGCAGTCGTAACCAGCGATCGACCCTCTGCGGAAGACGGACATTCCCGTGATTGAACAGTGACGTTGCGTTCAGAAGCACCTCAAACACAACCACAGCCAGTGCAGGGGCACCAATGACTACCACAACCGCCATTTTGATGGCCATGGACAGCAGAATCTCAAACGGATGGAAGCGCAAACCAGTGGTTACATCAAATTCCAGATCCGCGTGATGCATGCGATGCAGTCGCCAGAGCCAGGGAACGGCATGGAAGATCCTGTGCTGGAAATAGATCGCCAGGTCCAGCACAAGAATGGCGAGAACCACCGTCACCCAGCCCGGCATTGAGACCAGGTTCAGCAAACCCCACCCGTGTTCGGAGGCATAGATCGCCGCGCCAACGGCGGCCAGAGGGAAAAGCAGACGAACAGCCAGAGTGTCCAGAACCACGATACCGAGATTGCCGGGCCAACGTGCAAGGCGTTTGAGAGTTTGAGGGCGCCTAGTAGCAAGGATCTCCCAAAGCGCCATCAGGCTCAGCACCGAGACAAACCCCAGAATCCGTATCGCCGGCTCATTGGCCAGGATGAAATTTGACATGAATCGTCCTCCTCACTGGACCGGCAAGCCCGCTGCCTTCCATTCCGGAAACCCTTCATCAAACCGGCGCACCCGGAAGCCAAGCTTGCGTAGGCGTTCTACCGCTTCATGGGACAGCACACAGTAGGGACCACGGCAATAGGCAACGATATCCCGATCCCTGGGCAACGCGTCAAGCATGGTTTCCAGCTCGTCCAAGGGGATGTTGATGGCATCGGGCAGATGGCCCGCCTGGAATTCTTCGTGGGGCCGGACATCCAATAGCGCGACCGATCCTTCCCGCAAGCCGGCAAGCAGATCGTCCCGCGAGACAGCTTCCAGGGTGTCGTTCGGATCGTCAGAGCCGAACAGCCGACTGACCAGACGTTCCATCTCCGCCAGGTTGGTTTCCGCCACTTCCCGCAGCAGGCTCATCAGCGTCACGATGCGTTCGTCCGTCAGCCGGTATATCACCTGCTTGCCCGAGCGGGTTGCGGTGACAAGTCCGGCCCTGCGCAGGTGTTGTAGGTGTGCCGAAGCATTACCCACGGTCAGCTCTGCCGTGTTTGCCAGCGTCTCCACTGACGCTTCGGACTGGGCCAGACGCTCCAGCAGCGCCAACCGATGCCCGCTACCCAGCGCTTTGCCAACCTGAGCCAGAGTGTCCAGAAGATCTTGCCGGGATGCCATGTTGCTACCTCATTTCAATCAGGCGATGGGCGTTTGCTTGACAGCCCAACTCTTTCATTTATTCTAATAAACAATAGAATGTTTGCAAGTCAATTTTTGAAAGGAGCCACACCCATGAAAGCCCTGATCCTGATTAACGACCCTCCCTATGGAACCGAGCGCCTCTACAACGGTTTGCGTATGACTCATGCCCTGATCAAGAAAGACTGTGAGGTCACGGTTTTTCTGATGGGCGATGCGGTGTCAGGTGCCAAGACCGGCCAGAAAACCCCGGACGGTTTCTACAATGCCGAACGCATGATCAAGCGGGCAGCTTTAAAGGGGAAAGTCTTACTGTGCGGCACCTGCATGGATGCCCGGGGCATTTCTGAGGAAGAAATCGTCAAGGATGCCCAGCGCAGCACCATGGATGAACTGGCGGATGTGACCATGGCCGCTGACAAAGTACTGGTGTTCTGAGCCATGAGTCACTCCCAGGGCATGTACCAGCTGGAAAAACGCAACGTTGCCATCCTGGTGATCAGCCAGGTGATGTTCATGGTCGCCGCGATTACTGTGATGACCCTGAGCGGCGTGGTCGGGCAGCAGCTGAGCCCCGATCCCGGCCTGGCCACGCTGCCGATCGCCATCATGATGCTGGGCACGGTGATCTCCACCCTGCCGGCGTCATTGTTCATGAAAAAAGTGGGTCGACGCCGGGGATTCATTGTCGGTGCAGCCCTGGGCGGAGCCGGCGGAGGTGTGCTGAGTTTTGCCGGCATTGCCATCCAGTCGTTTGCGGTGTTCTGCCTGGGCAGCCTGCTGCTGGGGCTGTATCAGGGCTTCGCCATGTATTACCGTTTCGCGGCGCTGGATGTAGCGAGCCCGTCGTTCCGCAGTCGGGCCATTTCCTTCGTTCTGGCCGGTGGCGTAATTGCCGCGTTTCTGGGGCCCTGGAATGCCAGTGTTATGGGCGATCTGGCCCCGGCTGTTCCCTCTGGCGGCCCCTATCTGATCATTGCCGCTCTGGCGTTGGTGGCGATTGTCCTGCTCAGCCAACTGAAAGTGCCTTATATAGGGGAGCCTCATAAAGGGGAAAGCACCCGCCCCTTGAGCACCATTGCCCGTAGCCCCGCTTTCATCGTCGCACTGGCGGCAGGTGCCATAGGGTACGCCATCATGATTCTGGTAATGACCGCTACGCCATTGGCCATGAGGGCTCGGGAGTTCGAGATGGATCAGGTTGCCTTCATTATGCAGTGGCATGTATTGGGCATGTACGCACCCTCATTTTTCACTGGCAATTTAATTGCCCGTTTCGGCCTGGGCCGCATTCTGACGGCTGGCTGTCTGATTCTGGTGGGCACTGCCGTGACCGCCCTCTCAGGTGCCAGCCTTGTTCATTTCTGGGTAGCGCTGTTCCTTCTGGGTGTCGGCTGGAACCTCCTGTTTATTGGCAGCAGCACTCTGCTTGCCACCCTGCACACCGAAGCCGAACGAGGCAAGGTTCAAGGCGTCAACGACCTGGTGATTTTTGCCATGGTCACCGTGGGCTCGCTGATGTCCGGCACGCTTTTGCATCATCTGGGTTGGGAAACGATGAATTTGCTGATGCTGGCGCCCATTGGAATCGTTACGCTGTCGATACTCTGGATGCGTTTGAGCCGAGCCTCTTTGCCAGTGGCCCCGACCAGGTCGTCATAAAGGATCACCAGTATGCCAAACCCGATTTATCTTGATCACAACGCAACCACCCCCGTGGCCGTGGAAGTTGCTGATGCCATGAGTGACGCTCTCAGGAAGGTGTACGGAAACCCCTCTTCCAGCTATTCCCCCGGTCAGACCGCTGCCACGGCAATTGCCGGCGCTCGGCTGGCGTTAGCCAACCTGATTGGCGGTGATCCTGAAGAACTCATCTTTACGGGCTGTGCGACGGAAGCCAATAACCTGGCCCTGTTGGGCGTTGCCAGGGCCGCCGCCGATAAAAGGCACCTGATAATCAGCGCGGTGGAGCACCCGGCTGTGATGGCGCCGGCTCGTTATCTGGAGAGTCAGGGGTGGGCACTGACGGTTATTCCCGTGGACGAGTATGGTCGCGTATCGGCCGAAGCCGTAGCTAACGCGGTTACACCCGACACCCATCATGCTGGCGAATAACGAAGTAGGCACCCTCCAGCCGGTGGAGGCGATCAGTCGTTTACTGAAAGGTCGCAACGTATTGCTGCACACCGACGCCGCCCAGGCCGTCGGGAAACTCCCGGTCAATGTCGAGGATCTCGGCGTGGACCTGCTCACCGTGGCTGGCCACAAATTCCAGGCCAGCAAGGGTATTGGCGCCCTGTATGTCAGGGAAGGGACTCCCATCCGTAACGTTCTCTTTGGTGCCAGTCATGAACGAGGACTCCGGCCGGGTACGGAAAATGTGCCCGCGATCATCGGGCTTGGAGTTGCTGCCCAATTAGCCAGCCAGCGGCTGGTATCACGCGATGACCGGCTGCGCAGGCATCGGGATCAACTTCACGAGCGGCTCCGTTCTGCCATACCGGGTCTCGCACTCAACGGTCATCCTGAACATCGCCTACCTAACACATTGAACCTCTCATTTCCAGGCGTAACGGGCAAGGCGTTGTTGGCTGCGGCCAGCGAGACGGTGTTGGCATCGGTGGGGTCGGCCTGCCACTCCGACGAAGAAGGCCCCAGCGGGGTACTCGGGGCCATGGGGCTGAGTGCCCGCCGAGCCAATGGCGCTGTTCGCTTGTCAACGGGTTGGGAGACCACGGTCGAAGACATTGAGCTGGCTGCGCATGGGCTAATCGAGGCCTGGACACAAATAACAACCGACTGAGAAGAGGCCTGCCGGTATGGAACCCAATACCACTTCGTACGACCACTATCGACACGGCATCCGGGAGAACCTGCAACAGTTCAGTCATCAGCTGGGTCAGGTGTTTTTGGTTGGTCTGACTATCGGCATGATGCGAACCGTCGTTCCGGCGCTTGCAGAATCGGAATTCGGCGTTGCCGAAGGCTCCTTTCTGATGCTGACGTCCTTCGTGGTGGCCTTTGGCCTGGTCAAGGGCGTTCTCAATTTCGTAGCCGGACGACTTGCTGAGCGTATCGGGCGTAAGAAGGTACTCTTGTACGGTTGGCTCTCCGCCATTCCGATTCCTGTGATGGTGCTGCTGGCTCCGTCGTGGGCCTGGATCGTGGCGGCTACCGTATTGCTGGGCGTCAACCAGGGCCTCTGCTGGTCCATGACTCAGACCTCGAAAATGGACATCACCCGAGCTGACGAACGGGGCCTTACCATGGGCCTGAATGAGTTCTCCGGTTATGTGGGCGTTGCCATTGCCGGTATTGTGACCGGCTATCTCGCCATTGGGCTTGGGCCGCGCATGGGACTGTTTGTGTTTGGCGCAGTCGTCATTGGCCTGGCCATTGTCCTGACCCTCATCGCTATCCGGGAAACCCATGGATGGGCGAAGGCCGAAAGCGACCGGCATGCCAGCGGCACGGCCACCGGCCCCAAAGCCCGCTTGCCCGGGAACATATCCGATACACCGACCACCCGCGAAGTCTTTACGCTCATGAGCTGGCGTGATCGTCGGATGGCAGCATTCAGTCAGGCCGGCCTAGTTGAGAAATTCGTGGATGCACTGGTCTGGGTGTTTTACCCGGTCTACCTGTACCAACAAGGACTGGGGCTCGGCGCTATTGGCTGGATTGTGGGGATTTATGGGTTTGTATGGGGTGGTTCCCAGTTTGTGACGGGGCGCCTGTCAGACCACATCGGCCGCCTCAAGCCGATTGTGTGGGGCATGTGGCTGTGCGGCGGTGGCGTTGCCCTGATGCTGCTCGGTAACGGGGTTCTCTGGTGGTCTTTCTCAGCAGCTGTCACCGGTATCGGTATGGCACTGCTTTACCCCAACCTAAGCGCGGCGGTTGCGGACATTTCCCACCCCAACTGGCGTAGCTCCGCAATTGGTATCTATCGCTTCTGGCGTGACCTTGGATACGGCATCGGTGCGCTGGCCTTCGGGATTATCGCCAACGTTACCGGAGCGGTAACCAGCGGTTTCTGGTTTGTCGCGATTGCGATGTTTCTTTCCGGCGCCCTGGTCATGCTATGGGGCGAAGAGACCCATCCACGCCTGAACCCCAAACGCGAATGAAGGGAAGCCTCGTTCGTTGAACTCATTGTTCTCAAATGGAATCGTTGCTCCGAAATGTCTCATTTTCTCGACAACGTGTTACACCTTCCTGAATATCAGGTACTGAATGCCGTGGAAAAGGAGGATGGGCTGCATTTTCACATAGATCCTCCCGCCCCCATCGCTTGCGAGGAGTGCGGTACCGTGGGCGAGTCCGTCAGATTTGGCAAGCGAGATGTCGCTTACCGCGATCTGCCTGTCCACGGAAAACGAGTCACCCTCTGGCTGATGCGTCGTCGCTACTCCTGTCGAGCCTGCGACAAGACATTCCGCCCTTCGCTCCCAGAAATGGTGGATGACCACCGCATGACGCGGCGTTTGTACCGTTACGTCGAGAAAGAGGCCTTCAATCATCCCTATGCCTATGTAGCCGACACTACGGGCCTCGATGAAAAGACTGTTCGCGAGATCTTCCGGAAGAAGGCCGAGCTTTTGGCGGCCTGGCATCGCTTCGAAACACCCCGCTACTTGGGCATCGATGAGCTTTACTTAAATCGCCGTTACCGCTGCATACTGACCAACCTGGAGGAGCGTACCCTGCTGGACTTGCTACCCGGTCGCCAACAAGATGCGGTGATTCGGCGGCTCACGGAAATAAAGGACGGCCACAAGGTAGAAGTTGTAAGCATGGATATGTGGAAGCCCTACCGGAACGCAGTCCAAATGGTGCTTCCACACGCTCGCATTGTGGTCGATAAGTTCCATGTCGTACGTATGGCCAACGATGCTTTGGAGAAGATCCGAAAGGGACTTAGGAATGAACTGACAGCCGGCCAGCGACGGACCCTCAAAGGTGATCGGAAGATCCTGCTCAAACGGGCTCATGACATTTCTGACCACGAACGTCTTATCATGGAAACTTGGACAGGCGCTTTCCCACAACTCCTGTCAGCTTACGACCATAAGGAACGTTTCTACCATATCTGGGACTGTATCAATCGGCGTGATGCAGAAAGGGCGCTGGCTCGGTGGATCGACGAAATCCCTCCAGGGCAGAAGGAGGTCTGGAAGGATCTTGTAAAAGCCGTAAGTAATTGGCACGAAGAGATGATGACCTACTTCGAGACCGATATCCCAATCACCAATGCCTTCACGGAGTCAATCAACCGCTTGGCCAAGGATAAGAATCGCGATGGCAGAGGCTATTCATTTGAAGTGATGAGAGCCCGGATGCTTTACACCACCAAGCACAAGAAGATTTCCCAGAAGACAAAGGAATCACCTTTCATGGGCAGGGCGATCACGACCTACAGTAGGAGCTTGCCAGATGTCGAGAAGAACTTCGGTGTTGATCTATCAACCTTTTGGGAGGATTAAGCTGTCGTACGAGCAGGCAATCCCTATCAACCACTTAATCCGGATACCCGATTTTTTGTGGGTAATACTGTGGGTAACAAGATACCTTTAATTTGTTTTTATTAATAATTTCAGATTAATACAGGACTTTTTAGCGGAACGCCGTCTCTGAATGCGCCAATTCCGGTAGAAATAGATTCAGAGCGCAACAAAGGACGGTTAACCAGAAGCGCCATTAATTGACGGCGCGACCAACTCTGCCACTTTGGCCAAGGCCTTTTTTCGCTCGTCGAAGTAATCATAGCGGTCATAGATTCCTTCGACCCCCTTCAGCTTGTGGTTCAGGCAGCGCTCCGCAACATGCCCTGGCACGCCGGCAGCAGACAACAAACTGCGGCAGGTACGAAAAAGGTCATGCACGATGAACGCTGCTGCTGGATTGTAGGTAAGTAGCCTCAGCTTGATGGGCTGATTAAACAGTTGCTTCAGGTACATCAGCGTGTCGTTTACGGTGGTCGGCCGCTGCAGGCCACCTTCCTGACGATGGCACGCAAGTCCATTGGGGTAACGCTGTCCAAAGCGAATCTTTACAAAAGAAGTCGCGCCTTCTATCGGGGGCGTTCGCTTTGGAATATTAGGGTGCTTAAGGCGTTTCTCCGGATCTTGGCACCAGTCGCCGAAGAGATCACTAATGGTTCTGAGGGTAGCTTGCCCCTCACTTTTCGCTCTTCAATCGCGTCTACACCACTGCGAACGGCCTTTTTGGCCTCAATAGCTTTCTCTCGCGCTTCAGCCAGGGAAATTTGTACACACATACCTAACGCGCCGTTTTCCGGCAATTGTGTAGCGAAGCATCCAGTATGGTGCGCCTACTTTGGGCACCATCAGATATAGACCTTCACCATCGCTATAGCGTCCCGGTGAACCTTCTTTCATCAGAGACCGAACTTTCTTAGCTGTAAAGCTCCCCATCACTTTGGTTTAAACCAAATAGGGCGCACGCAGATAGGCCGGCAAGAACACCCATTAAGACTGCGCCCCACCGTCAAGGGTTTCAAGATGATCAGACCATCTCTGTAGCCACTCACGGCACTCGGCTTCATAGTTGTGCAAATCATACGTCCCCTCAATACCCTTTCTTGAATGCCCAAGGACTGCCTCAGCAACCTCATTGCGGCAACCTATACGGGACAATCCCGTACGAACGGTACGGCGCAGGTCATGTGGAGACCAGTCAGGAATGCTATCGAGCCAGATTTGGCAGGGCTTAAAGTAGGTGCCGCTTCGAGCCTTGGCAGAATTCCTCAAATACCATTTTGTCTCGGTAAGAGACTTCTGCTGGATCGGCAAGCCCGTCCGTGTGGAGGGAAACAAATAGGTCTTTGTGCTCAAACGAAGCTGACGAAGAAAGGCAACAGCTTGACTCGGCAACTGCACATACCGCTCAGCTCCGTTCTTAGAGTCACGCATGTGCCAAACTGCTAGATCAAGATCTACGTCTGACCAACGCGCCTGGCAGACCTCTCCCGTGCGAGCCCCCGTCCACAGAGTCAGGCGGATAACGTTTTTCTGTGTTACCGAGAATCCAGAGCCCGGCAGCCAGGCTAGCACTGCCTTCAACTCCGCATCAGACAGTACCCGCTTGCCCCGAACCGATGTAAGCCGCACCCTAGCTTGCTTCAAGCTCGCTTTTGCCAACAAAGCCGGATTCGCAAAATCGTCATCGAACTTGCCCAAGCCAATCGCATACTCGTAGGCGGCAGTGAGCTCACGCAATACATTCCCTGCCTGAACGTTCGCACCCCGGTCAAGAATGCCTTTTACCATCTCTACAACATGCTTGCGCCGAAGCTCTGCGGCGCTTCGGTTTCCCAAGACGCGCTCAACATCACCGTATAGCGTACGCCGCGTCTCCGCCTGTCCCTTAGGTTTTCGTGCACCAGGAATGCGTCTCTTTGATCCAGTGCGGTGATCTACAACCACTCGATCCTCAATCACTTCAGTTAAGTACAGATCAATTAGGTCGCGAACAGTAAACGCTGCCACCTCTGCCGCCTGTTTCATCTGCTCATCCGCTACACTCTGACGTGCTTGTTCTCGCTGAGCTTCGGCACGAATGCAGACACCGTCTCGTCGCAAATCTTTCATCCGAGCAAGCTCTAGACGAGCCTCTGCCAGACTCATCGAAGGGTAGCGTCCTATCTTGACTTGAGTTAGCTTGCCCGTCTCGGGACTACGGTAGCGATAGATGAACGACCTGGCACCGGTAGACCCACAGGTCACACGCAGGCCAGTATTTTCTCCAGTGTCGACCTTAACTTTATCGCCAGGCCGCATCGTCTCAATGGCCCTAGCCGATAGTGGCTTGTTGCCTTGTTTGTTATTCTGCATGATTTGGTCCATGAACTTATTGGAACGATGGCCTCCGCCGCCATTGATGAAGGGTTCAGTCAAAATAAGTATAGGTTTTTGATCACCTGCAGCCATGCGCGATAAGGCGCTAGAGATCTTACACCAAAAGTTATACTAAAACCTATACTGACAACATGGATTGCAATAGATCCCGCCAGACCTTACGAGACTCTAGACGGGCTCATTCATCACATAGCTGCTTGTATAAAAGTGGTTTAAAGTTATTTTTCGAGCGATTTATCAGTGAGCACAGACGATCTCAGAAATTCACACACCCCAATGATGCAGCAATACCTGAAAATCAAGGGTCAACACCCGGACGAGCTGGTGTTCTATCGCATGGGTGATTTTTACGAACTTTTTTATGACGATGCAAAAAAAGCTGCAGAGCTGATGGATATCACTCTCACATCGAGGGGGCAGTCCGGTGGCAATCCGATCCCCATGGCAGGCATCCCCTTTCATTCTTCTGAGGGTTACATTGCCCGCCTGGTGCGTGCTGGTCAATCCATTGCCATTGTTGAACAGATTGGCGACCCGGCAACCAGCAAGGGGCCGGTTGAGCGCCAGGTGGTCAGAATCGTCACCCCCGGCACACTCAGCGATGACGCCTATCTGGAAGACCGCCGCGACAACCTGCTTGCCGCCATCTATCACCATAGGGAGCAATTTGGCTTTGCTTCGCTGGATATCTCCAGCGGTCGCTTTGTGGTTTCAGAACTGAACACTCTGGAAGCCCTGCAGGGAGAGCTTCAGCGGTTACGCCCGGCGGAGATTCTTATCAGCGAGGATTTCCCCTACGAGGAAGTTGTAGCCGGGCTCACCGGTGTTCGGCGCCAGGGCCCCTGGCTCTTTGAATCTGACACAGCATTCCGGGTACTCACCCAGCAACTGCAAGTTCGCGACTTGACCGGGTTTGGCTGTGAGGACCTGAGTCTGGCGATTTGTGCCGCCGGTTGCCTGCTGCAATACGCAAAAGAAACCCAACGTACCGCCCTTCCCCATATTCGCAAGCTCACCCGGGAACGCCGGGACGAAGCAGTGATTCTCGACGCCACCAGTCGCCGCAACCTTGAGATTGATATCAACCTCATGGGCGGACACCAACACACCCTGGCCTGGGTGATGGATAAAACTGCCACCTCCATGGGTGGCCGCGAGTTACGGCGCTGGCTGAACCGCCCCCTGCGGGATATCGATGTAGTTCAGCAGCGCCAGCACGCAGTGTCGGCTCTGCTGGAAAACTTCCATTACGAGCCAGTACACAACCTGCTAAAAGCCGTGGGCGACATTGAACGGGTTCTGGCCCGCGTAGCGCTTCGCTCAGCGCGCCCGAGGGACCTTGCCCGCCTGAGAGATGCGTTTCAGACACTGCCCGAACTACAGGAAGCCCTGAAACCGGTTAACTCCCGTCACATCGTCAAGCTGGCTACCACAATTGGCGAATACCCGGGGCTTGCCGACATGCTGGAGCGGGCGGTTATCGACAACCCGCCTGTCGTCATTCGGGAAGGGGGCGTAATTCGTGAAGGCTTTGACGAAGAGCTGGACGAACTGCGTAACATCAGCGAAAACGCCGGCCAGTACCTGCTGGACGTTGAAACCCGAGAGCGGCAGCGCACTGGCATAAGCACCTTGAAAGTGGGTTACAACCGGGTGCACGGCTATTACATCGAAATCAGCCGAGCCCAATCCGCACAGGCACCAGTGGATTACATTCGCCGCCAAACCCTTAAAAATGCTGAGCGCTTCATTACGCCCGAACTGAAAGAATTCGAAGACAAAGCCTTGAGCGCAAAGAGCCGCGCACTGGCCAGGGAAAAAGCGCTTTATGACGAAGTGCTGGAAACCGTCGCCGAACAACTCGCGCCTCTGCAGGATGCTGCTCAGGCTTTGGCAGAGCTGGACGTGATCAGCAACTTTGCGGAGCGCGCCACCACCTTACGTTTTGTTGCACCTGAATTTCGCGATGCGCCGGGGTTCGATGTCGAAGATGGTCGCCACCCGGTCGTCGAACAGCTTCTGGACGAGCCTTTCGTGCCTAACAACCTGCTGATGGATGCCCAGCGCCGCATGCTGGTTATTACCGGCCCCAACATGGGGGGTAAATCGACCTACATGCGCCAGGCCGCTCTGATTGCGCTGCTGGCCTACACTGGGAGTTTCGTGCCTGCCACCCGTGCAGTGATGGGGCCAGTGGATCGGATTTTCACTCGCATGGGCTCTTCAGATGACATTGCCGGTGGGCGCTCCACCTTTATGGTGGAAATGACAGAAACCGCCAACATTCTGCACAACGCAACCGAGTTCAGCCTTGTGCTGATGGACGAAGTAGGCCGGGGTACCAGCACGTTTGATGGTTTATCTCTGGCCTGGGCTACGGCAGAGCATCTGGCAAAAGAGATCTGCTGCTATACCTTGTTTGCCACCCACTATTTTGAACTCACACAATTGGCAGACGACCTTGAACTCGCTGTAAACGTGCACCTGACAGCAACAGAGCACGACGACAGTATTGTGTTCCTGCACAACGTGCACGAAGGCCCCGCCAGCCAGAGTTACGGCCTGCAGGTGGCCAAACTGGCTGGCGTACCTCAGAACGTTATAATCAACGCGAAGGCCCAGTTAAAGCTGCTTGAAACTAGCGCAGTGCCCGCCACGGCTCTGCCATCCTCTGCTATTGACCAACGCAGCAGGCAGCCAGCTATGCCTACGCAGGTTGTTTATCAAAGTGATATGTTTGCCAGCGCTGAACCCAGTGCTGTCGAAGAGGCACTGCAAAGCATTGATCTGGATGATTTATCGCCCCGAGAAGCCATGAACAGCTTGTATGAACTGAAGAAATTACTGAAAAACTGAGGGCAAGTTGATCTGGGTAATAAGGTTATAGCGGTCAAACGCTTGCGGCAGTGCGGGCTGCTCCCTACAATATCGCCCATTAAAATATAATGATGGAACCTGACAACAGGCTCCGGATGAGATTGACCACTGGACCAGGGATCTGATTATGGCGTTTATCGTTACCGATAACTGCATCAAGTGCAAATACACAGATTGTGTAGAAGTGTGCCCGGTAGACTGCTTCTACGAAGGCCCGAACTTTCTGGTAATCGACCCAGACGAGTGTATCGACTGCGCACTGTGTGAGCCTGAGTGCCCAGCTGAAGCTATTTTCTCGGAAGATGAATTGCCAGCCGATCAGGCGGAATTCGTTGAAATTAACGCCGACCTGGCAGGAAAGTGGCCTAATATCACCGAAAAGAAAGACCCACTCCCAGATGCCGCTGAGTGGGATGGCAAGCCCAACAAACTGCAATATCTGGAAAAGTGATTACCGACAGGCCTGGTAATATCACCAGGACCTGAACCAAAAAAGGGAAGCCCGTTTCGGCTTCCCTTTTTTGTTTACCTATACCGCATTAACAACCCCGTGCCACCTACGATGCCGGCTCGAGTATTTTCCGGGCCGCGGCGGATTTATAGAAAGCTGAGAGCCGTCTACGCACGAGAGCTTCAATATAGCCCTCCTCCTGGAGTAAACCTATTACCGGAATAGCCCAGGCATCTACCTCTGCCATAATCACCTCACGAGTAACACCAAGGTCACCGAGCAGGTCGGTAAGTGGTCGTTCCCCATACTTCACAAAAAGATGCGCAACCACGGCCCGGGTGCAACCGGCAAAATAGTCGGTTTTCCGGAACTGCAGCCAAAACTCATAACCCAGCACCACGAATGCCTGCAACTCAACATCGCCAAGCCCTTCGCGAAGCTCGTCGACAGTCCTGTCTTCTACGGCAATCCAGGCAGCCATAACCGTATCCCTCACCTCATCATCAGAGAGCGCGCGCTGCAGGAACTGCTCACTGCGGCTGATCAGCCCCGGCAAGCTATCAGAGAGCCAGGCCTTCAACCTGCGCTCAAAGGTTTCATCAAGCCCCGGTACCGCTTTGTTGGCCATACGTTTGCCAAACTTCATCATAGAGCCAACGCCAGGCACGATTTTGGTGATCAGATTGTCTTCGTAGAGGTAATTAACAATTCCCTGATAGACCACATTCGAAACCAGCTCCTGATAGACAGGATGAGCCATGATTTCGCTGATTATCCGTTCACGTTGCTGGCGCAACTCAAGCATTTCTTCCACAAAACCCGTGGCTTGATCACGGGTGATAATGTCACTTAATACTGTGTTTGCCTGAACGGATGCATTTAGCACCTCGGTAGCCATCTCACCCGCCAGTTCAGGAATACCAGCATCCAGTTCCATATCCACAACCACTCGCTGAATGGTCTCCATTACCTGTTGCTCAGACGCAATGCGATTCAGTGTGATGGTGCCCGCATGATCAAGAAGCTCTCCGACTTCCTGATTGAGAAATTTTCGGAGTTTTGCACCTTTCAATGAGGCAACTTCATGTTTCACATGCAGTTCCAGCAGTTGACTGGCTGGATCGATTCTATCCTTGGTCATGATATTCGCGGCCCTATTGATATAAAGAATTACATAAGTGATTGCACTGGATAGCGAAAGGCTAACACGAAGGCAGGATACACCGATTCGCCCCAGGCACGGTTGATTCACAGCGGCTGGGCCAGTGCCAACCCGGCACTGCGCTAATGGGTAGAGAAACTGCCGGATCGGACGCCAGGAGGTTACTGATAATCGGTGAAACTGTGAGGTTCTGCCGCTAGCGCCAGGCACAAACTACCCGGCCCAATATAAATGCTGCTGGTGATGCCCATCTGCGACAGCAACAGTTCAACACCATTGTTTTCACAGGCATTTCTGAGCCGGTTCAAGCCGGGCAACTCTTCGATTTCTGTCCAGGCAAGGCCGCAAGACAAGCTCACGTGAGGCGTGAGCAGGCCGGCCTCGACTCTCGCGGTGGCATAATTCATCACCTTTTCCACCGCGGCCTCAAAACTACGGGTTTTGGCAACAGGCTGACCTTCAACACCCTGGCCGAACAACACCGGAGTGATATTCAAAGCTTTACCAAGGAATGCAATAACACCCGATATGCTTTTGTCGCCGCGGCGTCTGGCTCGCTCGCGAATGTAGTGAAGGTCGCGGGGAATAACGCAGGTGTAGATCTTGTCAGAAAAGCGCTCCACTTCATTACGTAGCGCGTTCTTGGAAAGTTTCTGGTCAATCAGCCTGAGCGTATGAGCCGCCAGCAAACCTTGCCCCGCAAAGATCTGCTTGCTATCAATCACCCGCATGGAGAATTTGCCTTCTCGGCCCGACGCTGCACGGGCCTGCTCGTAATTCGCCATCACGCTGTTCATAGCTTCAGATGCATTCTGAAAAACCAGACTTCGGCTGCGTGTAACTGTTTCACAAATTGCCACATCGTACTCGGGCACGATCTTTTCCATGAACAACTCATGGATCTGTTCGGCGCTAAACGCCTGTGTTTCAGCATGTCGACCTTTTTGCAGGAGCCCACTCTGATAGAACTCCTGGGTTCTGACAGGATCATGCCGGTCAATATAGGTTTCGCCATCAATTACCGCGGTTACGGGCAGAATGAACAAGTCATGCTTGCGACTGAATTCGAATGGTAAATCACACGCCGAATCGACGATTAATCCAACTTTCACACCACGCCTCCTGCTTTCAGTTCACCGAGGTTTTTCGCCAAAAGCGCCCTGTTATCTTGCTGCCAGGGATGAAAATCCTTGCGAAAATAGGCCAGAAATTCCGGCAAACACTGGCGCAAAATTCCGGGTTTCCCCCACAGGAAGTTGAGCCCACCCATCCAGGTGCGGAGACTCCAGAGCTTGCCGTCGGTTTTCAACAGGCTGCAGGTATTCAAGAAGGTGTACTTGAAGAAGTTCCAGGTTACAAACAGGAAGATAAACCGCCTCAGGTTTTCGTTGCCAACACACTCCCGATACACATCAAAGGCGACTGATTTGTGCTCGGTTTCTTCTATGGCATGCCAGCGCCAAAGCTGCGCCATAATCGGCGTGGCACCATCCAGCCATTCCGGATGACTTAAAATAGCATTCGCCAATACGGCTGTATAATGTTCGGCGCCGCAGGTGCCTGCTAACTGCCGACTCGGTGACAGCTTCCCTACCCACTCCATGTGTTTACGAAAACGGCTATCCAGCCCGTCAATGTCATAGCCCCGCGCTTTCAACCCTTCGTTGTAAGCCTTGTGCTCGCGACTGTGTAAAGCTTCCTGGCCAATAAACCCACGGATTTCAGCCTTCAGTTTCGGATCTTCAATCTTGCCCTGATACAGCCGAACCGCATTGATGAACTGCTGTTCACCATCCGGAAACTGAAGCGATAGTGCATTGAAGAACGCCGTACGAAACGCATCATCGCCGTGCCAAAGTGTTTTTAAATCTTCGCTGACATCAAAGTGCAGGTGCCGTGGCTTAACGGACACACCCTCTGGAGTGGAGCTGATGGACATGACTGCCTCCTGCTTCTATTTATTATAATTTGCGTTTGCTGGACAAAAAAACACCAGCGGCATCAGTCTAATCCCCGGAATGAGGTAGAAGGAAGGGTGGTAGCAGCAAAAAGGACACATTGTCACAAAATGACACATCGTCAGCGTGCTGAAAGCAGGAATAGTTAAAAAGCCGACACAAAAAAGGGAGGCTATTAGCCTCCCAAAGTCTTGCAGATCACTTTTTTGATGGTCCCCGCTAAAAACCAGGGACCAAGCACTCAGGATTTATCGGTTTTTGTGGCTCCCGGAGCTTCCGGATCCGGGGTAAAGCCGATCAGTTTGGTTCGCTCAATCAAAAGATAAAGAACCACGCCGGTACCAAGGCCCCAACCTGCTCCATAGACCGCCAATACCACGCCCATGGTGCCCGCAATTCCGCGTTCGGTGTTGTTCTCCAGCTGTTCCAGACCAACCATCAAACAGATATAACCGGTCAGCAAAAGAGTCAGGGACAGTGCAATGGGCAGAACCGGCTGGAAAAAGCTCACCAGCGGCAGAATAAACAGGGCGATAAAGCCAGTGATCCAGAAGGTACCGCCACCACTGTAGATTGAATCCATAGCGTTGCGGCCATACTTGTAACGCTCGGCCATGGTTGCAGTCACGGCCGTCCATATTGGGCCTGCCAGGCCGGGGTATGGCGCGAAGAATGCGTGGCCACCATTACGAATGGCGGTTACCAGGTGCACACGGTCGATGCTGTTATCGATGTCTTCATCTTTACGAAGATGATCCACACGGTTCATCAGGGACTGCCCCACCACGATATCGCCGAAGGCGATAATGTAGGCAATGATCGCCGTTGGAATGGCATAAAGGAATATTTTGGGGTCGGGGAAGCCAACCGTAAATGGCAGGTAGTTCCACAACTCGTCAAAGGCCGGTTTGGTAATACCCCACTCAACATTTGGCACATCGTATTCACCCGTGGCGAATCCCACGAGAATAGCCACGATCATGCCTGGAACCATGCCGTAGTTGGCAATTTTGCGAGCAAAAGAGTTGCTCTCAACAAAGCCCTTGAACGACACAGAGAACATCAGATACAAACAAACCAGACCGCCAACAATGAGCGATATAGGCGTATTGGCCACTCGGCCGCCCACTTCAATCTCTCCCATCAGTGCCGCAATACCCGCACCGATAATAATGCCGCCTTTCATGGAGCGGGGAATCAGATCCACCAGTTTGCTTCCCAGGCGGGTAACGCCGAGGAAAAGGAAAATGATAAACACAAGGAACTGCAGAGCAAACATAGCCTGAATGGCGTCGGGGCCAGGCTCATAATCACTCAGGAAAAGCAACACCACCGGGATGCCCGGCGTTATCCAGCCTGGTACCAGAGGAACGCCCAACAAGGCAGGCAGCATAAACCCGATGCCGCAGATCACGGCATAAGCCAAGGCAACATCGTAGGGAACACCCAGGTATTTTTGCAGCAGAGGAATCATGGCAAGACTGACCACAAACATGATCAAAGCTTGAACCATCTCCGCAAATTCCCAGCGGTAATGAACAAAAGGAAGGCGAACTTTAAAAGGGCCGGCAGGCCAATACGGCTGTTCTTCCCCGGTCTTACGGTGAAACATTTGCATAGCAGGGTCTCCCGCACACGTTATTTACGCATGCCTGTTTTGTGTTGTTTTTGTAGCTTTATCCGGCAGTGCCAGGGCTGAAACTGCCGGTCAAGGAGGTCAGGTCAGTTCTTTGGCTTGATCCCTTAGCAGAAACTTCTGGATCTTGCCTGTAGAGGTCTTGGGCAACTCCGAGAAAATGACTGTTTTGGGCACTTTGAAGCGAGCCAGGTGCTCACGACAGAAATTGATAATATCTTCCTCGCTCAGATCACCTGCTTCTGGTTTGAGGGTCACAAATGCACAGGGTGTCTCGCCCCACTTTTCATCCGGGCGGGCCACTACCGCGGCTTCCAGAACAGCCGGGTGTCGGTACAGCGTATCCTCAACTTCAATGGTGGAGATATTCTCACCACCAGAGATGATGATGTCCTTCAGGCGATCCTTGATTTCCATGTAGCCGTCTTCGTGCCAAACAGCCAGATCCCCGGTATGGAACCAACCACCGCGGAATGCTTCCTCGGTAGCCTTGGGGTTCTTCAGGTAGCCTTTCATAACGGTGTTGCCGCGCAGGAAGATTTCACCCACGGTTTTGCCATCTTTGGGCACCGCTTTCATGGTATTCGGATCGCCCACCATGGTGCCGGCGAGGGTGTGATAGCGCACACCCTGACGAGCTTTGATTTTGGCCCGATCGTGCAACGGCAGTTCATCCCAGTCAGATTTCCACGCACACACGGTTACCGGACCATACACTTCTGTCAGGCCATACACGTGGGTCACCTTGATGCCCATTTCTTCAACGGCACCAATAACCTGGGCCGGTGGCGCAGCACCTGCAATCATGGAACGAACTTCGTGATCAATGCCCGCCTTGGACTCAGCTGGCACGTTCAACAGCGCATTAAGAACAATCGGCGCGCCGCACATATGCGTAACCTGATGCTCTTTGATCAGCTGCAGAATCTTTTCAGGATCTACCCGGCGCAAGCACACGTGAGTGCCCGCCATGGCGGTAATCGTCCAGGGGAAACACCAGCCATTACAATGGAACATAGGCAGTGTCCACAGATATACAGGGTGCATACCCATGGACCAAACCGCCTGGTTACCCAGAGCGTTGATGTAGGCGCCGCGATGGTGATAAACCACACCCTTGGGGTTGCCGGTGGTGCCGGAGGTGTAATTCAGTGAAATCGCGTCCCATTCGTTGTCCGGAAAGCTCCACTGAAACTGCGGGTCGCCCTCTTGCAGAAAGGCTTCATAGTCCAAATCGCTGACCTGAACCCCTTCGCCGTATTCCGGATCATCCACATCAACAATCAGCGGCTTGTTTTTCAGACGGCTCACCGCATCGCGAACTACCTCACCAAATTCGCGATCGGCAATTACCACCTTGGCTTCGCCATGCTCAAGCATGAAGGCAATAGCCTCTGCATCCAGGCGCACATTCAGTGTATTCAGAACCGCGCCCATCATAGGCACTCCAAAATGACACTCCACCATGGCGGGAATATTAGGCAGCATGGCCGCCACGGTATCTCCCCGCTTGATACCTCGCCCTGTTAGCGCAGATGCAAGGCGCCGTGAACGGTCGTATGTCTGCGCCCAGTTATAGCGAACAGCTCCGTGGATAATGGAGGGGTAGTCAGGGTAGACGCTTGCCGTGCGTTCGATAAAATCAATCGGGGATTGAACAGCGTAATTGGCATCAAGGGGCGCAAGGCCCTGATCGAAGATCGAGGTCATGGGGTGTTCCTCTTTATGAGCCTATTGTTCTTGTGTCGTATTTGGAAAAGCAGCTAGAGTAGCTATGACTTCTTATAGAGAGAATCTTATTTAATAGAGGTAATACTAGAAATTACACCAAGGTATTATAGTGTAATTACTATACCGCACCCCAACACGATAGAATCGATGGCTACTATGAGTTTTAGCTTGTCCGATGCAGACCCGCAACCCAGCTTTATACTGGATAGCTCTGCCAAAACTTTGCAAAGCAATCTCGCCGCTGACAGGTTGTGGCAGGAAAATGGCCTGACAGGCCCATCAGCCACCCTCCCAACCAATACTCAGGCACTGGTTACCGCGTCGCTGACACAAGCCAGAGCCATCGAAGACGTAGAAGCCCGCATCAACGACACGATCCTTCTGTGGACATTTGTCCCCTGCCTGGAAACCTCTGAGGTTTTGGCCCGTGGCCGGGATGCCACAAACGATGTCCTTAACCGGGATCAGGCCATTCGATCGAACCGCCTATACCGGGTGATCACAGAAAATACCACCGACCTTATTTCGCGGCATGCTCCCGACGGGCGCTTCATAGATGCAACACAGGCTTCATGGCGCCTCCTCGGCTACTGGCCGGAAGAGCTTCGGGGCCGGCTACTGGAAGACATATTTCAGAGCGATAGCTCTATGCGACAGTTAACCGAGACCCGCAATCGCTTGCGAGATGACGGCTACGCCACCATGACTCTGGACCTGACCCACCGTGACGGCAGCAAACGTTGGTTCGAAATCGCAAGCCGGGCCATCAGAGAAACCTACACAGGGGCAGTTGTTGAGGTGGTCAGTGTATCCAGAGACATCACCGCCAGAGTTGCCTCAGAGGACAACAACCGAAGGCTGGCCGATGAACTTGCGCGTACCGCAAGACTCGCGGCCCTTGGCGAACTGGCTTCCAGCATTGCCCACGAAATGAATCAGCCTTTGGCGACCATCGTTAACTTTGCCAGCGCCAGCCAGCGTTACCTGAAAAACGCCCGCACACATCCTGAACATCTTGAGCGTGTCGACGATGGCCTGGAGAAGATCATCCACCATGCCAATCGCGCTTCGGAAGTGATCAAGCACCTCCGAGCCTTCCTTCGTAAAGGTCGGAAACGCACAGCAGAAGTTCAGCTAAACGAAACCCTCACAAAAGTTGCCCAACTCTGCCAATGGGAGGCAGATAAACACGATGTAGAGATAATCTGCACCCCGGCCGACAGCAAGCCCACAATCATTGCAGATCAGGTATTGCTGGAGCAGGTACTGATTAATCTGATCCGTAATGGCATGGAAGCAAATATGGAAGCGCGCGCCGCCCAAGGAGCCAGCGCGGGTTCCCGCCTGATGCTCTCAGCATCCATAAATAGCGAAGGTGAAACGCTGATTGACGTCACGGATGAAGGGCCAGGCCTTGATGACCAGGAAATCCGGAAGATGTTTCAGCCGTTTTACACCAACAAGCCCCAAGGGCTTGGACTGGGGCTTTCCATGAGCCGCTCCATTATTGAAGGCTTTGGTGGCTTTCTGGATGCACGTCCTGCATCAAACGGTGGCCTTACCCTGACCTGCCGCTTCCCGACCGCACCCGCTCACAAACGTATACCCAGCACGGAGACTGCACCCGATGAGTAACGATCCCTCCCAGGAGACATCCACCGTTTACGTTGTTGATGACGATGCTGGCATGCTGGAATCTACCCAGTGGTTACTGGAGTCTGTTGGCTTGAACGTGCAAGCATACAGCGACGGGCGCAAGTTTCTGGATGCCCTGGGCGATAGCCGGGGCGGCTGCGTGGTGCTGGATGTGCGGATGCCGGGACTCGGCGGGCTGAACGTTCAGGAAGAGCTGCAAAAGCGCGGCATTGAGTTGCCAATCATTTTCGTATCCGGCCATGCGGATGTGCCAATTGTGGTGCGCGCGTTCAAATCCGGTGCCTTTGATTTCATCGAGAAGCCATTCAACGAGCAGCTACTTCTCGACAGCGTGCAGCAGGCACTGGAAGCTCATCATCAATCCAGTCATCTGCAACTGGGCGACGAACGGGCTGATGCGCTCATTTCGACGCTTACACGCCGGGAGCGGGATGTATTCCTGCCTATGGCCCAAGGCTACACCAGCCGCGAGATTGCGGATCAACTGGGTGTAAGTGTAAAGACCATCGACCTCTACCGGGCCCGTGTAATGAAGCGACTGGGTGCGGAGCGGCTGCCCGATGTTACGGGCATAGCCATCACCGCTGGTCTGCTTGACCCATCAAACCTGCGCTAGCTCCTCATGGGCCAGCGCGCCCAGCCTGGCGATGGCCTGGTCGATACGCTCGTTCCAGGGATTGCCACCGTTTAGCCGCAGGCAAGACTCAAACTTGTCTGATATGGAAAACATCAGGCCCGGAGCCACGTTAATGTCTTCAGCCCGCGCTCGATGATAAACCCGAGTGCCAGAAACGCCTGCCGGTAGCTGCACCCAGAGTACAAAGCCGCCTTGTGGCCTGCTGACCGCAGTCCCCACAGGAAATGACCGCGCAACTGCCGCTCTCATACGCTCTGTGGTTTCCCGATAATTCTGCCGTGCCGAGCGCAAATAACGATCGTACCCACCCTGCTCCAGAAAGTGCGCCACTGCCAATTGCGGGATCGAAGATGTTGCCAGATTGGAAAAATACTTCTGCTGCCGAGCACCAGCCATGTATCGCCCGGGCAACATCCAGCCCAGTCTCAACCCCGGCGAAATGGTTTTGGAAAACGAGTTGCAGTAGATAACATTATCCGTGCGATCAAAGGCTTTCGCAGGCTTTGGGCGTTCGCCGGTATGATAAAGATCTCCGTAAATGTCATCTTCTATCAACGGCACTCCAGCGGCAGCAAGCATAGACACCAACTGTTTTTTGCGCTCATCCGGCATCCGTGCGCCCATGGGGTTGCTGTGATTGCACACCACTACGCAGGCTTTCAGAGGCCACTGCTCCAGGGCCAGCTGCAAGCCTTCAAGACTGAGCCCGTCGGATGGGTGGGTCGGTATTTCCATCGCCCTTAACCCAACCACTTCCAAAGCCTGAAGAATACCCGGGAACGAGGGCGACTCAACCGCCACTATATCCCCCGGTTGAGTGACGGCGCGCAAACCCAGAATGATGGCTTCCTGAGCGCCGTTGGTAACCAGCACATCATCCGGCGTAACCGGAACACCAATCGTCGCCATCCTTTGCGCAATCTGCCTGCGGAATGACGCTTTTCCGGGAAAAGCGTAATCCAGTGTTTCAAGGCCCCGCCGGGCCGCCCAAATCGTACTTTGTTGAATCTGTCGCAACGGCAAGAACTCCGGATGGGGAATGGCAGTAGCGAGCGGCACCATGCGGTTTTGCTCATCAGCGCACAATTCCAGAGTCATCTCGCGGGCCGTTACCGGCGCCGGGCGAATCCTGAGCCTGCCCATGACTGGCTCCGGGGCATCGACTGCAGGCAAGCGAACAAAGTAGCCACTGCGCTCCCGGGCCTGAAGATAGCCGCGAGCTTCAAGTGTTTGGTGCGCCTGCAACACAGTTGAAATACTCACTTCGTACTGTTTACTCAACACCCGCACGCCCGGCAGGCGGTCGCCATCCCGGTAGACACCGTCCTGAATCAGCGACTGAAGCCTGTCTGCCACCTGGTTGTATAGAGCCCCCATACTGCCCACCTCACCCAATCAAGAAATCATTTGCCCATTCGGACAGCCAGCACGCCCATTGCAACAGATCCGCACCAAACCGAAACGGTACAGATACCCGGAAAACACATCAGTACAGAGCGGCAATATTTAGCTCTGTACCGGTTCAAAAATAGATTATCTGAATCTGTTATGGCTGTCAGTTCAGGAAGACAATAACAACATCGAAAATCAGAAGAAGGAGTTTCATCATGGGCATCGCAAACAGTCAGGCTCTGACCGCTACCCGAAGCAATCTTTTTGGCCTCAACCCCAGCGCGCCCGCACTGTACGGTGAAGACCTGAACACCAACCGCCAATGGCTGGAAGACCTCGGGTTTTCTATACGCCAGTCCGGCCAGAAGCACTGGGTAGTAACACACACCAATCCATTGCCCGAGCTGCACTTTTACAGCGAGAATGAGCTGGCGCAGTTTGCCAGCTACAAAGGCCACCACTACGCTAAACACTTGCTTCCAGAGAACAGAACATGAATTACCCCATCTACCAGGTAGACGCTTTTGCCAGCGAGATCTTCAAAGGGAACCCTGCCGCGGTCATGCCTCTGGAGGCGTGGCTTCCGGACGACACCATGCAGGCACTGGCCGCCGAGAACAACTTGGCAGAAACCGCATTCTTCGTACGGGAATCCGGCACCAATGGCGCAGACTTTCATATACGCTGGTTCACTCCCAGTGTTGAAGTACCCCTTTGCGGCCACGCCACTCTCGCCAGCGCCTGGGTTATTTTCAATAAACTGGGGTGGCAGTCAGATGAGATACGCTTTGGCTCTCGCAGCGGTATTTTAGGCGTTCACCAAACCCCGGATAACTGGCTGGTTCTGGACTTCCCGAACCTGAAAACTGAAGAACAGAACACACCGCCAATCATCAGCCAAGCTCTGGATAGCACGCCGGCAACGGCTTTTTACGTGCCGAACGACACCAATTACATGGTTGTCCTGGAAAACGAGGCAGCTGTGAAAGCGGCGCAGCCGGATATGCGAAAGCTCAAACAACTGGGCAATCAAGGCGTGATCATCACTGCACCCGGTGACACCGCCGACTTTGTCAGCCGGTACTTTGCGCCTGGCTCCGGAATTGATGAGGATCCGGTTACCGGCTCTATCCACAGTGTTCTGGTGCCCTACTGGGCAGAAAAACTCGGCAAAACAAAGCTGGAGGCGCGGCAACTGTCTGCACGGGGCGGTCTATTACGCTGTGAACTGAAAGGCGATCGCGTTGCGATTGCCGGGCAGGTGGCCTTTTATATGGAAGGCACTGTTCATCTGGAATGAGCCATACGGCAGCTCCGAGGCTGGTATACTGCGCGCCACATAAACCAATCGGCAGGCAGTAATGACGGCAAGTTCCAGTAACCAGTACGATGTAGTGATTATCGGTGCCGGCGCCGCCGGCCTGATGTGCGCCGCCACTGCCGGCTATCGCGGGCGCAAAGTGCTGGTAATCGATCACGCCAATAAGCCGGGAAAAAAGATCCTCATGTCCGGCGGCGGGCGCTGCAACTTCACCAACCTCAACAGCACGGCCGCAAACTTCCTGTCGGACAATCCACGGTTCTGTATTTCTGCCCTGAAGCGCTACACCCCCCAGCACTTTCTGGATCTTGTTGAACGCCATGGCATTGAGCACGAAGAGAAAGCCGCCGGTCAGCTATTCTGCAAAGACAGCGCGAAAGACATAGTCGCCATGTTGCTCACGGAATGCGAATGGGCCGGTGCAGAAATTCGCATGAAAACCAACGTGAAGAGCATTGCACAAAGCTATGGCAGCTACCGGGTTAATACCAGTTCAGGCACCCTGGCCTGCACATCTCTGATCATCGCCTGCGGAGGCTTATCCATCCCCACCATGGGCGCCACAGGATTCGGCTACGAGGTTGCCCGGCAGTTCGGCCTGGATGTCCTCCCCACCCGGGCCGGGCTGGTGCCTTTCACCCTGCACCCGGAACTGAAACAGCAGTTGGCCCCTCTATCCGGCGTAAGCTGCCCTGTTGATGCGGCCTGCAATAACCATAACTTCCGCGAGCCCATGCTGGTCACGCATCGAGGTTTGAGCGGCCCATCCATGTTGCAAATTTCCAGCTTCTGGCAACCTGGCGACCCTCTGACCATCAACCTGCTACCAGATCGCAACATCCTTGAAGATCTTCTGGCCCTGCGCAAACAGAGGCCTCAATCCACCATTGCCCAATACCTGGCTCTGCACCTCCCCAAGCGCTTTGCACAAGCCTTCAACGAAATTCATGGCTGGAGCGGCCCTCTTCAGGGCTACAAAAACAGTGACCTTGAACAGGTGTCTGAGACGCTAGGGCAATGGACAGTGAAGCCGGCGGGAACAGAAGGCTATCGAACAGCGGAAGTGACCCTGGGCGGTGTGGACACCCGCCAACTCTCATCAAAAACAATGGCGGCGCTTGAGCATCCGAACCTGTATTTTATCGGTGAAGTTGTAGACGTAACGGGGCATTTGGGCGGGCATAATTTTCAATGGGCGTGGGCTTCAGGAGTGGCAGCCGGAAGCGCTGCCTGATTGGGGTTTACAGTTAGCTCACTCCATCCCATCAGCATTGAGTGCCCTCAGGCTGAGCGCTATTATTGATCCATAATTTCATATGAGACATCGTTTATGAGCGCACCTTCCCCGTACGATAACCTCCCCGACGCACAAGGCTTTTTTGGCGAATTTGGCGGGCAGTTTGTGCCGCCGGAATTGAAACAGGTAATGGACGAAATCAGTGCTGCCTATCAGGAAATCCGCCAACGCAAAGATTTTAAGGATGAGCTGGCTTATCTGCTATCAGACTATGTAGGCCGCCCCAGCCCGATTTTCTACGCTCGTCGCTTATCCGAAAAGCTTGGCGGGGCGCGTATCTATCTGAAGCGGGAAGATCTTAATCACACGGGTGCGCACAAGATCAATCACTGTCTGGGTGAAGCCCTGCTAGCCAAATTCATGGGCAAAACCAAGGTGATAGCGGAGACGGGCGCCGGCCAGCACGGTGTAGCTCTTGCGACCGCCTGCGCTCTTGTGGGCATCCCTTGCGAGATCCACATGGGCACTGTGGATATTGCCAAAGAACACCCTAACGTCACCAAAATGAAAATCCTGGGCGCTACTCTGGTGCCAGTAACCCGCGGCACCGCCACTCTTAAAGATGCCGTCGACAGCGCTTTTGACGAGTACCTGAAAGACCCGCAAAACTATATTTACGCCATTGGCTCGGTTGTTGGCCCCCACCCTTTCCCGGGCATGGTCCGTGACTTTCAATCGGTTGTAGGCCGCGAGGCTCGCGAGCAGTTCATGGAGCGCTACAAGAAGTTTCCGGATTACATAGCTGCTTGCGTAGGGGGCGGCTCCAATGCCATGGGCATATTTACCGCATTTCTCAATGACGAAAGCGTAAAACTGGTCGGTGTGGAGCCGGCCGGTGAAGGCCTGGATACCGACCGCCATGCCGCCACCATGACGCTGGGCAAGCCTGGCCAGATACACGGAATGGCCTGCTATGTGCTGGAGGATGACGAAGGCAACGCAATGCCGGTTCACTCTATTGCTTCCGGCCTGGATTACCCGGGTAGCGGCCCGCAACACAGCTATCTGAAAGATTTGGGCCGTGTGGAATATGCCTGTGCAGACGATGCTGAATGCCTGGACGCGTTTATGATGCTATCGCGGGTAGAGGGCATTATTCCTGCCCTTGAAAGCGCTCACGCTGTAGCTTGGGCAATTAAAACTGCACCTGGCCTGTCAGAGGAACACTCGATTCTGGTTAACCTGTCTGGCCGTGGCGATAAAGATGTGGATTTCGTAGCAGAAAGACTGGGGCTCTGAGCTGTCGCCCCAGATGTCGTAAAACACCACCCCTAGCCCCGTGAATGGGCATGGGTGGTGTAGCAGAAGGCTAATAGCTGGCGATTAGCGCAGAATAACCAATGGCTTTTCTGCAGTTCTCAGCATATTGGTAGTGGTACTGCCAACAAAAAACTGCCGTATGCGGGAGTGGCCGTATGCACCCATAACCATGATGTCTATATTTTGCTCTTCCTGATACTTGTGCAGCGCCTGCTCCACATCACCAGACAAAATGGTCAGGGTGATTTCAGTATCAAGCACTTCCAGCATCTGCTTTGCTTTCTCCAGCTGGCCTCTGTGCTCAGCAGTGTCTGCCCCAACCATTACAAGGTGCAATGGCACGCCTTTCAGTACCGGGCTACCCGCCAGCAACTCAACGCCTTTAAACGCAGTGGCACTGCCATCAAATGCTAACATGGCTGTACTGGGCGTTGAGTAGGTTTCAGGTACAAGCAGGATCGGGCGATGCACACTGCGGATAATCGTTTCCAGCTGGCTTCCTATGCGGGAGCCCCGATCAGAGCTGCTTTCTCCCTGCAAGCCCATCACTATCAGACGGGTTTCATCTTCCAGCGCCAACAAGGATTCGGTCAAATCACCATGGCGCTGGCGCTTTTTGATTTCGCCGACACCCGCGTTCTCAAGCCTGCGGGCTGCCTCGTCCAGCATGTGATCACCGTGCTCAAGAGCCAGTTTGGCTCGCTTACGGTCAAGCTGAGCCAACTCATCCAGAAGTTGCTCCCGACTACCCAGCCCAATGTTTCCGGCCAGGTCCGGCTCTGAAGGATACCGCTCCTGATCCAGCACATGCAGGAGGGTCAGTGGCGAATCCATATGTTTGCTAGCCCAGGCTGCATAGTCGCATACCGCTGGCGCTGCGGGTGAGCCATCAATGCAGGCCACTACCTGCAAGCGGTCCTGAATGTTTTCTGTTGTATTTTGCATATTAATGGCCCATCAACTGATCAATGCCTTCCGGCTTGTCGTGCACACCAAAGCGGTCAACGATGGTGGCACTGGCCTCGTTCATGCCAATCACTTCCACCTCTGCGCCATCGCGGCGGAACTTGATAACCACTTTGTCGAGCGCACCCACGGCGGTAATGTCCCAGAAATGCGCACGGCTAACATCTATCACCACTTTATCGACCACTTCACGGAAATCAAACGATGCAACAAACTTTTCCGAAGAACTGAAAAACACCTGGCCCGTTACCTTGTAAGTACGCGTGCCCGTGGTCTCATCAAGAATGGACTTAACTTCCATAAAGTGACCAATCTTGTTGGCAAAAAACAGTGCCGCAAGCAACACACCGGCAAACACGCCCAGCGCCAGGTTGTGGGTGACCACTACAACACACACGGTAACCAGCATCACTATATTGGTAGAGAGGGGGTGGCTTTTCAGGTTGCGAATGGACTCCCAGGAAAAGGTGCCGATAGACACCATGATCATTACGGCCACCAGTGCAGCCATTGGGATCTGCACCAGTATGTCGTCCAGCACCACGATCATTACCATCAGGAACACACCTGCGGTGAACGTGGAAAGCCGACCGCGACCCCCGGATTTTACGTTGATAACGGATTGCCCAATCATCGCACAGCCTGCCATACCACCAAACAGGCCAGATCCTATGTTGGCAATGCCCTGCCCCCGGCACTCGCGGTTACGATCGCTTTCGGTATCAGTGAGATCATCCACAATAGTGGCGGTCATCATGGATTCCAGCAAGCCCACAACCGCCAGTGGAATGGAATACGGAAGGATAATCATCAAGGTTTCAAGAGTCAGAGGAACATCTGGCCAGAGAAAAATTGGCAGCGTGTCGGGCAACTCACCCATGTCGCCCACTGTGCGCACGTCGATATTGAAGATTACCGCCACAATCGTCAGGGATACTATACAAACCAATGGCGAGGGCAAAAGTTTCCCCAACTTGGGCACATAGGGGAACAAATAGATAATGCCCAGGCCGGCTGCCGTCATGGCGTAAACATGCCAAGTTACGTTCGTGAGTTCCGGAAGTTGGGCCATAAAGATCAGGATTGCCAGAGCGTTTACAAAACCGGTTACCACGGAGCGCGAGACAAATCGCATCAAACCGCCCAGCTTCAGCCAGCCGGCCACTATCTGAATCACTCCAGTAAGCAGCGTGGCGGCCATCAGGTATTCCAAGCCGTGCTCCCTCACCAGGGTGATCATCAACAACGCCATAGCGCCGGTTGCAGCAGAAATCATGCCCGGGCGGCCACCTACAAACGCAATGATTACGGCAATACAAAAAGAAGCATAGAGCCCTACTTTGGGGTCAACTCCTGCGATGATCGAGAAAGCAATCGCTTCCGGAATCAGCGCAAGGGCCACTACGATCCCGGCGAGCAAATCGCCCTTGATGTTGGAAAACCATTCGGCTTTCATTGTATTTACCATAGCTTTGGGTACCCGGAAGATTGCTCAGATTGATATACACGTGATTGCCGTCATATGAAGTGCGCACTACGGCAAAATAAAGGGCGCGAATTCTACCAAAATACCGCTTCCGGCGTAAGTGCGCCTGTTCTCCCGGCCTTGCTGACTGCTATTATCACGGCAACACCCACTATAAATGAGCTACCTTCGTTCATGGATGACGTTGCATCCCAGTTTCTGGCCACAAATGAGACCACACTGAACCTTGCGGTGGCACTTTTATTGGGTGCCATTATAGGCTTGGAGCGAGGCTGGGGCTCCCGCGAGCAGAAATCTGGCGAGCGCATAGCTGGCATTCGAACCTTTTCCCTTATTGGTCTTTTGGGTGGCATTTCTGCGGTTCTGGCAGAGGAAATCACCGTCTGGGCATTTCCTGTGCTTCTTCTGAGCGTTGTAGCGATGGCCATTGTGGCCTACAGCGAACGGCTCGATCATATCCGGAACTTCAGCATTACCGGTATGGTCAGCATGGTGCTCACCTTCTGCTTTGGCGCTATAGCCGTGGCCGTCGATCCGGTGATAGCAACCACTGCGGCTGTGATTACCGCTATTATTCTGGACAATAAGGACGAAATTCACGGATGGGTGCACAAGCTGAAGGCCCACGAACTGGATGCGGCGCTCAAGCTGCTGGTCATTTCAGTGGTGATGCTGCCACTGCTACCGAACGAGCCAATGGGGCCAGGTGGCGTACTCAACCCTCGGGAAATCTGGTGGATGGTGGTGATGATTGCATCCATCTCCTTCGTAGGTTATTTCGCCATGCGCATGGCGGGGACCAGTAAAGGCATTCTGTTTACCAGCCTGTTTGCCGGCTTAAGCTCTTCCACCGCCCTGACCTTACACTTTGCCCGCCAAGCCGACAAACACCCGGCTCTGAACGCCCAGTTCGCCACCGGTATTCTGATTGCCTGCGGCACCATGTTCCCGCGCATCCTCGTTTACTGCTTTGTGATCAATCGGGATTTACTGCCCAGCCTGGTCTGGCCCGTGGCCGTTATGACATTGCTGCTTTATGTGCCCGCTATCTTCATTTGGCACAGAAATTCCGAAACCGGCGAGATCAGCCAGCCAACGCTCAACCAAAACCCGCTGGATCTGAAATCCGCGGTGGTTTTCGGCATGCTGCTGACAGCCATCCTGCTGCTTGGGGACTTCCTGAAAGATTGGCTGGGCGATACCGGCATCTATATGCTGGCCGCCACTTCGGGCATTGCAGATGTGGATGCGATTACCCTGTCCCTCACTCGCATGTCCAACAATGGCCTGGCAATGGATGCTGCGGTACTCGGCATCGTTATTGCGGCGGCCACCAACAACCTGATCAAATCGGGCATGGCCTGGGTGATCGGCAACCGGCAAATAGGGCTTTATGTGGCAGGGCCTATGCTGCTGTCACTGGCAGCGGGGCTTTTGGTGGCCTGGCTACAGTAAGCAAACCACTACCAACTCGTTTTTCCGAGAAAATAGAGCGGCTGGATGAAAGCCTGTTCATGAAGATTCGCAAAAAAACACGTATATTCTGTGGTCTGATCCATTATCCCCTAAGGACGTTTTAATGCTGTTTGCGATGATCATTGGTGGTTTGATTGGTTACAGCTTTGGCAAGTTCCCCGGATTTTTAGTGGGGGCTGCTCTGGGCGCTTTTCTGCTTAACCGCGCTAAAAGCCGCCTGATTGGCAAACTTCAAGGCATTCAATCCGGTTTCATTGAATCTGTGTTTGCGGTCATGGGTGCACTGTGCAAGGCCGACGGAGTTGTTTCAAAAGACGAAATACAGATGGCCGAAGCCATGTTTGTGCGCTTCCGCCTTAATGAGGCCCAAAGAGAAGCTGCAAAAGCCGCATTCAGCCGGGGCAAAGCCAAAAATTTTGATCTGGATGCAGAGCTAAGACACTTCCTGGCTATCAGCGGTCGCCAACCCGCTATATTGCAGATGTTCCTCCAGGTACAAGTGTCTGCTGTCGCTGCGGATGGTGTAGTCCACCCGGCAGAACACGAAATGCTGGTCCGCATAGCACGCGGGCTTGGCCTGCCCGAAAGCCAGGTAGATCAACTGGAAGCCATGTTGCGCGGCGCGCACGCTGGCCAGACCGGCAGCCAGCGATCTACGGCTCAGCAAACCGACGATGCCTACAAGGTTTTGGGTGTTTCACCATCCATCAGCGACGCGGAGCTTAAAAAGGTATACCGCAAACTCATGAGTGAAAACCATCCCGACAAGATTGCCGGACGCGGCCTGCCGGAGAGCATGCGCGAAATGGCCGAAGAGCGCACACAAGAAATCACCCATGCCTACGACGTTATCAAGGAATCCCGAAAAGCCAGAACCTGATTCCGTCAACCCCCTCGCAAAAGCCCGTTAAACATAACGGGTTTTTGCACTCATACCTGAAATGACATGTCGTCATATTTTGCGTTCGAGTAGAGTATGCCTCCAGGAAAGCAGCTCCCCGGAGAACTGCTGCAAATTATGATGGAGATGCCTCGAATGTCCGCTTCTGACGCCCCGAAAACCGCCAACACCTTTACCAATGACGCTCTTGGGAACGACGACGCGACCGCTTTGGCAGAGCGTATCCGCCGTAGGGACGTATCAATTTCCGAAGTGACCCAGGCTGCTATTGCCCGGTTGCATAAAGCCGAACCACTGGTTCACGGTGTTGTTGCGGAACGCTATCAACAGATGCTGGAAACCGCTGCCAAACTGGATAGTAAATCTGACCTGGCAGAGGCGCCGTTTTTCACCGGCGTCCCTACCTTTATAAAAGACAATACGAACGTAGCGGGAATGCCAACACGCCAGGGATCAGCCGCGGTGCCTGCCGGACACCTCGTAAAGCACACGAGCCCCTTTGCGGAACAGATGCTGGCCCAAGGCTATCTTTGCATGGGAAAGACCACCATGCCGGAGTTCGGATTTAATGCTTCAACCGAGCCGGTGCATGATGCCCCCACCCGCAACCCCTGGAACCTGGCATACTCCAGCGGAGCCTCATCAGGTGGCGCGGCAGCACTCGTGGCAAGCGGCGCCGTTCCCATTGCCCATGCCAACGACGGTGGCGGCTCCATACGGATTCCGGCGGCTGTTTGCGGGCTCATAGGGCTCAAGCCGTCCCGTGGGCGTGTGATCGAGAACGACGCTTCAAAGTCACTCCCCATTGATATTCTCAGTGATGGTGTAGTTACTCGCACCGTTCGGGATACAGCCAATTTCATCTATGAAGCAGAGCGGTATTACCGCAACCCGAAATTACCATCCATTGGAAAAGTGGAAGGCCCATCTGGCAAGCCGATGCGGATTGGCTTGGTTATTGACTCTATTAACGGTCACAAAACTGATGACACGACACGGCGCGTTGTCGAAGCCACTGCCCGAAAACTGGAAGCCCAAGGCCACCATCTTGAGCCTGTAGACACACCTGCAAACTCGAGCTTCCCCGATGATTTTGCAATGTACTGGGGATTGCTGGCCTTTGGCATGAAACTCAACGGCCGCAAAATAACGCACCCGGGGTTCGACAAACGGCAGGTAGACGGTTTGACTCAGGGTTTGGACAGAATGTTCAAGCGAGGTTTCCTGAAGATGCCAGCAGTGCTGTGGCGCTTGCGCCGCGCCAGGTTCGAGTTTGCTGAGGCCATGTCGGCCTATGATGCGGTACTGACACCGGTTCTGGGCCACACCACTCCAAAGCTGGGCCACCTGAGCTCAAAAGTGCCCTTTGACACACTGTTTGAGCGCCTCACGCAGTATGCCAATTTCACCCCACTGGCAAACGTTACTGGCACGCCTGCCATATCAATACCCATGGCTATGACACCAGAGAATCTGCCTGTTTCAGTGCAGCTCATGAGCAAGTTCGGGGATGAGCGAACGCTGCTGGAGCTTGCATTCGCGCTGGAGTCCGAGTTTTCACCCTGGGCTACTGCTGAATACAGTCACGCCTGAGTAGTGGCCGGTGTCGCGTCCTCACTGGGCGTGGCCCAAGCCACAACACAATTACGGCCATTGGCCTTCGCCTGATACAAGGCTTCATCCGCCCTGCTGAAAAGTACCTCCGTGGCACCTGCATTATCTGGCAGTTCCGTGCACACTCCGATACTGACGGTCAGGTGAAGTGTTTGGCCGGATAGCTCAAACGCCATAGCTGCAACTGCCTTACGAATTCGCTCGGCAACATCGAGGGCGCCTTTGTGCGGTGTGTTTGGAAGCAGAACAACAAACTCCTCACCACCATAACGAGCAGCCATATCCTGTGGCCGGGTAACTAACTGGCGTACACACCGGGCCACCATCTTCAAGCAATCATCACCCACCAGGTGGCCATGGCTGTCGTTAAACTGTTTGAAGTGGTCGATATCCAAAAGCAGAAGCGACAGTGGCTCCTGATATCGGTAGGCGTGCACCACCTCCGTCTGGAATGCCCGATCAAAGTGGCCGCGGTTTTTTAGCTCTGTGAGTGCATCCGTGGAACTTAATTCAAGCAACTGCTCGTTCAGGCGCTCAAGATCCCGGGTACGCTCCCGTACTCTTTCTTCAAGCAGCACATTAGCTTCGCGTTGTATTTCCAGGGTTTTAGCCTGTGCAATCCGGGCCTTACGCTCCTCTCGCAATGCTCCCTGCTGGGCCTCAAAAATTCGCTTCTTGTCTTTATTCAGCCGGTCTGCCAGTGCAATTGACAGTAACGTTACGCCAAGGGCGGAGCCAATCTGCGTTGCATTTTCTGTCAGTAGGTTACGGGGCAACATGGTGAACTTGCTCATGGCCAGAACAATGCCGCCAAACAACATGAACACCCATGCAAAAGTGTAATACCGTGCCGCTGGATCCTTTTTCACCCACCGGACAATGCTGAGTATTAACAGGGTTGAGCAACCGATAACCGCCAACAATATTGTCGGCAAAATCAGATACTGGTACGGCACCAACAAGCCAGCCACCGCCATCAACCCTGCGGCCCCGGCAATGCAGAGCGTCCACCGGTTCAGCAGGGGGTGGTTTTTCCGGGTAACGTTGATAAATGCAAGAGTAAAGGATGAGCCAAATAGAACAGTCAGGCTCAAAAAAACGATGATAGCCTGATCATTCCACCATATTGCTTCCGGCCATAAATACTGAAAAGCCACACCATGAAGGCTAGCCAGGAACAACGGCATCGCCGCCATGAATACCACATAGTGCAGAAAGCTCCTCTCGCCAACGGCGAGAAAAACAAATACGTGGTATAAAATCATGACCAACACAATGCCGTAGTATAGCCCCTCAAACATGCTTCGGGACTGCTCCACCGAATAGAACGCATCCTGATTCCAAAGCGTTAAAGGAATCTGCATGGAACTGGTGGTTTTTACACGCAGGTAAACCTCAGCTTTCTCAAAGGGCGCGAGTGTTAAAGGTACAACAAAATTGCGGTGCAGAATGGGACGGTCGTAAAACGGTTGTTTGTCGCCCAATACCAGTACATTTTGGCTCTGGTCATCCGGTTTGAAGTAAACCTCGATGTGATCAAGAACCGGATAGCCAATCTCAAGAAAGGTGTTGGCTTCACTCGCAGTGGCGTTTTCCGGGGCCACGCGAAACCAGAATACCTGTGGGCCATAACCCAGGTTAACGCTATCACTGCCGTTGCGCGTCCAGGCATCCGCGCTTAACCCTGCAACGTGCGAAATATCGGTGGCCTCATCTGGCTCTTGCCAATAATCCACGTAACGAGAAAGTTCTACTCGCTTGGAATATTCACTCCATACAGCTGTCTGTTCCGCAGAAAACGCCGAGATGGACGTCAGCAGCAAAAGTAGCAGGCAAGGTAACCGGAAGTCTCGTTTCAAAGCTGGCTCCAATCACACACGGGCTTGTGTGCCGCTGTCGGCTTCTTACCCAGTATGGCCTCAGGATCATGCATTTGCCTGCACTTCCTACCATAAGGCGCAAATCGACAAGAAACGCTACAAATCTGTACAGCTTTGTACAATATTGCCCATAAATCGCCCCGGCACTTTAATCCGCAGGCCACATACGCCCGGTTTTCCTCCGCACAGCTTCCCCCACCCGATCACCCAGCACCAGCATGGCCGGTGTAAGCAGCAAGGTGAGAATGGTGGCAAATGCCAGGCCGCCAGCGATGGCGCTAGACAGCTGCGCCCACCACTGTGTTGATGGCGCCCCCAGCCCAAGCGACGGTGTAAGCAGATCGACATTCACGCTCAAAACCATCGGCATCAAGCCCAGCACGGTAGTAATTGCGGTAAGCAGCACAGGGCGCAAACGCAGACAGCTGGTTTCCAATGCCGCCTCGTATGCCGCCATGCCATCTTTCTTCATTTGATTATAGGTGTCGATCAGAATGATGTTGTTATTCACCACAATGCCCGCCAGCGCGATAATACCCATGCCCACCATTACGATGCCAAACGACTGGCCGTTCAACAGCAACCCGAGAAGAACGCCGGCCGTTGAAAGTACAATCGCAGAAAGAATCAGGAAGCTCTGGTACAACGAGTTGAACTGAGTCACCAGAATGAGCAGCATCATGGCAATTGCAATCAAAAATGCGCTTATCAGGAAGTTGGATGCCTGCTGCTGATCTTCATTTTCCCCGGCAAACTTAACCGATACGCCGTCGGGCGTTTCAGGAAGCTTGGCCTGTAAAGCTTTTAGCAAGCTGTCCACTTGTTCCCCTGGGCCAATATCCGATTTGATGGTAACCGTTCGCTGACCATCTACCCGGGAAATGCTGCCTGTCTTGTTTCCGGGTTGCAGATCAAGAAACTGCGATAGAGGAACCTGCCCCCGCGCCGTATTGATGGTCTGGCGTTGCAAATGGTCGAGTTCGCGCCAGTTGCCGGGAACCCGCACAACAATATCCACCTCATCACGAACATCTTCGGGCCGGTAGGTGGCCAGCACCAGGCCATTGGTAACCAGGCGAACAGCACTGCCAATGCTCAGCACGTCGGTTCCAAAACGGGCGGCGGCTTCGCGATCTACTTCAAGACGCCATTCAATACCAGGCAGGCTGCGGTCATCTTCAATGTCCACAAAGCCACCCAGGGCGCGCATTTGATCCTCGATCTGATCCACGTATCCGTTGAGCTTGCTGCTATCTCGACTACTGATCAGAAGCTCTATCGGTTTGCCCCCAGCCGGGCCATTTTCCTGCTTGCGAAATTCCAGCTCGATACCCGGAATATCCTGGGTGCGCGCAAGGAAATCATCCAGAATGGCACTAGCGGGGCGGCGGGTAAACCAGTCAGTAAATTGGAACTGAAGCACTCCAACCACATCCGGAGCCATCTGAGTGCTGGCGTTCAGCATCGAGCGCGCGTACACCGCTTTTACTTCCGGCATGCCCTGTAACCGGCCTTCAACCTGTCGGACTATGGCATCCCGTTCCAGAACAGACAGGTCGCCCCGGGCTCGCACCTGCACCTGAGCAGAATCCGGTTCCACGCTGGGGAAAAATTCAATGCCATAATTGAACTTGCCATAGGCGATATAGATCACCACAACCACGCCAAGCACGCCCACCAGAGTAAGGCCTGGGTGGGACAGGAGTGTGGACAGCAACCTGCGATAGCCATGCATCATTCGTCCGCTTTCACTGACCGTGCGAGCACGGCGACCACCACTCACGCCCCCCAGAACCGGCAAAAACACCAACGCCATGGCAAGAGAAGCAACCAGGCAAATAATCACGGTAATGGGCAGAAACTTCATGAATTCGCCCACAACACCTGGCCAGAACAAAAGCGGAACAAACACCGCCAGGGTAGTTGCCGTTGAGGCAATTATCGGCCAGGCCATGCGGCTTGCAGCCTCCGCCCAAGCACTTTTTACGGTATGCCCGTCAGACAGGTTTCGGTCTGCCAGTTCAGATACTACGATCGCTCCGTCCACCAGCATGCCGGCAACCAGAATGAGGCTGAACAGCACCACGATATTGAGGGTAAGCCCCATGGACCAGATAACGAGAATGCCTGTCAGGAAGGCGCCGGGAATGGTCAACCCTACCAGCAAGGCTGAACGCGGCCCCATAGCGGCAATGATCACAATAATAACCAGCACGATGGCAGTCAGTACGTTGTTGAGCAGATCGCTCAGCAGGTCGCGCACTTCATCAGACTGATCCATGATGTAGCGCACTTCCAGGGCTTCCGGCAGCAGCGGCTGTGCCCGGGCAATCAGCTCACGTACCTGGGCCACGGTTTCAATAATGTTAGCGCCACTGCGCTTGGATACTTCCAGCACAAGTGCAGGCTCACCATTGATGCGCGCAAACCCGGTCGGGTCTTTGAAGGTGCGCTGCAACATGGCGACGTCTCCAAAGGTCACCACCGTATCGCCATCTACCTTCAGAGGCATGGACATAACATCTTCAATATTCTCGATAACACCGGGCACTTTCAGGGTCATACGACCATTGCCTGTATCCAGCGATCCTGCCGCCACCAGTTGGTTGTTGCGGGTGACCAGATTGCCAAGCTGGTCGAAATCGACGCCGTAGCCTTCCAGCACCTGAGGGTCTACTACAATTTCCAGCAAATCTTCCCGGTCGCCTCCAATATCAACTTCGAGCACCTCTGGAATCGCCTCGATGGCATCTTGTAGCCCGCGGGCAACTGTAATCAGCTCTCGTTCAGACAGCGGCCCGGAAAGACCGATGGAAAGTACAGGAAACAACGAGACGTTTATTTCATTGACGCTTGGCTCGTCAGCTTCCCGGGGGAGTTTGCTACGGGCCGTATCCACGGCCTCCCGAACGTCCTGAAGAGCTGTATCGGGGTCAAACCCGGCATCGAACTCCAGCATTACCGAGGCGTGCCCTTCAGAGGCGGTACCACGCATTTCCTTTACGCCCTCCAAAGAGCGCAACTCCTGTTCCATGGGGCGAATCAGCAGCCTTTCTGCATCTTCCGGGCTTATACCTTCCAGTGCCATGGAGATATAAATCATGGGAATGGTAACGTCGGGATTAGCCTCCCGGGGGATAATCTGGAACGCAGCAATGCCGCCAAGTGTCAGGAAAAATAGCGTAAGCAGAGTAGTGCGACTGCGATCTATGGCCGCATATATGAGTGCGTGCATACGGCTTAGCCCCGCTCTTCGGAAGCGTCTACAGGCTCGACTCGCTCGCCCTCTTTAACAAAGCCTCCACCACGAGTAATCAGGCGAGTCTCGTCCGGCAAACCGGTAACCCAAGCGCCCTCTGTGGACACACTGAGCAATGTCACCGTGCGAAAAACCACCTGGTTTTGATCATCAACATATTTCACACCCGGGCGCCCGTCGTCTCCGAGGGAAAGGTAGGCCGGAGAGATAAACGTGGCCTGGACATCCGGCAGTGCAACACGGAGGTTGGCGCTACCGCCCGCTATGCGTTTTTGGTCCGGATTTTCAACGGAAATCTCTACTGCAAAACTCCGGGTCTCAGGGTTTGCAGCGCTCGCTACAAAGGTAACCACGCCATCGAGAGCGTCTCCATCCAGGGGGCGCACCCGCACCTTCTGGCCAGGTGCCACTTGGGCAGCAGACTGCTGGGGCACCTGCCCTTTGGCTTTGAGCCGGTCGGTACGCACCAACTCATACAAGGGCGAGCCAACCTGAACCAAGCTGCCAGTTTCAACCTCTTTGCGGTTTATCACCCCATCAAACGGGGCCCTGGGCCTGAGGTGGGAAACCTCAAGCTGAGCGCTCTCCAACTCTGCCCGGGCAGCCGCCAGATCGCTTTCCACACCAAGAGCCTCCGACTGCGAAGCGAGATTTCTTGAGCCCAGCCTCTGCACCGCAGCCAGATCAGCCTCAAGTTTCTTCACCCGCGCCTGCCAGCGTTGAACCCCCGCACCACGGCCATCTTCGGATAAGGTCAAGAGTACATCTCCAGTCTTTACCGAATCGCCAAGCTCAGCCGCAATGCTTTCTACTGTGCCCGCTACCCGGGCACTCAACATTACCGAACTCCAGGGTTCCAGTTGCCCTTGAAGCAAAAGCCCTGGCTCATATACCTGCGCGTTAAGTGTTGTAACCTCAACCCTTGTAAGTGCATGTTGCGCAGCTTCAGGCTCTGCGGGGGCATCGGTGCTTGCCTCTTTGACTTCACCTGTCGCCATCCAGACAATCAGGGCAATTACAATGATCACAGACAGACCCAGCGAACTCCATTTTACTTTGCTCATTAAGTACCTACACAGCCTGTATTGGGTGAACCATGGCCCGAAAGCGACACTAGCCTGAAAATAAAAGGTCGAAACGGTTGCAACCTGATCAAATCGTGGGGTAGATTCTACACAGATTCCTTTTGCTAATTCAGGCCAGATTGTCGTTTTTATGAACATCAACTCAGTAATTATTCTTGCAAAGCTCGTCCTGGTGGTGGTGATACCTTCCGGGGGATTTTGCGTGGATAAGCGGGTGAGATAGCGACAAACCTGACAAAAACACCAGAAACCCCCGGCACCGCAAGGTCCCGGGGGTTTCTTTTTTACGGAAGAAAAAACAGGAAATATAACGATGAACGGCGCACAGCATATTCTTCAAGCGTTCCACCACCACAACATCGAAACCGTTTTTGGTTACCCCGGTGGCTGCATCATGCCGCTATACGATGCACTAGTGGATGATGTGAGCGTTGAGCATGTGCTTTGCCGCCATGAACAAGGCTGCGCTTTGGCTGCCGACGGCTATGCCCGGGCCAGCGGCAAGCTGGGGGTGTGCATTGCCACATCCGGCCCCGGTGCTACCAACCTGATAACCGGCGTTGCCAACGCATACCAGGATTCAATCCCCATGTTGGTTATCACCGGCCAGGTGCCCTCAGCGCTGATCGGAACGGATGCCTTTCAGGAAACCGATGTTCTGGGAATGACCTTGGGCATCGTAAAGCACAGTTACCTGGCAGAGAGCGCAGACGAATTGCCCGGGATTCTTGAAGAAGCCATAGAGTTGGCGCAAAGCGGGCGACCCGGGCCTGTTTGGATTGATATCCCGAAAGATGTATTGCTGGCCGAGACATCTGCTGCGCCTGCCTACGCACCTGCTCAGCCAAAGGCAACCCGCCCGGAGCTCACCTGCGCCATCGCCATGCTTCGCGATGCTCGCAAACCTTTGCTTTACAGTGGTGGAGGCATCAGCCTGGCCCATGCAGAAGACAGCTTCAGGGAATTTGCCAAGTGCTCAGAGCTGCCAGCGGTAGTAACGCTAAAGGGAATAGGTAATGCCGGCAAACACAGTGCTCACAATTTGGGCATGCTGGGTATGCACGGTTCCCGAGCAGCCAATCGGGCTGTAGACGAGTGCGACCTTTTGTTGGTTATCGGAGCCCGCATGGATGATCGGGCCACTGGCAAACTTGACGGGTTCGCTCCTAACGCAAAAACGATACACATTGACGCCGACGCCTCGGAATTCAACAAGCTTCGCAATGCAGATATAGCCATTCGCGGAGACCTGAACACCATTCTCAAGGAGCTGACCCAGACAATCAGGGACACACCTCTGGCGATCAATGACTGGCGTAAACAGTGCCAGACATGGCGCACTACGGGCGGGTTTCAAGCGGCAGATAACGAGGAGCCGCTGGCACCCATAACCGGCCCTGCTTTCATCAGTCAACTTTCCCGTACTGCACCGGACGACACGGTCATTGCCTGCGACGTTGGCCAGCACCAAATGTGGGTTGCCCAGCATTATCAGTTTGATCACCCAAGGCACCATCTGACTAGCGGCGGTCTCGGCACAATGGGTTTTGGCTTGCCCGCGGCGATTGGCGCGCAGTTTGCGAACCGCAACAGCACCGTCATCAATGTAACCGGCGACGGCTCGTTCATGATGAATGCTCAGGAGCTGGCCACCATTCGCCGTTACAACCTGCCCGTTAAGCTGATCATTATGGATAACCAATGCCTGGGCATGGTGCGCCAGCAGCAGGAGCTGTTTTATAACAACCGGGAAAGCCACATCAACCTGGACGACAACCCGGATTTTGTGGCCATGGCTCGCGCCTTCGACATCCCTGCCCTGAAGATTGATCGCACAGACCAGGTTCGGCGCGGCATTGAAACCATACTGGCTTATAACGGGCCCATGCTGCTGCACGTAGCCATTGCCCGGGAAGAAAACGTTTGGCCGATCGTAAAGCCAGGTGGAAGCAACAAGGAAATGATTGATGAAACCCGCCGCACTGCCGCGGACAAAAAGGAGAAGATCGCATGACCACTGAGAGCAACTGTGAAACACCCAGTTACGACATTACTTGCAGGATGAGCCACGAAGCGGCCGCGCTCGAGCGTCTGTGCCAGGTGGTTCGCGTTCGTGGTTTCAGGATTGCACAAATGGCGGTGGATTCAGCAGACGGAACGCTGAACATCGCCCTGACGATTCAGGGTAAGCGCCCTGTTGCCATGCTCCAGTCTCAGTTGGAAAAGCTGCATACGGTTGCGGAGGTAAAGCTTGCTGCGCCGGTGGTGGCCGCCGCCAGTCGTATCGCCTGACATAGAAAGCCGGTGCAGCGCCACACTTGCGCTACACCGGCTTTCTATCAGAGTAGCTCTACAGCAACGGCCGTGGCTTCACCACCGCCTATGCACAGAGACGCCACCCCACGCTTCAGCCCTTTCTGTTTCAGTGCGTTGATGAGGGTAATAATAATGCGTGAGCCTGATGAGCCAATGGGGTGCCCAAGTGCGCAAGCGCCGCCGTAGACGTTCACTTTCTCTGCATCGAGACCCAACTCATTAATGGCCAGCAAAGAAACCACTGCAAAGGCTTCGTTGATCTCGTAAAGATCCACATCGTCCTTGCTCCAGCCGGCTTTTTTCAAAACCTTCTCAACTGCACCGATGGGTGCCAGCGTGAACTCTGCCGGCAGCTGGGCGTGAGTGGCGTGTGCCACAATCCTGGCCTGGGCAGTCAAGCCGCGAGCGTTTGCTTCTTCCGCAGACGCCAGAACCAGTGCCGACGCACCATCACTGATGGAACTGGCGTTGGCAGCCGTGACTGTGCCGTCCTTTTTAAAGGCTGGTTTCAGGTTCGGGATTTTCTCGGGACGGGCATTGCCGGGTTGTTCGTCAACGCTCACCTGGGTATCGCCACCACGGCCAGATACGGTAACCGCGCAGATTTCCGGCTCGAACCAGCCATTGCTGATGGCCGCATTGGCTCGTTCCAGCGACCGAACGGTGAAGCCGTCCATCTGCTCGCGGGTGATCTTGTAATCGTCTGCGCTCTTTTGCGCGAACACACCCATCAGGCCGCCTTCGTAGGCATCTTCAAGGCCGTCGAGGAACATGCTGTCCATCACCTGCCCGTGGCCCATACGCATACCGCCGCGCGCTTTTGGCAACAGGTACGGTGCCTGGCTCATGTTCTCCATGCCGCCAGCAACCATTATATTGTTGGTGCCCGCTTTAATCTGATCATGGGCCATGATCACTGCTTGCATACCGGAGCCGCACATTTTGTTCACAGTGGTGCAACCGGAGCTGTCTGGAATCCCTGCACCACGGGAAGCCTGGCGCGCGGGAGCCTGTCCCAATCCGGCGGGCAACACGCAACCCATGATCACTTCCTGAACATCCACAGGCTGCAGCCCGCTGCGCTCGATGGCAGCTTTGATGGCAGTAGCCCCCAACTCCGGAGAGCGTACGGAACTCAGCGAACCCATCATGCCGCCCATAGGTGTGCGGGCAGACCCGGCAATCACAACGCTGTTATCGCTCATATTCAAACCTCACTGATTTCAGCCTCTACCCAGAACGGAGCGGGCAATGATTTCTTTCATGACTTCTGAAGTACCGCCGTAAATACGCTGTACCCTGGCATCCATAAACGCGCGGGAAATCGGGTATTCCGTGGTGTAGCCATAACCGCCGAACAGCTGCAAACAGCCATCCGCTACACGGCACTGCATTTCCGTGGCGCTGTATTTCGCCATGGAGGCTGTCGCAGCATCCAATTCACCCGCCTCATACTGGCTGATGCACTGGCTCACGAATGCCTTGTTAACCTGATAATCGGTTTCCATACGGGCAATTTCAAAACGGGTATTCTGTAGCTGCGCCAGTTTCTGGCCGAACAACTCCCGCTCCTGAGCGTAGGAAATGGTCAGATCCAAAGCACCTCTGGCTGCAGCCACACCCAGCGCGCCGATAACCAGCCGCTCCCGTGGCAATTCCTGCATTAGGTAGGCAAAGCCTTTGCCCTCCTGTCCGACCAGTGCGGAGGCAGGAACGCGCATATCAGAAAAGAACAGCTCGGAGGTATCGCCGCTGTGCTGGCCGATTTTGTCGATATTACGGCCTTTGCTGTATCCCGGCAGGCTGGTGTCTACCAGAAACAGGCTGATGCCTTTGGCGCCGGCAGAGGGGTCGGTTTTGGCCGCAACAATCACCATGTCGGCATGCTGGCCGTTGGTGATGAAGGTTTTTGAACCATTGAGGATATAGTCGTCGCCATCCCGCACCGCGCTGGTGCGCATGGCCTGCAGATCACTGCCGGCACCTGGCTCGGTCATAGCAATAGCGCCAACCACTTCACCCGACACCATTTTCGGCAGCCACTGCTGCTTCTGTGCTTCGTTGCCCAGATGGCTGATGTAGGGGGCGACAATATCCGAATGCACCATTACGTTAGTGGAGAGCGCACCATACCCCATGCGGGCAAGCTCTTCGCCCACCACCACGGAGTACTGAAAAGGGGCACCGCAGCCGCCGCAATCTTCAGGAATATCCACACACAACATGCCGGCATCGCCGAGGGTATTCCAGAGTTCACGGGGCACAAGGCCGGATTTCTCCCAAGCCTCGTAATGGGGCGCAACTTCTGTTTCCAGAGCCTTGATGACAGACGCTCTGAACAGAGCGAGTTCTTCCTGGTCCACTGAGTTAGTCATTGCGCTCTCCTGTATTTAATCGGATTTATCTGGGTGCCATGCGCAGAGCACTGTCCAGCCGGATGGTTTCGCCGTTCAGAATTGGGTTACGCACCATCTGATCCACCATCATGCCAAACTCTTCAGGCTTGCCCAGACGCTGTGGGAACGGCAGAGTTGCCGCCAGGCTGTCCTGAACCTCTTGCGGCATGCCAGCCATCATGGGGGTCATGAACAAACCAGGTGCAATGGTGTTCACGCGAATACCTTCGCGAGCCAGTTCACGGGCAGATTGAATCGTCAGGCCAACAACACCACCTTTGGATGCGCTATAAGCTGCTTGCCCTATCTGGCCTTCGTAAGCTGCTACGGATGCGGTGTTGATGATTACACCACGCTCGCCATCTGCGTTAGGGGCGCGCTGAGCCATATCGGCAGCCGCCAGCCTCAAAATATTGAAGGTGCCGATCAGGTTGATCTGAATAACCTTGCTGAAGTTCTCCAAAGGCATAACGCCATCGCGACCCAGAATTCTTGCTGCAGGGCCAATACCTGCACAATTCACTGCAATACCGCACAAGCCATGAGCTTCACGGGCAGTTGCTATTGCCGCTTCCGCGCTTTCGGCAGAGCTCACATCGCAGTGCACAAAAATTCCGCCAATATCTGCAGCCACTTTCTCGCCCAGCTCTTTTTGCAGGTCAAAAATTGCTACTTTGCAGCCCGCAGCTGCCAGTGCACGGGCTGCGCCCTCGCCAAGCCCTGAAGCCCCACCTGTCACAATGGCCGGTACATTTTTGAATTCCATCAACTTCTCCCTTCGCGTCGGGGGTTGGAGAGTGAACTGGGTCAGCCCACGCTTTACGTTAACGTAAACTGTACCCAATTCAGTCTTAAAAAGAAATCCGATTATTTGATCAGTTAATGCGCTCAATAATCAGCGCAATACCCTGGCCACCACCAATGCACATGGTGATCAGGCCGTAGCGGCCACCCGTGCGCTCAAGCTCGGCCATGGTTTTGACGATGAGGATGGAGCCGGTAGCTCCAACAGGGTGACCCAGAGCAACCGCACCACCGTTCGGGTTCACTTTATCCGCTGGCAAGCCAAGCTCCTTGCTAACCGCCAGTGCCTGGGCTGCAAAGGCTTCGTTGGATTCGATCACATCCAGGTCTGCCACGCTGAGGCCGGTTTTCTCCAGCACAGTTCGTACCGCCGGGATGGGGCCGAGACCCATTACGCTGGGGTCTACTCCGGCAAAGGCATAACCCACAATACGTGCACGGGCTTTCAGGCCGCGCTTTTCGGCTTCTGCTGCACTGGTCAGCACCATGGCAGCAGCACCATCGTTGATACCTGAGGCGTTGCCCGGAGTGACTATGCCGTCTTTAGTGAAGGCCGGCTTCAGGCCCGCAAGGCTTTCGGCTGTGGTGCCTGGGCGCACGTGCTCATCCTGCTCAAACACAACTTCCTTTCGCCCTTGTTTTACAGTTACCGGCACAATCTGCTCTTTGAAGTAACCACTCTCAATGGCGTGGCTGGCACGGCGGTGGCTTTCTGCCGAGAAGGCATCCAGATCCTCGCGGGTTAAACCGTATTTTTCGGCGATTCGCTCCGCAGTCATGCCCATGTGGCCGCTGCCAAACGGGTCGGTAAGGGTTCCCAGGGTCATATCAACCGCTTTCCCGTCACCCATGCGCAGGCCTTTGCGAACATTAGGCAGCACATAGGCGCCCTGGCTCATACTTTCCGCACCGCCAGCCAGTGCGATCTGGCTATCGCCCATCAGAATCATCTGCGCGGCACTGATCACTGACTGAACGCCAGAACCACAGAGGCGGTTTACGTTGAATGCCGCAGAACCTTTCTGCAGGCCTGAGTTCAGGCCAATGTGGCGAGCTACATAAGCATCAGCTGGCCCAGTAGGGATGATATGGCCGAACACTGAATGATCTATGTCTTCTGCAGGCACGCCTGAGCGACTAATTGCTTCTTTGGCTGCGCAGGTTCCAAGCTCAGCCGGGGTCAGTGAGCTCAGGCTACCGCCAAAACCGCCGATTGCGGTGCGTGCACCGTCGAGAATGACAACATCAGTAAGTTTCATTGATCGTTCCTCAAGATTTGGATGACTGGAATTCCACAGAGCGCATAATCTATTTGCCCAGCATGGAGCGGGCAATCACTTCTTTCATAATTTCCGAGGTGCCGGCGTAGATTGTCTGCACACGAGCATCCACAAAAAATCGCGATACAGGGTACTCCACGGTATAACCGTAGCCGCCAAATAGCTGCAAGCAGTCGTTAGCGATATCGCACTGCATTTCCGTGAGCATCAATTTGAGAATGGCGGCTTCCGTTGGCCCCATTTCGCCTTTCAGGTAATTCCCGATGCACTGATTCAGATAGGCTTTTCCCACCTCAAGTCGCGCCCTGGCTTCGGCCAGCTTGAACCGGGTATTCTGAAAATCGGCAACCCGCTGACCAAACGCCTGGCGCTGTTGCACATAATCCAGAGTCAGCGCCAGCACACCCTCAGTTGCGCCCACCGCTTGGGCAGCCACACCCAGGCGTTCGCGGGGCAGCTCCTGCATCAGATAGGCAAAGCCCTTGCCTTCTTCGCCAAGCAACGCGTCGTGGGGCACCACAAGATCAGAGAAGAACAGCTCTGCCGTATCGCTGGCATGCTGGCCTATTTTACGTATGCCTTTGCCACGGGTGAACCCGGACAGGCTGGTATCCACAAGGAAGAGCGAGACACCCTTGGCGCCGGCTTGGGGATCGGTTTTTGCACACACTATCACCAGCTCTGCCTGCAAACCGTTGGTGATAAACACCTTGGCACCATTGATTACATAGCCATTGTCAGTGCGCTGCGCTGTGGCGCGCATAGCCGCCAGATCACTGCCCGCGCCTGGCTCGGTCATGGCAATTGCACTGAGAATGTCACCCCGGATCATCGCCGGAAGATAACGCTGCTTTTGGGCGTCCGTACCAAGATGCAAAATATAGGGCATGACTATATTGGCGTGGATGTTATAGCCACCCGCCAGGCCACCAAAGCCCTTGCGAGCTATTTCGGAAATCGCCAGCTGTGAGATTTCGAAGCTGGCACCAGCGCCTCCGTACTCTTCCGGCATATCAATACCGAGCATGCCAGCCTGCCCAAGCGTATTCCAAACCTGGCGCGGGATCGCGGATTGCTCCTCCCACTCGTCATAGTTTGGCGCAATTTCCCTATCAAGAACCCGGTTGATCATTTCATGAAACAGCGCAGTATCATCGTGGTGTCCGGACATAGGTAACCTCTCAAGTAGCCCCATGAGTCATCTGATTATTCAGGCAGCCAACCATTTAAAGGGTTATCCTGCTCATCGGGAATGGCTGTACAAGCCGAAAAAATTGACACAGTACGCACTCAATCAATTGTAAATATGCCCAAACCGCAATCCATACCGCACATCGCGAACCACTACCTGCAAGCTTCAATCCGCGGTGCCGAAAGGCAAGGGGTGAGCAAAGATACCCTGCTGCACAACGCAGGGATTGCAACCGAGTGGCTGAATAAGCCCGAACAACTGATTACCGAACAACAGCTCACCCGTTTGATCAAGAGCGTGTGGCGAGCAACCCGTGATGAATTCCTTGGGTTATCCACCGGCCCCTGCAAAAATGGCACCTTCGCGTTGATGGCAGACTACTGCCTTGATTCCGCTTCCCTCGGGGCCGTGTTTCGCAAAAGCGCCCGGGTTTACAGCATTGCCTGTAACAATGTCGACATAGGTTTGGGAGAAAGCGACAGCAACAAACTGGTGTTTTTCCGCCTTAGCCTCGAAGACGCCAGCCAGGATACAGACCACATGCTGCAGGAGTTCCTGCTTCTTATGTGGCAAAGATTCACATGCTGGCTGGTGGACCAACAGATCCCATTCGCGACAACCTGTTTCAGTTATCCTGCACCGAAACATGTTAATGAGTATCGCGCTATGTTCCCCACGGAGTTGCAGTTTGATAAGCCTGTATGCGGCTTTACTCTGCATGAAAAATACCTGCAACTGCCCATTACCCGGAGCGAAGCAGAGCTGGAAACCTTTCTGAAGGAAGCTCCGGCCTACATTCTGCACAGACCCGACAACGACGACAGCCTGCGGAACCGCATTCGCGCCCTACTCGCAAACCAGAGCCTGAATAATATGCCCAGCCTGGGTGACATTGCAGAGCTACTGCACATGACTCCAAGAAGCATAGGCCGAAAGTTACAGGAAGAAGGCACCTCGCTACGGCTGATCAAAAACAGCCTGCGGAGGGAGTACGCAATAAAGCTCATGAGCACAGAAAACCTCAGCATCGCAGACATCAGCGAGCGAGTTGGCTTTTCGGAAACCGCCTCATTCTGCCGCGCTTTCAAACGCTGGACAGGCAAGTCGCCCTCGCAATGGACCGCCTGACAACCATGTAGCGAACACATCTACTTGGCTGATTGGGTCAATTTTTTCGACCTGACAGGTCATTCCCGAAGCCGGTGTTTCTCTGAGTTAATGCCAGCCATACCAATATAAAAACACCAATAGAGGTACTTGCATGAACAACCACAGCACAACTGCCTCCAGCTCTCTGCCGGCGGGCATTGCCCGGGCACTGCGCAACACCATAGGTGATGCCCTCGCACGCTCTGCGCGCACTCACAGCAAGCGCCCCGCCCTGGCATTCGACGATCGAACCTGGACCTATTCCGACATTCACACAGCATCAAACCGTCTGGCCCACCACCTTATTGAACTTGGGCTGGCCACAGGTGATCGTGTTGGCGCCTACGGTAAAAACTCAGATGCCTACCTGTTACTTTGGCTTGCCTGCACAAAAGCCGGGCTGATTCATGTGCCGGTTAACTACGCGTTAATTGGCAAAGAGCTAACTTATGTAGTGAATCAATCTGGTTGCAAGGCCCTGTTTTTCGATCCAGATCTGCAGCCGCAAGTAGATGCAGTTAAAAGCACAGTTGAGGTTAGTGTTTACGGAACCCTTCACGGCGGGCAAAACGACAAGGCCCCGGATGCTCTGAAGCTCGCGCTTGCAGCCGGTGATGACACTGCACCGGACGTTGAGATTTCAGATACAGACGTTGTGCAGATTCTTTATACCTCAGGCACAACCTCCGACCCAAAAGGTGCCATGCACACGCACCGCTCCCTGATGAGCCATTACAACGCCTGCCAGTACCACCTGAACATCCGCGCCAGCGATCGCTCTCTCGCGGCCTTGCCTCTTTACCACTCTGCGCAAATGCATGTATTTTCCATGCCTATGCTGCTGAGTGGCGGCTACAGCCGGCTGATCAACACGCCAACACCGGATGCCATTCTCGGGCTGTTGGCCCGTGAACAACTCAATGCGTTTTTCGCGCCACCGACTGTCTGGATTGCACTACTGCAGAACCCTGGATTCAACCCGGACAAGCTCCAGCATATGGACAAACTCTACTACGGCGCCTCCATCATGCCCGGCCAGGTCGTAAAAGAGCTGGGTGAAAAGTTACCAGCTGCTGGCCTCTACAACTGCTATGGCCAAAGTGAAATCGCGCCACTGGCAACGGTTCTGCTTCCGGAAGAACATGCGGAACGCCCCTCCTCTGCTGGCCGCCCCATGCAGACTGTAATGACCCGCATTGTGGACCCGGTAACCGGCGAAGACTGCAAGCCTGGAGAACAAGGCGAACTGGTGCACCAGTCGCCTCAACTGATGGTTGGCTACTGGGCCAAGCCCGAAGCAACCGAAGAAGCCTTCAAGGATGGCTGGTTCCATTCTGGCGACCTAGGTTACCAGGATGAAGAAGGCTATATCTACATCGTTGACCGCATTAAAGACGTGGTGAATACCGGCGGTGTTCTGGTTGCCAGCCGTGATGTAGAAGAAGCCCTTTACCAACACGAATCCGTGGCAGAAGTTGCTGTGATCGGCGTGCCCGATGAAAAATGGATTGAAGCCATCTGCGCAGTTGTCGTGCTCAGAGACGGATACACCGAAGACTCAGATGTCTTGATGAGCCATGCCCGTGCCAAACTCGCCAGTTTCAAAGTGCCGAAGCACATCCACTTTGTAGATCAGCTGCCCAAAAACACGGCAGGCAAACTGCTGAAAAGAAAACTCAGAGAAGACCTCTCCTAACGCCCTCTCACACCAGCCGGGCTCACTCCAGGTCTTCGAGTTGAGCCCGGCTGCCTTCTGAACAACCCGTCCCGGTTTTGACTGCAAACAAAGGTGAAGCGTCTTCGTCACCCAAAGCACTTTACGTTAACGTAAACTTCCTCTAATCTAGTTTGAAAGAGGATACCGCCATGACCGAAAAGCAAACGTTCAGCATCAGCGAGCTTGCCAGCGAGTTCGACGTGACCACCCGCAGCATCCGGTTTTATGAAGACCAGGGTCTGCTAAAGCCCACACGGCGCGGGCAAACACGAATATTCAGCACCAAAGATCGTGTACGTCTGAAGCTGATCCTCCGCGGCAAACGCATGGGCTTTTCACTTGCTGAAACCAAAGAAACATTCGATCTCTGGGATGAAACCCTCTCCGGTAACGAAAAGCAGCTCCTGAAAATGCTGTCAATACTGGATGAAAAACGAGCGCACATCGAACAGCAAAAAGCCGATATTGCTATGGCAGAACTGGAAATCAATACAAGAGAAGCCCACTGCAGGGAAGCTCTTGCAGAACTACAGAAAAAGAAGCAGCAACACGAATCTACAATCGAGCAACCTGGACACCCCGCCGAACAAAGCTGATATCAACCAACAGCTGGCGCAGTGCCTCACACCCAAATACGAATCTGGCAGAACAAAAGGCAAACACATGAAATCACAATACTCAGAACTCAACTTTGGCCTTGGTGAAACCCTCGACAGCCTGCGTGAGCAAGTAAACCGCTTCGCCACCACCGAAATCGCCCCCCGCGCTGAAGAAATCGACCGCACCAACGAATTCCCCATGGACCTCTGGAAAAAATTCGGCGACATGGGCCTGCTGGGTATTACTGTAAATGAAGCCTACGGCGGTTCTGATATGGGCTACCTGGCTCACGTGATTGCCATGGAAGAAATCAGCCGCGCATCTGCCTCCGTTGGCCTGTCCTACGGCGCTCACTCCAACCTCTGCGTTAACCAGATCCACCGAAACGGCACCGAAGAACAAAAGCAGAAGTACCTGCCCAAACTCGTCAGTGGCGACCATATCGGTGCCTTGGCCATGTCCGAGCCCAACGCAGGTTCCGACGTCATCTCCATGAAACTCAACGCACAAGATGCTGGCGACCACTACGTACTCAACGGCAACAAAATGTGGATCACCAACGGCCCCGACGCCAACGTTTACGTTATCTACGCCAAAACCGACCCGAAAGCCGGCTCCAAAGGCGTCACCGCCTTCATTGTAGAGCGTGACTTCGAAGGCTTCAGCCGCCACCAAAAACTGGACAAACTCGGCATGCGCGGCTCCAACACCTGCGAACTGGTCTTCCAGGACTGCAAAGTACCCAAAGAAAACGTACTGGGTGAAGTAGGCAAAGGCGCAAAAGTCCTCATGAGCGGCCTCGACTACGAACGCCTCGTCCTCTCCGGCGGCCCGCTGGGCATCATGCAAGCCGCCATGGACGTAGTGATCCCCTACATCCGCGAACGCAAACAGTTCGAAAAAGCCATCGGCGAATTCCAACTGGTACAGGGCAAAGTAGCGGACATGTACACCTGGATGAACACCGCCAAGTCCTACGTTTACATGGTGGCCATGTCTGCCGACCGCGGCGAAACCACCCGCAAAGACTCCGCCGGCGCGATCCTCTACTCAGCGGAAATGGCCACAAAACTGGCCCTCGACGCCATCCAGCTGCTGGGCGGCAACGGTTACATCAACGACTACCCAACAGGCCGTTTGCTGCGGGACGCCAAGCTATATGAAATCGGCGCAGGCACATCCGAAATCCGCCGCATGCTCATTGGTCGGGAACTATTCCTGAACAACTAAGCAGTAGCTTCGATCCAGACACCCGCCAAAGCAGATTTGTTTTGGACGGCCAGCACCAAGGTACATCAAGGGGTTGGTGGGGTGTCTTTCCGGGAATGTCTGTGGCCAAGGATGGCCACAGTCAAGCCCACATGGATGTGCTCGTAGCGCTTCCCGGAAAGACACCCCACCAACCCCGAAGCCCCGACCCTCGAGGCCAGGAAAAAATGACAATACTCCAAAGCAAAATAAACCCAAGATCTGAAGAATTTCAGGCCAAACAGGCAGCCATGGCAGAAGCCGTCGTAGACCTGCGGGAAAAAGTCTCCACCATCCAGCAAGGCGGCGGCCCCTCCTACCAGGAACGCCACATCGCCCGCGGCAAACTCCTGCCAAGAGACCGCATCAACCGCCTCCTGGACGACGGCTCGCCGTTTCTAGAAATCGGCCAATTCGCTGCCTACAACGTCTATGGCGAAGAAGTCCCCGCAGCCGGCGTTATCGCTGGCGTAGGCCGCGTCTCCGGCACCGAATGCATGATCATCGCAAACGATGCCACAGTTAAAGGCGGCAGCTACTACCCGCTCACAGTGAAAAAACACCTGCGCGCCCAGGAAATCGCCCTCGAAAACCGCCTGCCCTGCATCTACCTGGTGGATTCCGGCGGCGCCAACCTGCCAAGGCAGGACGAAGTATTCCCCGATCGCGACCACTTCGGCCGCATCTTCTATAACCAGGCTCGCATGTCCGCCGACGACATCCCCCAGATTGCCGTCGTCATGGGCCTGTGTACCGCCGGCGGCGCCTACGTGCCCGCCATGGCCGACGAATCCATCATCGTGCGCAACCAGGGCACCATCTTCCTGGCCGGCCCACCGCTGGTAAAAGCCGCCACAGGTGAAGTAGTGAGCGCAGAAGACCTTGGCGGCGCAGATGTACACTGCAAAACCTCTGGCGTTGCCGATCACTACGCCGAAAACGATGCCCACGCGCTGGAAATAGCTCGCCGCTGCGTTTCCAACCTCAATCGCAAAAAACCGGTACCCGTTGAAATCCGCAAGCCAAAAGCGCCCCTGTACGACCCGGCCGAAATCTACGGCATCGTCGGCACCGACCTGCGCAAATCCTTCGACGTTCGTGATGTGATTGCCCGCACCGTAGACGGCTCCGAATTCGACGAATTCAAACGCTACTATGGCCAAACCCTGGTCACCGGCTTCGCCCACATACACGGCTACCCCGTAGGCATAATCGCCAATAACGGCATACTGTTCAGCGAGTCGGCACAAAAAGGCGCGCACTTCATCGAGCTGTGCTGCCAGCGCAACATCCCGCTGCTGTTCCTGCAGAACATTACCGGCTTTATGGTGGGCCAGAAGTACGAAGCCGAAGGTATCGCCAAACATGGTGCAAAAATGGTTATGGCCGTAGCCTGCGCCAATGTACCCAAGATTACCGTTCTGATTGGCGGCAGCTACGGCGCTGGCAACTACGGCATGTGTGGCCGCGCCTACAGCCCCGACTTCCTGTGGATGTGGCCAAACGCCCGCATCTCGGTAATGGGCGGCGAACAAGCCGCTGGCGTTTTGGCTCAGGTTCGTCGTGATGGGCTGGAACGCAAAGGCCAGGAATGGAGCGCAGAAGAAGAAGCTGCCTTCAAAAAGCCCATCACTGACACCTACGAAGAACAGGGCCACCCTTATTACGCCAGCGCCCGCCTTTGGGATGACGGTGTCATCGACCCGGCACAGACCCGGGAAGTGGTTGCCCTCAGCCTCTCTGCCACCCTCAACCGGCCGGCGAAGCCCACGCGCTTCGGCGTGTTCCGGATGTAATCGGGGAGAAGAACCATGACACACACCAACGTTCAGAATGAACAGGAATCAGCCGTTCTACTCAACCGCCGCGCCCAGGGCGTGACCGAAGTCGTGCTGAACCGGCCTGACAAACGCAACGCCTTTGATGACGTGATCATCCAGCAACTGATCAGCGCATTCACAGAAGTAGATGCTGATACCGAAACCAAAGTGGTCATCCTGCGCTCAGAGGGTAAACACTTCTCCGCCGGAGCCGACCTTGGCTGGATGCGCCGCATGGCAGACAACAGCCAGCAGGAAAACCTGGACGATTCCCGCCAGCTTGCTCGTTTGATGGACTGCCTCAATCATCTCAGCAAGCCGGTCATCGGCCTTGTTCAGGGTGCAGCCTACGGTGGCGCCGTCGGCCTCGCCGCCTGCTGCGACATAGTCATTGCCACGGAAACCTCTAGTTTCTGCCTGAGTGAGGTAAAGCTGGGACTGATTCCCGCGGTGATAAGCCCCTATGTGGTGCGCGCCATTGGTGAGCGACAGGCCCGCCGATACTTCATTTCAGCGGAAGTGTTCAATGCCCGGGAAGCTGAACAGTTCGGCCTTGTGCATATTGTCTGCGACGACATCGACGCCATGAACGCCCGTTGTGACGAGATGCTGAAGCAACTTGCCCAGAACGGCCCGGAAGCTATGCAAGCCGCAAAAGACCTTGTATTTGCGGTCAGCCACAAGCCCATCGATAGCGCTGTAATAGACGATACTGCGCACCGCATTGCTGATATTCGCGTAGGTGAAGAAGGTCAGGAGGGGCTTAACGCCTTCCTGAATAAACGCCGCGCCAACTGGATTCCGGAGAGCAACTAACATGTTCAGCAAAATCCTCATTGCCAACCGGGGCGAAATCGCCTGCCGGATTATCCAGACCGCACACCGCATGGGTATCCGATGTGTCGCTGTGTATTCTGATGCAGACGCCAACGCCCTCCACGTTTCCATGGCAGACGAAGCCTTCCATATTGGCCCAGCGCCGAGTTCGGAAAGCTATCTGCGTAGTGAAAAAATCATTGAGATTGCCAAGCAAAGCGGCGCACAGGCTATTCACCCAGGTTACGGTTTTCTTTCCGAGAATACTGGATTTGCCGAAGCCTGTGAGGCCAACGGCATTGTCTTCATCGGTCCACCTTCTTCCGCCATTGCAGCCATGGGCTCCAAATCCGCCGCCAAAATCATTATGGAGAAAGCCGGTGTTCCGCTGGTACCCGGATACCACGGCGACGATCAGTCTCCGGAGACCCTGCGCATTGAAGCCGAAAAATGTGGTTTCCCACTACTGCTGAAAGCAGTTGCCGGTGGTGGCGGTAAAGGTATGCGTGTCGTTGAGAACATCGGTGAGTTCGATGATGCTCTGGCCGCTGCCAAGCGCGAAGCCAAGAACGCCTTCGGCAACCCCGACATGCTCATCGAACGCTACCTGACCCAGCCACGCCACGTTGAGATTCAGGTTTTCTGCGACGAAACCGGCCAAGGTGTGTATCTGGCCGAGCGCGACTGCTCGGTTCAGCGTCGTCACCAGAAAGTTCTGGAAGAAGCCCCGGCACCAGGCCTGAGCGAAGAAACCCGCAAAGCCATGGGCGACGCCGCTGTAAAAGCGGCCCAGGCCATCAACTATGTGGGCGCAGGCACCGTAGAGTTTCTTTACGATGTGGACGGTTCCTTCTTTTTCATGGAAATGAACACCCGCCTGCAGGTAGAACACCCAGTGACCGAAATGGTGACCGGCCAGGATCTGGTGGAGTGGCAGTTGAAAGTGGCCTGGGGTGAGCCCCTGCCGCTGGAACAGTCACAGGTGAAAACCCGCGGCCACGCTCTGGAAGCCCGTATTTATGCCGAAGACCCGGATCAGGACTTCCTGCCTGCCACCGGCAACCTGCGTTACCTGAGCACACCCGATGAAAGCGCCCATGTGCGTGTCGATACCGGCGTGATCGAAGGCGATGAAATCAGCATTCATTACGACCCAATGATCGCCAAACTGATCGTGTGGGACGAAACCCGTGAGCAGGCCATCAATCGCATGGTTCAGGCTCTGGAGCACTACCGGATTGCAGGGGTGAAAACCAACATCCGCTTCCTGCACGCCTTGGCGGATTCACAGCCCTTCCGGGAAGCGGACCTGACAACCGGCTTTATCGACAGCCACAGGGAACTGCTGTTCCCGAAATCCAAGCTCGATACCCATAAAGCGCTGGTACTGGCCGCTGGCTTTGTATTGGAAGAACGCAAATCCGTTGAGTCTGTGAGTACAGATCCCTGGTCGCCGTTCGGCCGCCGCAACAGCTGGCGCCTGAACTCGGAATACGCTCAGCCCTTGCAGTTGCAGGTAGGTGACGAGATACACGAGCTGAAAATTCTGGAAAAGGATGATCACTACCAGGTATCCGTGGATGACAGCGTATACAACCTGACGGCCAAACTTGAAGACGACTCGCTTCAAGCAGTCGTAGATGGCCACAGGATCAGCATTCACGGCAACTTGCACAATGATCAGCTCGTGCTCTTCTACGAAGGTGACACCTTCCAGTGCACCCTCTACCAGGAAAATCACGCACTGGAAGACATGGCTCCGGAAGGCGGCCTGACTGCCCCCATGAACGGCGCCATTGTGGCGGTACAGACCAAAGTGGGCGACGCGGTTACAGCCGGCCAAACTCTGGTCATCATGGAAGCCATGAAGATGGAACACGCCATCAAGGCTCCGGCAGACGGCGTGGTCAGCGAAATCTTCTTCGCCGAAGGTGAGCAGGTTTCAGAAGGCGCGGAGCTGATTGCCATAGAGATCAACGAATCCAGCAGCGAGGAGGCAAGTTAATGGGCTTCCCCAAACAGGCGCGACTGGTTGAAATGAGCCCCCGGGACGGTCTGCAAAACGAGTCCGGCCCGGTAATCGCCACAGACATAAAAACCGGGCTGATCGAACGGCTTGCAGAGTGCGGCCTCACCCACATTGAATCCGCCAGCTTTGTGTCACCCAAGTGGGTGCCACAAATGGGCGACGCCGCTGAGGTTATGGCCGGCATCAAGCGCAAGGCTGGCGTTCGCTATTCGGTGCTTACCCCCAACCTCAGAGGCTTTGAAAATGCCCTGGCAGCAGGCGTGGATGAAGTGGCTGTGTTCGCTGCAGCATCAGAATCCTTCAGCCAGAAGAACATCAACTGTTCAATCGCCGAAAGCCTGGAGCGGTTTTTACCGGTGATGGAGGCCGCTCAGAAGCACAACATCCCCGTGCGCGGTTACGTCTCCACCGTATTGGGGTGCCCCTACGAAGGGGAGATTGCCCCAGAGCAGGTCGCAAAGGTGGCCAAGGATTTGGCAGATATGGGCTGTTATGAAATCTCCCTCGGCGACACCATTGGCACAGGTACGCCACTGAAAGCGAAATACATGCTTGAGGCCGTCGCCAAATACGTGCCCGTGGAGCGCCTTGCTGCACACTTCCACGATACCTATGGGCAAGCACTGGTAAACCTCTATGCAGTACTGGAAGAAGGCGTGGCTGTTTTTGATGCCTCAGTCGCTGGCTTGGGTGGTTGCCCTTATGCCAAGGGTGCCTCTGGCAACGTTGCCACCGAAGACGTTCTCTATATGCTCAACGGCCTGGGAATCAGCACTGGCGTGGATCTGCAGAAACTGGTGGCTACCGGTACATGGATCAGCAGCCAGCTCAACCGGCGTAACGGTTCCAAAGTGGGTCAGGCGCTGCAAACCTGAGGATCTGAAACCCGCCCGAGCCAAGGCAGATGATTATCCCTGAACATTTTAGCCCTCGACGACAATAACAACCGGAGGCAAACCATGAACCAGACTCTTCCAAGCTACACCAGCGGCACCTCCAACACGCCGCTGTTGGGCATGACCATCGGCGACATGCTTGATCGCACCGCCGCTAAGTTCCCGGATACCGAAGCACTTGTGTGTCTGCATCAGGACATTCGCTGACCTACAAAGAGTTCCTTGCCAAGATCAATGAAGCTGCTCGCGCCTTTCTCGCCATTGGTGTCAAACGTGGTGACCGCGTAGGTATCTGGGCACTCAACCGTTACGAATGGACACTTACCCAATTCGCCACTGCTAAAGTGGGCGCCATTCTGGTTAACATTAACCCGGCCTATGGCCTGCACGAACTAGAATACGCCATGAATCTGGCAGGCATCAGCGTGCTGGTTACAGCGGATAGCTTTAAAGCTTCAAACTACCGAAAAACCCTTTACGAGCTGGCACCGGAAATCAAAACCTCCGCCCCTGGCAAGATCAATGCCCAGCGGATTTCTGATCTTCGTGCGGTGATCAATCTGGATACGGAAAAACACGACGGCATGTGGAGCTGGGCGGATTTTGTGAGTCTTGCCGCTGAGGTCAGCCAGAGTGATCTGGACAAGGCGCAAAGCCAGCTTCAGTTCGACGACCCCATCAATATCCAGTTCACTTCAGGCACCACCGGCAACCCCAAAGGCGCCACCCTCACCCACCACAACATCCTGAACAACGGGTTCTTTGTGGGTGAAAGCCAGAGCCTGACAGAGAATGATCGACTGGTTATTCCAGTCCCCCTCTACCACTGCTTTGGCATGGTCATGGGCAACCTTGGCTGCATTACCCACGGCTCCACCATGATTTACCCGGGCGAAGGCTTTGACCCAAAAGCCGTGCTGCAGGCGGTGCATCAGGAGAAGGCCACAGCGCTCTACGGCGTACCCACCATGTTCATAGCAGAACTGGCCGAGCCGGAATTTGATTCCTACGACCTGTCCACCCTGCGCACAGGCATAATGGCCGGCTCCATCTGCCCCGCGGAGGTGATGAAGAAGGTCAACACCAAGATGCACATGAAGGAGGTTCAGATTGCCTACGGCATGACTGAGACCAGCCCTGTGTCTACCCAGACCAGCTCTCTCGACCCCTTCGAGAAGCAGGTAACCACCGTTGGCCGTACCCAGCCCCATCTGGAAACCAAGATTGTCGACCCGGGAACCGGTAACGTCTTGCCCCGGGGCGAGATCGGGGAACTCTGCACTCGCGGTTACAGCGTGATGCTGAAGTACTGGAATAATGAAGAGAAGACCCGCGAAGCCATCGACGACTCCGGCTGGATGCACACAGGTGATCTGGCCACCATGGACGACGAAGGCTATGTGCAAATCGTTGGTCGTATCAAAGATATGGTGATTCGTGGTGGTGAAAACATCTACCCGAAAGAGGTTGAGGAATTTCTGTACAGCCACCCATCCATTGAGGAGGTCCAGGTAACGGGTATTCCGCACGAGACCTATGGCGAAGATTTGATCGCCTGGGTAAAGCTGCGCCCGGAGGCAGAGCCGGTAAGTGCAGACGACTTGATTGCATTCTGCAAAGGCAAGATCGCCCACTTCAAAATCCCCCGGAACTACAAGTTCGTGGAAGAATTCCCGATGACCGTCACCGGTAAGATTCAGAAGTTTAAAATGCGCGAGATTTCCATTGAGGAATTAGGGCTGAAGTAAAAGCCCCAGGCAATCGCAAGCCCCGGTTCTCCTTAGCTGAGCACCGGGGCTTTTTTTGACCCGCCAAAATCTGTTTGACTGCTGCTCAATTTCATGATGTTATCACCAGTAACATTGTTACCACCGATAACATTAGCGAGCATGGATACCCATGGCGAAACCTGCCTACCACCACGGTGACCTGCAGCCCCAGGCGCAGTCACTGGCGCTGGACATACTCAGAACCCAGGGGGATGCCGCCATCAGCTTGCGCGCCTTGGCCAAGCAGATCGGTGTCAGTGCTCCAGCGCTGTACCGGCACTTCTCAGACCGCGAAACGCTGTTGGCAGAGCTCGCTATTGAAGGGTTCGAGGCCCTGCGTGACCGTCTGCAAGCAGTAGACCAGGAGCTGCCGCGCAAGGCTTTGATCGAAATCGGGCTGGTGTACGTAGCTTTCGCCCAAGAGGAGCCCAATCTATATCGTCTTATGTTTGGCGGTCGCGTATTACCCATGGGGGCGCACCCACGCTTGGATGCTGCTGGCAAAGGGGCATTTCAGGTTCTGGAAAACACCGTAGCCCGCGCCCGCGACCTGGGTTACCTCAAACCTTCCCCCGTTTCACTAATGACAGCCGCCGCCTGGTCTCTGGTGCATGGCCTGTCACAACTAACCATCGATGGTCATTTGCCCAGCGCAAAGGCCGAGCCCATGTTGACCGAAGGCGTTCTCAGTTTACTGCTGGACGGCACCCGGTCTGACCAACAACAATCACAACAGGATTAACTCAATGAGCAGCCCAAAACCCAGTACCCTCCGAGTCGGCAAACGTTATCGTGAAAAACGCCTGGACGGCCCCTACGATGCCATCATCATTGGCTCCGGCATCGGCGGCCTGACCGCAGCTGCTTGCATGAGCAAGATGGGCAAAAAGGTGCTCGTTCTTGAACAGCACTACACTGCCGGCGGATTCACCCATAGCTACGACCGTAACGGGTACGAATGGGATGTGGGCGTGCACTACATTGGTGACATGGGCGCAGACCACACACTGGGCAAGCGGTTGTTTGACCATATCACTGACAGTCAGTTGAAGTGGGCGCCAATGGACGCCAACTACGACCGTATCTACATCGGCGAAAAGTATGTGGACCTGGTTGCCGGCCCCGAGGAATTCCGTGCCGAGCTGGTGAAAGCTTTCCCGGAAGAAGAAAAGGCCATCGATACCTACCTGGGTTATCTACGCCAGGTATCCAAGGCCATGCCGGCGGTTGTTCTGAGCAAGGTATTGCCAAGCCTGGCTCTCGGACCACTAAGCATGCTTGCGAAACGTAAGGCGCCAGAGTTCCTTAACAAGCCTACCCGCGAAGTACTTGAAGGCATCACCAGCAACCAGGAGCTGATTGCCGTGCTTACCGGCCAGTGGGGCGACAACGGCCTGCCACCCGCCCAATCCAGCTTCATTGTGCACTCACTCATCGCCCGCCATTACCTGCACGGCGGCTACTACCCGATTGGTGGCGCATCTGAAATGGCCAAGACCATTATCCCGGTAGTTCAGCAAAGCGGCGGTGAAGTCTTTACCTACGCGGATGTGACCGGGATTCTCATCGAGAAAGGCAAAGCCGTGGGCGTTCGCATGGCCGACGGTGCAGAGATTCGCTCGCCACTGGTCATCAGCAACGCTGGCGTATTCAACACCTTCAACAAGCTGCTGCCAAAAGACGCGCCTGAATGGGACTACTATCAGGACAAACTCAAAACCGTTAAGCGTTCCATGGCCAGCAACTGCTTGTACATCGGCCTGGAAGATACTGCAGAGAACCTGGGGCTGCCGAAAACCAACTACTGGATTTACCCCGGCACGGACTACGAAAAGCATGTGAAAGACTTCGAGGAAGACCCGGATAACAGCGATATTTCGCTGACCTATATTTCCTTCCCCTCGGCGAAAGACCCCAGCTTTCTGGAGCGCTACCCTGGCCGCGCCACCATTGAGATTGTGGCGCCCGGCCCCTTCAAATGGTACGAGGAGTGGGCCGACAAGCCCTGGGGCAAGCGCGGTGACGACTATGAAGCCAAGAAGGAAGAGTACGCCCAGCGCCTGCTTGCGAAGCTCTATGAGAAGTTCCCGCATCTGGAAGGCAAAGTGGATTACTACGAGCTATCCACGCCCCTGTCCACAGACTATTTCTGCCGCTACAGCGAAGGTGAAATCTATGGCCTGGATCACACCCCGGATCGCTTCGAACAGGACTGGCTGAAGCCCAAGACCCGCATACCCGGCCTGTACCTCACTGGCCAGGACATCATGACTGCCGGAGTAGTGGGCGCCATGCTCGGCGGCCTGCTGACAACCGTTGCTGTGAGTGGCCTTAAGGGCATTCCACTGGCGAAGAAGATGTTTGTAGGTTAATAACTATCAGTAACTCAGGCCGTGGAACTTGCCTTGATTTAGGTGATACGCAAAAGCGCATATCGTCTGCTATGCTTGCGGCAAACCCAAACAAAAAGGTATTTAAAATGACTGATACTTGGCTAACCTCGTTGATTACCGATACTCCCCAGCAAGGCTATGAGCTTGCCATCACCCTGAGCCGTCGCGGCGTGAAATACACTCAGCCGGATATGGATACACTGAAAAAGCTAAGGCCGGAATACGCGAACTCTGCCGACGGTTTGACTGCTGCCTCCCACGTTATCGCTGTAAACTTTCAGACGGTAGCAGCAGCCAACAACTATTGGCGGGGATGACATCGGTCATTCAAGCACTCTTTCACGGTGCCCGAGAGCCATCAACTCTCGCACCGTGGGAGTAGTTTCTGAAGCCGGCAAGCTCTCATAGGTACAACCCCCGCACACTCCAACAAGATATTTGTAGCGCGCCACGCATTCTCGTGTTAAATATCGCCCGAATTCGGTCGGTTCCATAAGCTATAGCCCCACCGCCGTTTTCCAGGACAAGCCTCAAAGGAGTCGCACCCGCGGCCTTCCCTCAGCAGACCTGCACAACACCGCGTGCGTCCTGCACGTTTTGTATCCATCCCTTTTCAGTGAGGGACGTTATCCAATGTTCAAGTTGTGTAAGCCACAGGCGCTGGCCGCCTCCGTTGCTCTGTCTCTGTGCGCCTCTTCTGCAATCGCCGCAGAAGAAGTGCGTGTGTATAACTGGTCTGACTACATCGCCGAAAACACCCTGGCGAAGTTCACCAAAGAAACCGGCATAAAGGTCGTTTACGACGTTTACGACAGTAACGAGGTTCTTGAAGCCGCGCTACTGTCTGGCCGCTCTGGCTACGACCTGGTCGTACCGTCAAACCACTACGTTGCCAAGCAGATCTCTGCCAAGGCTTTTGTGGCTCTGGATCACGACAAACTGCCGAACATGGCCAATCTGAATCCGGATCTGATGGCTCAACTGGAAAAAGTGGACCCGGGCAGCCAGTTCTCCATTCCCTATCTTTGGGGAACCAACGGCTATGGCTACAACGCTGGCCGCATCCAAAAAATCCTGGGCGATACTGCACCCACAGATTCCTGGGCGCTGGTATTTGATCCTGAAGTAACAGCCAAGCTGGCCAAAGGCGGCTGCGGCATTGCCATGCTGGATTCCGGCGAAGAAATGGTGCGGGCTGCTATGGCCTACGCCGGCTTGAACCCGAACAGCAACAACGCCGAAGACATCAAAAAGGGTGGCGACGTGATCAAGGCCGTGCGGCCGAACATCACCTACTTCCACTCATCCCGCTACATTGGCGACCTGGCTAATGGCGACCTGTGCGTGGCTGCCGGCTATTCCGGCGACATCCTGCAGGCAGCTGCTCGTGCCGAGGAAGCCAAAAACGGCAACGAAATCCGCTACACCATTCCCAAAGAGGGCGCGGTGTTGTGGTTCGATATGATGACCATCCCGGCTGGCGCACCGAACGTTGAAAATGCCCACAAGCTGGTCAACTTTTTGATGAAGCCAGAGATCATCGCTGAGGTGACCAACTATGTGTGGTACGCCAACCCCAACAAGGCAGCCGATGAATTTGTGGATGCAGAAATCCTTAACGACACCAGCATTTACCCTACGGATGATGTGATGAAAAAGCTCTACATCATGGAAGGTCGGCCTCAGGACACACAGCGCCTGATGACCCGCACCTGGACCAACGTTAAGTCCGGGCGTTAAGGGCGTGGTTAACGGAATCAACACCTCCGCGAAAGCGGAGGTGTTACTTAGCATTCGTGGCGTATCAAAAAGCTTTGACAGCACACTGGCGGTGGACGACGTAAGCCTGGACATCCACAAGGGCGAGATATTCGCGCTTCTGGGCGGTTCCGGCTCTGGTAAATCCACACTGCTACGCATGCTGGCTGGCTTTGAGACACCAGATAGCGGTCGTATTGTGCTGGATGGTCAGGACATAACTGCTCTGCCTCCCTACCTGCGCCCAACGAACATGATGTTTCAGTCCTACGCACTGTTCCCGCACATGACCGTGGAGCAGAACATTGCCATGGGCCTGAAACAGGACAAGCTGCCGAAGGACGAGATTCGCGATCGCGTGGCGGCCATGCTCAAGCTGGTAAAAATGGAGCCCTATGCCAAGCGTCGGCCCCAACAGCTTTCCGGTGGCCAACAGCAGCGGGTTGCGCTGGCTCGCTCACTGGCAAAACGCCCGAAGCTGTTGCTTCTGGATGAGCCTATGGGTGCGCTCGATAAAAAGCTGCGCACAGAAATGCAGCTTGAACTTGTGGATATTCTGGAAAAAGTGGGCGCCACTTGCCTGATGGTGACCCACGATCAGGAAGAAGCCATGACCATGGCCAGCCGCATTGCCATTATGTCCTTTGGACAGATTGCGCAGGTCGGCTCACCCATCGATATTTACGAAAGCCCGAACAGCCGCATGACGGCGGAGTTTATTGGCTCGGTGAATATCTTTGAGGCCAGCATCGATGAAGACAACTCCGACAGTATTCTGCTGTCCAGCGGCCTGCTGGACGCACAGGTATACATTGACCGGGGTGTGACCACATCGGCAGAAAACACCAACACGCTGATTGCCCTGCGCCCGGAGAAAATTTACCTGACGCCAGACAAGCCCGAAGGTGAATTCAACTGGAGCAAGGGCACGGTGGAGAACATCGCGTACCTGGGCGACATCACCTCCTATTACGTAAAGCTGGCCAGCGGCAAGCGTGTGCAGGCCACCATGGCGAACGTGGAACGCCGCGGTGAACGGCCAACCTGGGGCGACACAGTGTTCGTTTCCTGGGAAGCCTCCAGCCCCATTCTGCTTTGGAATTAATGCCATGAACGTGAACCCGACTCCCGCGCCCTTGACGGCGCGGGTACGTACATTGCTGTTCCACCGCCGGGTGTTGTTTGGCATTCCGTTCGCGTGGCTGTTGCTGTTTTTCCTGCTGCCGTTCGCGCTGATCCTGAAAATCAGCCTGACGTCGGCCGTGATGGCCATACCGCCTTACGAGCCGGTATTCCGGCTGGCAGAAAACACCCTGTCGGTGGTGGTGAATTTCGGAAACTATTTATTCCTGCTGTCCGACAGCCTGTACGTTGCAGCTTATTGGGGCTCGGTGAAAACCGCACTCATCTCCACCATCGCCTGCCTGCTGATCGGCTACCCAATGGCTTACGCTATGGCCCGCGCGCCCAAACACTGGCAATTGGTGTTGCTGTTGCTGGTGATGCTGCCGTCATGGACCTCGTTCCTGATTCGGGTTTACGCCTGGATGGGCATTCTCGGTAATCAGGGACTGCTGAATAGCCTGTTGCTCTGGCTGGGGCTGATCGACGAACCACTGAAAATGCTGAACACCAACTTTGCGGTGATTTTGGGCATTACCTATGCCTACCTGCCGTTTATGGTGCTACCCATTTTCACCAACCTGGTGAAGCTGGACCTGCGTCTGCTGGAAGCAGCGTCTGACCTGGGCTGCCGCAGCATTACAACCTTCTGGGCTATTACCCTGCCTTTATCCAAGGCCGGCATTCTGGCGGGCTGCATGCTGGTATTCATCCCTGCTGTCGGTGAGTTTGTGATTCCTGAACTGCTGGGTGGCCCGGATACGCTGATGATAGGCAAGGTATTGTGGGAAGAGTTCTTCAACAACCGCGACTGGCCTGTGGCCTCTGCGCTGGCCATTGTCATGCTGGCACTGCTGTTGGTGCCGATTATATTGTTCCACCGTTTCCAGAGTCGGGAGATGTCGAAGAATGGTTAATGCTCGTGGTATCAGCTTCTCAAAAGTCATGCTGATTCTGGGCCTGCTGTTTTTGTACCTGCCGATGTTTGTGCTGATCATGTATTCGTTCAACGCATCCCGGCTGGTATCCGTGTGGGCCGGCTTTTCCACCCACTGGTACAGCGCCCTGTTTGAAGACCAGCAGATACTGTCGGCCGTGTGGATGAGTCTTAAAATCGCCTTCTACTCCGCCAGTATGGCCATGTGCCTGGGCACCCTGTGTGCGTTTGTGATCACCCGATTCAAACGCATGCGGGGCCGAACCCTGCTGTCTGGCATGATTACCGCACCTCTGGTTATGCCGGAAGTGATCACTGGCTTGTCTCTGTTGCTGCTGTTTGTTCAGCTGGCGGAACTGACTGGCTGGCCGGCCGATCGCGGAATGGTGACCATCTGGATTGCGCACACCACTTTCTGCAGCGCCTATGTGGCAGTGGTTGTGAGTGCACGATTGCAAGAGGTGGACCGCTCCATTGAGGAAGCCGCCATGGATCTGGGCTGCACACCCTTGAAGACCTTCTTTGTGGTCACTTTGCCGGTGATTGCACCGGCCTTGGTATCCGGCTGGTTGCTGGCGTTCACCCTGTCGCTGGACGACCTGGTGATTGCCAGCTTCGTATCTGGCCCCGGCTCCACCACCTTGCCCATGGTGGTGTTCTCGTCGGTACGCATGGGTGTATCCCCAAAGATAAACGCGCTGGCCACGCTGATTATTCTCACCGTATCGCTAGTGGCGTTTATCGCCTGGTACGTGATGCGCAGAAACGAAAAAAGGCGCCGCAGTGGGCGCCTTTCCTGATCGGGAAAATCAGGCCTCCTTGCGGTCCCGAACCGTCTGAACCCATTTGTAGAAAATGGGCACCAGAAGCGTTCCCAGCACGGTTGCTGCAATCATGCCGCTCAGCACGGTTACACCGAGGCTGACGCGGCTGCCTGCCCCGGCGCCTGTGGCTAACACAAGTGGCAGCACGCCAAGCACGAAGGACAGAGCGGTCATCAGTACCGCTCTGAACCGCAGCACCGCAGCCTTGTTGGCAGCTTCTGTGGCGGTCATGCCCGACTTTCGCAACTGCATGGCAAACTCAACAATCAGAATGGCTGTTTTCGCTGACAGACCGATTAACAGAACCAACCCCACCTGAGCATATATGTTGTTGGCAAGCCCGGTTAGCCACAAGCCGGCCATGGCACCAAAAATGGCGATGGGTACTGCACCAATAACTGCAAATGGCAGCGCCCAGCTTTCGTACTGTGCAACCAGAAACAAATACACAAACACAATCGCCAACATGAAGATCACGATAGCCAGGTTGCCCGCCTGTATTTCCTGCAAGCTCTGGCCAGACCAGCTGAACTCGTAACCTTGGGGCAGGCGCTTTGAAAGTTCAGTCATGGTTGCAATTGCATCACCGCTGGCAAAGCCGGGTGCGGCCTCCCCGGAAATGGTCACCGACCGCTTCAGGTTGAAATGCGCAATGCTGGAAGGCCCAAGAACCGGCTTCAACGTGGCCAAGGTGGATAGCGGCACCATATCGCCGTCCCGGTTCCGAACAGAGTAATAGGACAAATCCTCCGGGCCTTTGCGGAATTCACCCTCAGCTTGTAGTTGTACCCGGTAGTTTTTCCCGAAGCGGGTAAAATCATTCACATACAACGAGCCTAACTGAGCCTGCAAGGTAGAGAATATATCAGACAGCTGAATACCCAGCGCCTTTGCCTTGTTTCGATCCACCTCAAGCAGATACTGAGGAATGTTGGCCCGATAGGTACTGTATACCCGCGACAACCCTTCCTGCTGGTTAGCCTCATAAATCAACCCGTTCATTACCTGAGCCAACTCTGAAACGTCTCGGCCCAGGTTGTCCTGCAAGCGATAATCAAAACCGGCTGAAACACCAATCCCGGGAATGGGCGGGGCATTGAACACCATCACCTGGGCTTCGGGAATAGTGGCCAGCCGTGAATACAAACGCGGTATCGTTTGACCAAGCCCGAGCTCGGGAGTCTCTCGTTCGGCCCAATCGGAGAGCACCACAATGCCCAAGCCATTATGAGAGCCTGCGCCCCCCAACAAAGAGAAGCCCGAAACCGAAATGAAGTCGACAGCAGCCGGATCGTCCAAAACCATGTCTGTTACTTTACTGAGCACTGTGTCAGTGCGTTCCAGAGACGCAGCAACCGGCAGTTGCACGTCTACAAACAGGAAGCCCTGGTCTTCCGGAGGCACGAATGCCATCGGCACAGACTTGAACAAGCCCGCAGTACCTACCAACAAGGCAGCGAGCACGATCGCAGCGACAATCCCTTTGCGTAGCAGGCTTGACACCAGGCTCGAATAGCCTTTGGTACTGACTGAAATCAACTGTTCAACAGGCTGCAGCCACCGGACCGGTTTGGTGCCGCCACCCAACAAGGTTGCGCACAGGGCCGGGCTGAGAGTCAGCGCGTTGATAGATGAAATGATGACTGCCACTGAGATCGTTACGGAGAACTGCTGGTACAGCTTGCCCGTTATACCAGGCATGAAAGCGACAGGTACAAACACGGCTAACAGTACGAGAGTTGTGGCAACAATTGGCCCGGTTACCTGCTCCATCGCCTTGGAGACGGCTTCCTTGATGGGCAATTTTTCTTCCTGCAGTATGCGCTCGACGTTCTCCACCACCACAATGGCATCATCTACCACAATGCCGATGGCAAGTACCAAACCGAACAAGGTAATGATGTTTATCGAGTAGCCCATCACCGCCATGACCGCAAAGGTACCAATCAGGGAGACGGGTATGGCAATGGCGGGCACCAAGGTAGCGCGCCAGTTCTGCAGAAACAGAAACACCACAAGGATAACCAGCCCGATAGCCTGAATCAGCGTGATCACAACTTCTCTGATTGACGCGCTAATGAACTTGGTAGAATCAAACAATACGCTGTGGGTGACACCATCCGGAAAGGTCTGAGCGAAGCCTTCTACGGTCGCTTTCACCTTATCAGCGACTTCGAGCGCGTTGGCGTCCGGTAGCTGGTAGATCACGATAAACGCGGTATCCTGGTTGTTCAGCTTGGCCGTAGATGTGTATGACCGCGTGCCCAGTTCGATACGCGCGACATCGTTAAGGCGCAGAAAGCCACCATCCTGCTTTGCCCGGATAATCATCTGGGCAAACTCATCAGGGTCGGATAACCGCTCCTTGCTCTGAATGCTGTACACAAATTGCTGGCCTTCAGGAACCGGGGCCTGCCCCAGCTTGCCGGCAGCAACAATCTGGTTCTGCTCCTGCAGCGCGGCAACCACCTCAGCCACTGTAACCCGCAAGGATTTCATGCGCCGGGGATCAAGCCATATGCGCATGCTGTAGTCTTTCGCGCCCATAACTTCTGCAGAGGCAACACCCGGCACTCGCCCCAGCTCTTCAATCAGGTTGCTTGAGGCGTAGTTGCTCAAGAACACAGCGTCCAGGTCGGGGCGATCCGATACGAGGTTAACGCCCATCAGCATGTTGCCGCTCTGTTTGCTGACAGTCACCCCTTGCCGCCGGACCTCTTGGGGCAAAAAGGGCTCGGCCAGTGCCACCCGGTTCTGCACGTTTACCTGCGCAATATCGGTATCTGTGCCACTCTCGAAGGTCAGTTTAATACTTGCAGTGCCATCGTCGGACGATGTCGACTCTATATAAATCATGCCCTCGACACCATTGAGCTGCTGCTCAATCGGGCGAACAACCGCCTCCTCTACAATTTGCGCGCTGCCCCCCGGAAGTACCGCCGTTACCTGAATTTGAGGCGGCGCCATGTCCGGATACATGTTGACGGGCAGCACCTGCAGCGCCAAAAGTCCGGCCATCGTTATGAGGATGGAGATAACAAAGGCAAATTTAGGGCGATGAATAAAAGTACTGCTGATCATTGTGCAGCCTCACCTTCTTTAGCGGGCTCTTCAGCACTGGTCAGTACACCGGTTTCCGTGTCTATCTGGCTCGGGACGGGGCTGACAGTTACCCCTGAGCGAACTTTCTGGAGCCCTTCAACAATCACTCTCTCGCCCACTTCAAGGCCACTCTCCGCGGTCAGCATGGCTCCAATACGCGGCCCGGTTTGGATGAAGCGCTGGGAAACCATTTGCTCTTCATCTACAACCAATACAAACTTGCCCTCTATGGTTTCCTGAATCGCTACCTGCGGTACAAGGACCTGTGCTTCACCCGCCCGACCTTCAATGCGAAGCGTTACGTACAATCCGGGAAGCAGAACTGCATCAGGATTGGGGAACACTGCCCGCATATTCACTGTGCCCGTACTTTCATTGGTCTGCACGTCTGCAAAGCTCACTACGCCTTCCTGGTTGTAGATCCCGCCATCTGGCAGAGTCAACCGCAGGGATAGTGAGCTGGCAACATCTTGATCTGAGGCGCTGCCTGCGCGACGAAACGCGACATAATCAGATTCATCAAGCTGAAACTCCACATAGATCGGGTCAGTTACCAGAATATCGGCAATCGGCCCTGTCGCGGGACTGACAACGGCACCCACGTCGTAATTCAGCCTGCCTATCCAGCCGTCAAACGGGGCTCTGATTTCTGTATATTCCAAAGTGAGCTCGGCTCTTTGAACGGCAGCACCGGCTGCTTCCAAACGGCTCTCTGCAGCATTAAAACGGTCTTTGAGTTTGTCCAGGTCGGCATCAGAAAGGTATCCCTTGCTCGCGACTTCTTCTCCTCGCTGGAGGTTTCTCCGGGCGGACTCAAGCTCCGCTCTGGCCGCCGTTAATTCAGCTTTGGTCTGCTGGATATCCGCATTAGCACGAGTAGTTTCCAATCGAACCAGGATATCCCCTTTACTGACCCGGGAACCTTCGCGAAAGAGTATCTCTTTGATTTCAGCTTCAATACGTGGGGTAAGACCTGCCTTTGCAGACGCTGCCGTGCGCGCCACAAAATCACGTGAAGGCCGCACCTCTGTGCTTTTCAACGCAACAACAGAGACCGAGGGTGGAGGTGCCTTAACAGGCGCAGCGGGCTCAGAACAACCAACTAAAATTACAGATGCAAAAGCAGCCAGTAACGTCCACTGGGCTTGCTTTAATGAAAATCGTGATGAGACGCTGAGCATTTATATTCCCTGGTTAATAAGCGTGCTGGGCTTTTAAGATTAGATGATACGGGCGCCCATGGCACGGTAGTTTAAAGAATTAATATATTATAAGCATGCTAACTTACTAAGTGAATAGATAAATCCACTAAAACAGGCATTTACGTACGTATGGATCAATCACAAGAACGGCTGCTGAGAATGTGGCGGAGCCCATCGCATTGCACCAGTGAGTCCTCGCAATTCACCACAATATCTGAATGCGCTATCACGTACCCCTTCCCGGTTATATTGTTTTTCACAACCTGATAATCACCTACTTGCTCTGCAGCAGAGAAGTCACCAAAAAAGCTTGTCCCCCGCAAAGATACAGTTTCAAGCTTGTTGCCTGGGCGGATAAGCCCTTCATGGTTCATCAGAGCTAGCCGGGCCGAGGTGCCTGTACCGGTTGTACTTCGGCAGATAACGCCCGGATGCACATAGGTCGCTGAGCGGGAGCGGTAATAGCTCTCTGCCACCTGATGTACCGGCCCCATAAAATGCAGAAATGGCAAAGGGCCCACATCGCCCAGAGTGTAATGAGAAAACTCTCGTTCTGCCCGTATCGCTTCAACAATCGCGTAAGCAGCGTCTGCAAGCTTGTGCTCTTCATTCAGAATGAGATCGAATCCCAGGGCTTCAGCATCAACCAGTGCGTAGAACCCGCCGCTGTATGCCACGCTATAGGTGACCGTGCCGAGTGATGGCACTTCAATAGTCGCGCGATAGGTGTCTATGTAACTTGGCAGGCCTTCGCAGGTAATCGCTTCAACCACGCCGTTTTCAACCAGTGCATCGATGCGCACCAAGCCAGCAGGCGACTCCAGGATAAAGCTCTGTTTGCCTTCCTTCTTTGGCACGATTCCAGCCTCGAGCACGGCTGTTGCGGTGCAGATCGTGTTGGAACCGGAGTAAATCGGGTAGCCCATCACCTCCATGATGATGTAACCGGCCGCTGCTTGTGGGTCGGAAGGAGGAACCAACAAATCCACAGACATTTCGGGTATGCCATAGGGCTCTTCCAGCAACAGTTTTCTCAAGCCATCGGCGTGGTCACGAAGATACTCCATTTGGGCCCGCACACTGTCACCCGGCAAAGTATCAATACCACCGGTCACAATGCGGCTGACATCGCCACCGGCATGGGTGTCCATAAGCTGAATAGTGAGTTCCTGTTTCATACACCGCCCTCCAGAGACCAGGGTTTGCCGTGCGCTTCCCACTGTGAATCTGGAACTATGACAATCTTGCCGAGATAATTGCTGCCACGGTTCATAAAGTAACGCTCCGCCTGGTGCAGTTCAGAAAGCCGGAAAGCGCCGTGGAGAACGGGCTTGAGCTGGCCTCCCCGAATCCACTCGATTAACTGCTCTGCTTCCTCCCGGGTGCCGTGGGAAACACCAAAAATCTGCACCTGATAGAGGTAAATTCGCGTCCAGAGGATTTCACTGATGTTTCCGCCACTGGCTCCGGCAATGCTTAGGCGAGGATAGGTTTCGCGGGCATTCATATCGAAGATCATGGCGTCGATAAAGCGGTCGGTCATGTCGCCACCCACGAGATCCATAACCGCATCAAGGGGTTTGCCGCCGGTTTGGGCCTTTACCCGCTCTACAAAGCTGTCCATATCGGAGCGGTCGAATACGGATTCTGCACCCAGTTCCAGAAGCGCTGCAGCTTTATCTGGCGTGCTCAGCGCATAAGGCAGGGCTCCCATAATCCGGCACAGCTGTATCAGCGCGGTGCCAACACCGCCACTTGCGCCCGTGACCAGAACTCGCTCTCCGGCGGCCACGCGAGCAGAGGTAAGCATATGCATGGCTGTCTGATACGAACACATTCCCATTGCGGCGAGTTGTGCATCTGCCAGGCCTTCATTTGGAACGCAGTGGAACTGGCCTGAAGGAACAGCGACGTACTCTGCGTATCCGCCATCTGCACCATGGCCGTAATAGTCAGGGGCAAGATTTATGTCTGGGCGGCTATTTGCGTAGATATTGAAATCCAACAAACCTCGCTCGCCAATGCGGCCGGGATCAACACCCTCGCCGACGGCAACAACATGGCCAGCAATATCAGCACCCTGAATACGGGGGAAAATTAACGTGGGCTTACCGCCCATCTGAAACGAGGTGGTTTCACCCTTTTTGGTGGGATACAGCCCTTCCCGGGCTTTGCGGTCGGTATTGTTTTTGGCAGTCGCAGTTACCTGAACCAGCACCTCTCCCCGAGCGGGAGAAGGCATGGGCACGTTTTTATATTCAAGCTTCTCGATATCGCCATGACCGGTAAGAACCATGGCTTTCATGGTATTCGGGATCATAAGTGAATGATCGTCCCTGCCTGAGGAATGTATGCCGTCTCTTCAGGATAGGAGACATTCACTCATGTGTCAGGGAGAGACGAGAGCGCCCACCAGAAGCTGGTGCCACACTAACGGGCAATCACCTTATAGATAGGCCGCAACTTGGGAATCTGCTTCAGAACCACCTGAATTACGGTCATCAGTGGCACTGCAAGCAATACGCCTACAGGCCCCCAGAGCCAGCCCCAGAAGAAGATCGAAACAAAAATAATAACGGGGTTAATCGCCATGCGAAAACCGTGTATCCACGGCTCGATGAAGAAACCCACCATGGTGGTCAGGGCAAGATATCCCAAGGGTGCAATCGCCATCATCCACAAAGTATCCAGGCTCACCGCGGAAACAACTGCCAGCAGCAGGATGGTTAGAATAACACCCAGATAAGGAATAAAACGCGCAAGGCCTGCCACCAGCCCCCACACTGCCGGGTCTGGCAGGCCAACAGCCCAGGCCATAAGACCCGTCGCCACGCCAACCGATGTATTGCTTATGCCCAATACCGCCAGGTACTGTGCAATCTGGTGCTGGGAGTCCCTGCTAATGCGCAGCACGGTTCTGCGGTGGTGTCTCGGCAACTGGCGCACGAAATTAAGCACTAACCTGTCACCGCTAACCAACAGGAAATAAGTAAGCGCCATGGCAAGCGCAAGGCCCGCAATGCCATCACGGGCTTTATTCATAAGCTGGGCGCGCCAGGAGTCCGTTTGCAGAACGACCGTGGTTGGTTCTGCCGTTGTCTTTTTACCGCCACTGTCCGAGAGTTCGTTTACGGAGTCCTCTACCTTCTGTGCCGACTCAGTGACCTTGCTGATCTGCCGCTTGAGTTCGCTTTCACCCACCAACAACCGTGAAATACCCTCCGGAGCTTTGCCCGCCCACTCCAAAGCCGGCGTGGCAACGGCCATCGAAACACCAGCAATACCCGCAAGCACCAGCAGCACCAGAATCAGCGAACTGACCACCCGCGGAATACGCAGGCCTGAACACATGCGAGTGGCCAGTGGAGACAACAGCAAACTTGTTAGAAGTGCCAAAACAATCGGAAGGATAATCTGGTGGGCGAGGTACAAGGTGTAAAGCACACCCAGGATAAACAGCCCGTAGATAGGGGTAGAAAGATCGGCCAAGTTCTTTTCAGGTTTTGTGTTGCCCTGTTCAGCCGTTTTCTTTTCGTTTTCCATAAGATACCCGTAGCCTATCAGTCAGAAGTCACAATAAAGCTGCGACCAGGCAGATTCAAATATTACATTCTCTGTGCACACGGGCTCGAAACTCCTCACGAATGCGCTCATTCTCCTCATCATTTACAAAAACCCGTTCGCCGTCCTTATTCAACTGATAAATCCCCGAAACAGTATTCAGATGCTTCAGCCGTGCCTCCATGCGCTCACAATGAACTCGAAGCTTCTCAGCTTTTGCCTCCTGTTGAGCTTCAGCTTCTTTCCGGGCCGCTCGCTCCTTCTCACTTTGCCGAAGGAACTCATCTACCCGCTGCTTACGCTCACGAGCTGTTGCATCAATAGATGGCTGGGCCTTTTCCAGGCGCACTTCTTTGGTGACTGCATTAGCAGGTGGCCGATCACCGAAGTGAGTCTGACCATTCTCATCAACCCAGCGGTAGGCGCCCGCTTGGGCGATTGACGTTGCTAACAGTGTAAGTGTGGCTATGAGTCCCTTCATGAGTTTTGCTCTCCCTGCGGATGATACGTACACATGTTAACACTGGTTTTGAGAACTTACTTGGCTGCTAAAAGCGAATCCGGATAATGCTTGAGTAAAGGCGCATGACGTGTATATTTTCAGGCAAAAAACGGAGTCTGTATGACAACCAGCGCCCTGGACGACATGGCCAAAAATTATTCATTTTGGCAGCACAAATACGGGGCCTATCACCCGAATGATCCTTTACCTGCAGGCAGCTATGCCACCGACGTTCTCATAGTCGGGGCCGGCTACACTGGTTTAACCGCTGCCAGAGAGGTGAAACGCGATCAGCCCGAGCTAAACGTTATGGTGCTGGATGCGAATGAAGTCGGCTTTGGCGCTTCGGGTCGAAATGGCGGCTTTAGCATGTCCTTATTCGGGATGGAGCCGGAGACTACCGTTTTTAGGTGGGGCAAGAAGAAGGCGCGAGAAGCTCAGGAATACATGCAGAAAGCGGTAGCCTACGTTCACGAACTGATCGAAAACGAAGGCCTGGATTCCGACTATGAACATACCGGCATGTGGCGAGTTGCCTACACAGAGCGGCAGGAGAAGCGGCTGAAAAGCACCTATCGTCTGCTATGTAATCTGGCAAAGGACGGAAGTTACTTTTTTTATCAGCAGGATGAGGTGAAATCGAAGCTGAATTCGCCTCATATTCGCGCCGCGATTTACGAACCCGAAACCGGAATTCTGGACCCGTGCAAACACGTTCGAGCATTAAAGACTCTGGCCGAAGAGGCTGGAGCAAAGATCTATGAAAATTCGGCTGTAGCCGATATTCGCAGATCAGATGACGGCATAGTGGTCAAAACGTCGAATGCGACAATTCATGCGAAGAAGCTGGTTCTGGCGACAAATGCATGGACCCACACACTGCCTGGGCCTCGCAAGCTACGAAGCCGGCAGCGGGCAGTTTGGACTTACCAGATTGTATCTGAGCCCCTAACAAAAGATGAATGGGAAACATTGGGCTGGCGCGACCGCATGTCGATCGAAGACAATCGCCAGCTGGTTCATTATTTACGAATCACCAAATGTGGTCGCATCACGATGGGCGGTGGAAGTATTGGCTTTGAATATGGAGATGCCATGGATAAATGGCATGATCCCGGCGTCTGGCAAGATTTGGAAGCGCACTTTCGCTGGCTGTTCCCATCGCTTAAACATAAAAAAATCTATTACAAATGGGGCGGTGCGGTGTCGGCCAATTTCGACATGGTTCCTGAAATAGGATTTATCGGGGATCATAATATTATCTATTCAACTGGCTGTATCGGACACGGCGTATCGCTTACACAGCTGAACGGCCGGCTGATTGCAGACCTCATTTCCGGAGTGGACAGCGAACTGAGCCGGTTCTGGATTGTAAACAGGAAGGCCATTTCGGTGCCACCTGGCAACCTGCTTCCTTTTATTGGTGTCAAAGCAATTACCAGCGCTCTCAAAGGCATTGACCGATTCGAGGAGCGGGAGCTTCGAAGCAAACGGATTCAAACGAGCAATAACTCATCCCAACAAACCCAGTGACACACACTGTTGAATCAGGAAAAGGATTTCATGCCCAAGGCACGGACTAAATACTGCCCCTCATGCAACACTCAGGGCCTGAGGCCCACCAGCAGTCCGAACATACTAGGCTGTAAACAATGCCAAGGATTGTGGTTTGAAGATGGCTCGCTAAACCAGGCCATTGCTCAAGAACATGATTGCATAGATCAATACGATCACGAGCTTCACCTCGGCCCTGCGCTTCGTGTCAGCGAACGCCTGTGCATACGTTGCCGCGTTTCCATGACCCACTATCAACTGTTGGTGCACTACACCACCGAGATCGATTGCTGCCCGGCTTGCGATGGCGTCTGGCTAGACAAGCATGAAATAGATCAGGTAATGCATTCACCCAAACTGAAGCAGGCGCTTACGGATCTGAATCAAAAAGTGTCCTGGAAATCCTGGTTGTTCCAGTTCCTGACGGCCATGCCAGCGGAGTACAATGTAGCGCCGCAGCGCACTCCCTGGGTCACCCGCACACTGGTTGTCCTGTGCAGTCTGATTTTTGGTGTTGGTGTGTTGTCGCCGGAGGCCGGTGAATGGATCTTTACCAACCTGGCTCTGAACTCGGATACCCAAAGCCCTGCGCATTTCGTGCTGCAGCTACTGACCTACCAGTTTGTGCACGGTGGGTTGATGCACCTGGTTGGCAACATGTATTTCCTTTGGATTATTGGCGACAATCTTGAAGACGCGCTGGGACACGGCGCGTTTCTGGCTATCTACCTGTTTGCCGGCATGATGGCAGCCTTGGCAGAACTGCTACTGTTCAATACCAGCCAAGGTCCTCTGCTATTGGTTGGCGCCAGTGGTGCTATTGCAGCCCTGTTCGGCCTCTATCTGGTGTGGTTCCGCCATGCCAGCCTGACCTTCATGATTGTTATTTACCAAAAGAAGCTTGCACCCCATTGGTACTTCCTGATCTGGAGCCTGATTAACATTGCAGGCATGATCTCCGGGCAAGGCGGTGTGGCTTGGGTCGCACATTTGGGCGGGTTTGGCCTTGGATTGCTGCTTGGGTATCTGCTGAAAGACTATGTATTAAGGAAAAACCCGCTGATTGCCATGCTGAATCAACCAGAGGCTGTGGTGCGTCGGTGAGATGCATGGCTCATTGAGAAACAACATTCCAAACAAGGGAAAATGATGACACCTGTACCAAGCCAAAGCTTCAGCCCTCTTGATCCATATAGCCAGTCAGTAAGCTGGAAACTGGTTGTCATCGTAATCACAGCTCTGTGCTTATCTGTAGCATCCTACATCGAGATACCCATGGTGCCGGTACCTATCACCGCGCAAACCTATGTACTCCTCATTGCTGCAGGACTTCTCGGCTGGAAACTTGGTGCCGCCTCAACAATCCTGTGGCTGAGCCTCGGAGCTCTGGGGCTTCCGGTTCTTGCCGGAGGCTCTAGCGGGCTGGATTATTTCTCCGGGCCTACTGCTGGCTACCTGTTTGCTTTCCCACTGGCCGTTGCCGTGGTTGGTTTGCTTTTTGAGCGTGGCTGGAGCACAAAAAACATTGTTCTGGCCTTCCTGGCGATGCTATTGGGCCATACCGTTTGCCTTGGGTTTGGCGGGGCATGGTTGTCATTTACCATTGGGCCAGAAAAAGCATTCCTGAAAGGTGTTCTGCCGTTCTTACTTGGGGGCGTTATAAAGTCGGCCCTTGCGGTTGGCACGGTTCTCATTGTTGATCGTTTTCTTGGCTCGAATCGTGCCCAATAAAAGTTCTGTGCCTATTTACTATGAAGCGTAACTCAACTTCTCTTCCATCAAGTTCGGCCGCTGCGCTGTGTTGATGATAGTGACATCTGTAAACATCCGGTCTACTTTTTCCTTGAAGGTCTGGTCGTCCATATCCCGCCAGTAGCGAGGGGGGCGGCCGGTTCGCAGGTCGTGTTCCGCAGTGACCGGATCCAGCGGGCGGTACTTCTCCAGCATGGGCATCTCTGGCAGCGGTCGGGTCACATCCATGTAATTCTGGATAAAGTCCCAATAGGCGTAGCACATGGTGGCACTGCCATGGGCACCCAGAATATCGCCGACCGTTACGTCCAGTTTGCTATAACGATGAGACAGCACCAGATCAAACAAGGTGCCAAACCTGTCTACGCGAGCACAGCACCAGGCGTCGAACTCATAGAAGGGATTTTCGATGACGACTGGGGGTTTTCGGGGCAGGAATGGGAGCTTCCGGGAATATTGCCAGACCTTGATCATTCCGGTACGCCGGTTGAATTCCCATTCGGGGCCTCGGCCGTTTTGGTGGAGCCATTTGGGGAAGAGGCGGAAGATTACATAGGAAAAGAGAATTAGAGCCCAACCACCTAACAAAAAAACTACTTGCACCGGAATTAAACTTTGCATGAAATCCGACCAAGTTTCCGCACGCGCACTAAATAAAGGAGACTCCAAGATCAAAACAACCAAAACGACAGGGGACACGATGTAAGCCCATATTCTTCCCAGAACGCCTATCATGTTAAAAAAACGAGCCTGAAACGCCAAAGGCGCATGCCGAAAACATTCGTGACTGTTCTCAACGTAAAGACCGAGCTTGTCTGCCAGATCTTCCTTCTTCTCCAGCCTTCGCAGTTTCTTGGGTGGATTTCCGGACAAAAAGTAGGGTGGCATCACCTCCCGGGTATTACCCCAGGGCAGCCGGAGACTGGCAGACCGATCCAGGCCGGTGCGGTTCAACTCCTCCGTCTGATTTTTCTGCGGAGGAATGGAATCGGAACGGTAGGCAAAGGGCCCATAGTATTCAATGGCGTTGACGTCGCCAAACTGACTACTCAACATTTTCTTGAACTTGTTGCCGACTCATACTGCGTAGAGAACCATGAGCGCCACAAACCCCGAGCATGCCCATTTAACGACGCATTCTTGGTCATAAGCTGCTGTAGGGAAACGCTTGCTCATCAGGTCTTCTCGCGTCACTTCCCAAACTCTCGCCCCATTACGGATTCTTGCAGCTCACCAATCACCCTCAAAACTCTACCCATTTCCCGTTGGGTTTTCAGATCCAGGCCCAGCTTGCCGTCCATGAGTTTTACCAGTGGAACAATGGACTCCTCAAAGATTCGGGCGAAGGCTGTGAGGGCTTCACCTACCTGCGGTGGACTGTCGAGGTTTACCGTTACTGCCGGGTTCAACCGCACGGACTGCAAGCCTTCGGCCAGACCGGTCTCGAGGGAGCGGGACAGTTCGCCGAGTGCCTTATTCAGGTCTGGTTCCGAGTCTTTCCTGCTCGCCATACCCGCGACCAGTTGTTGCCCCAACTGCTGCATTTGTTCCGCTATGAGGCCGAGTTGGCGTACAACTTTAACGCCGGTTTCCTCATCGCCTCCCGCTTGTTGGCGCCGGCGATATTCTTCACAGATAGCCTGCCAGCGGGCCGCTTCGGCTTCGGTCATGGTGCCGCGCATTTGCTTGAGTTTAAGCAGGTTCTCTTCTGCGCCCTGAGTGAGCAGCTGGGATTCACCCTGGTAATGATCGTCAATCAGGGCTTCCAGCTCTTTATCACTCATCACCGGCGACAGTTTTTCCGCCAGCTTGTTCATGTTCCGATAGCTGCCCTGCAACTTGAACGTGGGCTCCGTGCGATAGGCCTCGGCTTGGGCGCTGGAAGCAATGTATGCCTGGTTCACCCGCAGCACGGTTTCCCGCACGCGCATCATTTTCTGCAGTAGGGATACGATTTCATCCCGTTCGGCGGCGCTGTAATCGTGCTCGAAGTCTGAATCTGCCACAGTCTTGCCTTCCGCCAGATCCGCAAACCGGTAGAAGTCTGCCATGCCGCGGGTGGCCAGGGGTGCCAGCACCCGGTTGGCACTGAGGCTGTTTTCGATATAGGACAATTCGAAAGCGTACTCCATACCCGACAACACATCGCCCAGGTTGTAGATGTCCGCCCGGTTTGCCAGCATGTCTGGCACTTTGAACACTTCGCCGCTTTCCGTGTAGGGGTTACCGGCCATGACTACGCAGAAGCGCTTGCCCCGCATGTCATAAGTGCTGGTGCGGCCACGCCATACGCCTTCGATACGTCGTGTGCCGTCACACAGGGAGATGAATTTCTGCAGGAACTCCGGGTGCGTATGCTGGATGTCATCCAGATACAGCATCACGTTATTACCCATTTCCAGAGCCAGGTTGAGCTTGATCAGCTCTGCCTTCGCTGTGGAGTGCGGTGCCTTCTCCGGATCCAGAGAGGTGACATCGTGGCCCAGGCTTGGGCAGTTGATCTTCATAAAGATCAGACCCAGCCGGTTGGCCACGTATTCCATCAAGGTGGTTTTACCGTAACCCGGCGGCGAGATCATCATTAACAGGCCGGACTGATCGGTGCGCCGATCTTCGCCAGCGGTACCCATCTGCTTGGCCAGGTTGTCACCAATGATCGGCAGGTAGCTTTCGCTGATCAGTTTGTTGCGCACAAACGATGACAGCGGCCGGGGCCGGTATTCTTCAAGGCGCAGTTGATCCCGCCACTTCTCCAGTACCTTGTGGCGAACGGATTGCAACTGCTCCCAGCCGGGAATGATTTCCTGCCGGTGATAACGCAGGCGCTCCTCGTACTCATCCAGTTGCAGGCTCAGGGTGCGCTCATTGATATTGCCGTGCTGGCCCAGCAATCCCTCCACCTGAAACGCCAGCTCCACACTGCGTACCGCCGTAGTGATAGCCTCTCCGGCATTCAGCACTGCCACCACTTCCGGCAGGTAATGCAACAGATGTTGCCTGTCTGTTTTACCCATCCAGGCTTTCAGCCAGTGGCTGGTGATGCTCCAGCGTGCAGCCGGCTGGTCGGCAACAACATTCAAGGCGTTCTGGTACTGGGTAAATTGGTTATCCCGTTTCAGGGCTTCGGTAAACCCTTCCGCCAGTTCACCGGCATAGCGGGTGATCTCAAAGGTTTCCGATTCTTCGGCCAGTTGCAAAACCAGATACTCGGCGGCTGATTTCAACAAGGTGCGTTCGGCACTGCCTTTTCCGGTCAAGGTGAGGCCATTAGTTTCAACAAACTCTGACAGCTTCGGCCCAACCTCCTGCTCCAGAGCCTGCAGCAACTCACCGGACTGCATCATGCGGCTGAGTATACCCGCCGACAAACAGCGGGAACGCAATTGCTGGGCATGAACCTGCTGTTGGCCCAGATCCACCCAGAACAGCATGGCCAGTGCCCGGGCATTGGGGCTGAATCGCAGCAGCCCGGCATTCTGAATGGCGGGCCAGAGGGTGCTGACAATCAGCGCGGCATCGTGATCGTGGATGCCTTTTTCATAGCCTTCGCGGTAACGGGGCGATGCAAATGTGCGGATATAGCCAGCAAGTTCTGCAATATCGGCGACGTTAACTGGTAAATCCTGTGATTTCCGGAACTCTTCAATTACCAGAGCTGCCAGGTACTCCCCCCGGTAAACCTTGGCAGATTCCGACGGCTGGCTCATGTTCCAGTAGCCCCGAAGGCGATCGAGTTCCGGTTCGTCCAGCCGTTCGTAATACTGGGTACCGGTCAGGTGCAGCAGCACATGGTCATCCCGCGGGATCAGGGTGAGATCCAGCTCCTGCTGGTTGACGCTGAACTTGTGCTTGCCAAGCCGGATAACGGCGCCGCCATCCTCAAAGATATCGGCTTTGTCCCGCACACTTCTCAGGGCCGTGTCCTGGGCGGCTTTCATCTGCCCCAGGCAATCATCGGCTTCCATGGCCGCGCCCAGCTCCCGCAACTCCTTTGCCATGCTGCGCAGGCGCGCCACCATGGCATCGGACGCAAAAAAGGCATGCAATTCTTCCACTGTGGTAAAGCGTTCGGTACGGCGGTTGACGTTTTTCAGTATGCGCTCAGCGGCGTCCGTAAGTGTGGTTACCCGGCGCTGCCGTTGGTCCTGCAATTGCTGGCGCCGGGCTTCAATGCTTTCATGGGCGTTTTCACGCTGCTCCAGAACTGCGGCCAGGAACTCATCGTACTCACCAAACTGGCTTTCCAGTTCCTGCAACTGATCGAGCATTCGGGTCATCAGGCCATCGCATTCCCGCACATCGGAAAGCGCGCTGACACCGTTGGCCAGGCTTTGTTCAAACAACCGGATGCGGGCCGCAAACTGGGCCCGGGCCTCGGCACTGCCCTGCTCTTTCAGGCGAATTTCTGCTTCCGAGCGCTGCTGGTTGATGCTGGCATATATGCCGGAGATATTGTCGGTAATGGCAGTTTCCAGCGCAGCATCATCACCTGCCATAGAGGCCAGCATTCCCTGAATCATATCCAGCCCGGTGGTCAATTCCCGGTAGCGCTCCACAATTTTTTTCAGGACATCCCGGCTTTCTGCACTGACCAGCTCCGCTTGCAGTTCTGCCAGAGTATTGCGGTAGCCCTCCAGCGCTTCGGGGGAGGCTAGAAAGCGGAAGGTGCGCTCGGTCAGGCGCTCCTCTGCCTCCGCCAGCTCCTGCTCCAGACCATCGATTCGTGCTTCGTCTGCGTAACGGCGATCCTTGAGCGTTCGCACCCGGCCCCGGTGTTCCCGAAGCCTGGCCAGATACCCCACGAACTGATCCGGCGCTTTCCAGCTGTCCGGTTTCAGATCCCGCATCAAGGCACCCTGGACATCTGCCACTTCACTGATTGCAGCTTCCGTCTGTGCCCGGATGCTCTGGACTTTCTCATACTCATCCAGCACCAGTTCGGCCGTGTTGCGAATGGTGGAGAGCTGCTCATGCAGGCCCGAAAACAAGGCTTCATCCTGCCTCGCAGCCAGCCAGTAAAACTGGTCGAGAACGCGGTCTACTGTGCGAATCAAAGCGGTGAAATGACGCTCACTGGCGCCATTGGCTTCCACCAGAGTAATCACCGTGTTCAGCTCGGCGATGCCGCGAACCAAATCCGGGTTGCCGATGCGGGCCAGTTCCGAGTCGTTGGCAACGCTGGCCTGTGCATGGAAGTTCTCGGAGGTAAACGGCGTTTCCCAAACCTGCAGCGGATGAACGAGAGTGGGCTCCTTGTCGGCGCTGAAAACCACCAGATGGCCATTTTCAAAGAGCGCAAAACCATGACCAATCAGCGGTACATCGGCCTGTTTGCGGATCAGGTTGTAGCGGAACAGAATCACCTGCCCGGTAAGTTGCTCGAAAAACACGTAAAGCACATCCTCACCGTTGGGCGCTCTCAATGAACGCTTGAGGCGAAAATCCCCTTCCGGAATCTGGAAGGTTTTCAGCTCGCCTGTGGTGAGGTAATACCCTGACGGGAAGATGAGACCGTGGTTATCCGGAAGCGGCACCACAGAGCCGGCCATGCTATCGACCCGCTCAACTTTTCGCTGGGTTCGATTGAACAGGTAGTAGCGCCAGTGCTTTTCGTTGAAGGGAAGAATTCGTACCAGAAGAATTTCACCCAGATCGGCGTACTCAAAGGTAGCGTCGTCCAGGGATTGGGAGTCAGACTCTACCGGATCTGCATAAATGCCCTCGCCGGTAGCCGTGTTGTTCTCCACCTTGAAGGTAATCTCGCCCCGGAGGTTATCCACGAACAGGGTGTCGGCGATGTTCAGATGCGGGGACCGCCCCTGCACCTGGCAGTCACGACCAACGGTTTTCCAGGGAAAACTGAACCTGTCAGGGAAGCTAAGATCCCGCTCGCCCCGGTTGTCTATGTAGCGGTTAACCTCACCATTCGGTTTCAGCTCCCAGCGAAATACCCGCAGGTCACCGAGTTTATCGCCAATGCGAAACACCATCAGCAGCATCCCTTTAAGGATCGTCAGCTGAGACAGAGTGGCGGTGTTGTAATACTGCTGCAGCTCCCGGAAGTCAGTGGCAAAGCGGCCATCTTTCAGGAAAGTGCCCTCAATCGCGGCCTCTGTCATTTCAAAGCCGCCGTCACCATCGTTCAGGTGATACAGGCAGAAGACGTCCTCAAGCTCCAGGGTTTTGCGTAACCCCAGTTGCAGGTTAAAACCGAACAACAGCTTGTCACCAAGGCGCACTACATCCCGGGCTATGGCGTTATTTTCGGTTCTGACCCGGGCGCGCCCCAGCACGTTCATGCCGGCGCTTCCGAAAATATCTTCCCGGGCCTGATTCAGCCCCGACACTTGCTCGCGAAGATGCCCGCCCTGCTCTTTCAGGCGACGCTGAATGGTTTCGAAGGCAGAACCTTCCTGAACAATGCTCTCGAGGCCGCTGCGATCCGTCGACATACCAAATCATCCTGAACAAAGGGGGAAAACCTGAACGATAACAGACACCACCAACGCCGGTTCAGGCGCAGGTGGTACCCGGAGTTTTATGCAGTTTCAGAGGTTTTTCTGGGCTTGTCAGCCGCAACCCGACCGGCGATACCCGCCAAAGCCGATTGCAGAGAAGGGGCACTTTCCAGCACGCCCTGCACGCTCTTGCCATAACCAAGGCCCTGGGCGAACTTGTCGAAGATACCGCCGTCGCCGCCGATCATTTCAAACTTGGCGTCCTTCAGGGCAGCGGCCATTACCCGGCCATTTTCCAGAATGCCTGTCTGCTGGGCTTCAATCCTCGCCAACACTTCCTTCTCGTGAACTTCCAGGTTCATGCGGAATTCTTCGAAGTGGCGGGCCTCTTCAGACATGTTGTTATAGGCTTTGAGTTTCTCTACCAGGCCAGATGCTTCCGCCTTGGCCATAGCCTCGCGGGCGCCTGCCTTGGCATGACCCATTCGATCTTCACCTTCGGCCTCTGCCAACACCAGAGCCTTGCGGGCATCCGCCTTGGCGTGACCCATCCTGGCCTCACCGTCAGCTTCAGCCAGAACCATGGCCTTACGGGCATCCGCTTTCGCCAGTCCCAGCTTTTCTTCGCCCATGGCTTCTGTTTCGAGGCGCTGCTCAAGAACCCGAACCTCTGCCATGCCAGCTTCTTCATCGGCTTTGGCTGTTGCTGATTTCACATCAGCACGGGCGATACCATCGGCCCGGATGGCTGACGCCTGGGCTTCTTTAACCTGGGCTTCCGCCAGCCCATCAGCTGCGGCCAAAAACTGACGGCCGCGAGCCCGCTTTTCATCGGCAATGGCTTCTTTCTCTGCGGCATCCATCTCGGCTTGGGCAGTAACACGAATCTGTTCGGCTTCCAGCTTGGAGCGTTCAAACGCCGCTTCGGCCGCCTTCACGTCCTTGAGCTTGAGCTCATCGGCGTCAGCCTCAGCCGCGACCACTTTTGTAACCTTCAGGCGCTCAGCCTGCGAACGGTTGCGAACATCCTTGATGTTCTCTTCCTCTTCAGCCACGTTGCGCTCAACCGCAATGCGCTGGCTGGTGATATCTGCAATTTCTTTGCGCTCGCCTTCAAGCGCCTTTTCCATGCCAATACGCTCGATTTCAACCGCTCGTTCACGGTTTACGTCTTCCAGCTCCCGGGCCTGGCGAATACGCACTTCTTCAATCTGAACCGCTCGCTCGCGGGCTTTCATCGCCATCTCAATCTGGCGCTGTTTGTTCTCTTCTGCAATGGCCAGCTCTTCGTCTGTCTTAATGCGAGCAGCTTCGGCACGGGCGCGTTCTTGTTCGCGCACCTGCTCGGTCTCGGAGGTTTCACGAGCTTGCAGGGTTTCGATCTCACGGCGTTGGCGCGCTTCTGCGTCTGCTTGACTGCGCTCCAGTTCCAACGAGGCCTCGCGAGCAGAAACGTTTTTACGCTGAATCTCCAGCTCCTGATCGCGCTCTAAACGGTTTGTCTCCACATTGTGGAATGCGGTGATTTCAGTAATCCGCTTGATACCCTCGGAATCAAGAATATTGTTGGGATCCAGAGAGGTTTTTGGCGTTTGTTCCAGATAGTCGATGGCCACGTCTTCAAGGATGTAGCCGTTAAGATCTTCGCCAATGGTTTCTATGATGGAATCGCGGAAGTGCTGGCGCTCTTCAAAAAGCTGCATGAACTCCAGCTTTTTACCGACTGTTTTCAGCGCCTCGCTGAACTTGGCATTGAACAATTCGTTTACCGCATTGCGGTCAGAAGCACGGCCAACACCCACAGACTTGGCTACCCGCAACACATCTTCCGAGGTTTCGTTTACCCGCAGATAGAAAGCAACGGTAATATCGGCACGCAGGTTGTCTTTACAGATCAGCCCTTCTTTACCGGTGCGGTTCAGCTCCAGGGTAATGACCGAGATTTTCATGGTCTCGGCGCGGTGAATAACCGGCAGCACCATGGCGCCGGTGAAGTACACCTTGGGTGTAGGCGACAGGTCGTTCACGATCAGGGCCTGGCCCTGATCTACCTTGCGATAGAACGCCTTGAACAGGGTCAGCACGCCCAATATCAGCAACACCACAACGCCGATGGTCGTCAGTACCGGCATCATCCACGATAAGTCCATTTAGTCATTCTCCTGAGCTGGTTTTAAATAAGTGAGTGCGGGGTTATCCGGTGGAGCCACCGGAATGGAATTCGGATTCCGGAACAACCCACCAGGCATTTTTATCCGGAACATGTTCAATAATGACCGCCCTCTCCCGACGGGAAAGCGGCGAATGACTGCGTATTTGAAGAACAAGATGAGCACCATCAAGAACCGTTTCGCCACGACCAGAGGTTTCGGTAACCCGTGAAGAAATCACCACACAAGGGGTGCCAACAATCCGCTTTTGAAGGGGTTGCAAAAATGCACGGCGAAAAAGAGGACGAAGTGGGCGTACAACGACCGACGTTATCAGCACTGAGGCAACAAGCGCCGAAACAATAACAGCCGCTCCGTATAGCCAATGCAACAAGCCTGCCGGAATAAGAGGGCCAAAAACAAGATCAACAAAGTAGCTGGCCAGCCAGCCAAACAGGAACAACAGCGTGAGCACCAAAGGCAGGGGAACACCTTGCAGCCCGAGAGTAACCATCAGACCACTGAAATCGCCACCGACGTCAATGTCGCCATCTGCGTCGATATCACCCATACCAAGCAGGGATATCAGCCAGTAGATAATGGCTACACACAACAGAACGGAGAAAACCACCGTTGGAAAGGAGAAGGCTACAGCGAAGAACGTTTCCATACGCGACCAGATTATCCTTTCTGGTAAACCCAATAATTGACAGTTTGTGTCAAACCAGAGCGCCGTTATAACGCAAACAAACTATTTCTTGCAAATGTTTAATTGCGAAGTATAGACTCTAATCATTGACATAAAATGTCAAGCGACAGGACAAGGTTCGTCCGGATCGGCCGAACCGATTCACCGCCACAGGAAGGAGCTATTCGTGGATATTCAAACCCTCACCCTGGCCTTGGGTGATTCTACCCATGCCGGCCGACGCTTCGATGTTATGCCCATAACCGGGGACGAACCGGTGCTTCAGGTAACGGTTTCCGGTGCAGAAGAAACGCCGGTGTACCTTACCGTAACTGACACTCAAATTCTGTGCCTTGCGTATCTTTTTGACGAGCAGGAACTGAACCCGGAACGCCTGAATGAGCTGCATGAAAATATGCTGCGACTCAGCGTTCCCATGCCCCTGAGCTCACTGGGCAAAACCGGTGATCATTACGTGGTGTACGGCGCTCTCAGCCCAACCTCCGGCACAGCCGAAATCATGCAGGAACTGGTGACACTGGCAGAAAATGCCATCGACCTGTTACAGACATTTGAAGACTACCTGGCTTAAGTGAGGGCTGAGACATGAAATCCATACTGAACAAACTTCTGACCGCCATGCGCGGTGGCGTTAATGAACTGGGCGAAGCCGTAGTCGACGGCCAGGGCAACCGCATTCTGGAACAGGAACTGCGGGACTCCGAGCAGGAACTGAAGCAGGCTAAGCAGGAACTGGCTGCACTGATGGCCGAATCTGCCTCTTTGGCCCGGCAAATTCGCTCTGAGCAGGACAACGCCAGCAAACGCGAACAGGATGCCCGCAAGGCCATTGCCGCCGGCCAGGAAGACCTGGCCAGAGAAGTGGCTGAACGCATTGTTGGCCACGAACGCCGCGCAGTAGAGCTGACCCAAACCCGCGAATTGCTGCAACAGCGGATTGCCGGCCTGAAAGAGCGTGTTCAGCGGGCCGAAAAGCAACTCGCCGATTACCGCCGGGAACTGCAAGTGGTGAAAACCAATGAGCGCGTGCTTCGCACCACCGCCCAGATTGATACAAACATCAACAGCCAGAAGTCCTCGCTGAACACCGCCAAGGAAACCCTTGAGCGCATTCGCGAGCGCCAGGCCCGGGAAGAAGACCGCCAGACCGCCAGTGCCACTCTTGAAAAAGAACTCACAGGCGCGGACCTGGACGAAAAACTGAAAGCCGCCGGTATTGACGGCGAACAAGATGCAATCGACAACGTGCTGGCTCGACTCAAAGACAACCCTGCACAGTAAGCCCAACGCCCCCGAACTCCGGGGGCGTAATTCTTCAGGTTACTCCCATGGCAAATAAACCGGATTGGTCTAAAGAGGAGCAGGCCGTTCAGGCCGTACAAATGGCCTTCGACCTCTCCAACGACATTCAGCGGGCCTTTCGGGTCTCTGCAGCCATACAGAACATGAGCACCTCCGACATGGTGCGCAAAGTTCTGGAACTGCCCTATCAGAAGACCCGGGCAAGGCCGCGCTTGACCATTACCCTGAAAGATGAAGACTTCGAGTTGCTGGCCCGCAAGTACGACCTTGACCCGCAAGATCGGGCGACTATCCGCCAGCGCGTCTCGGAGGATTTACAGGTGTTTGCCCGTAATTATCTGACCGAATCTGAGTGACCACCGCCGCAACCGCTCACTGCAAGCTCACTACGACACCAAGCACTGCGATGATCAAAACGGAGGTCAGTGCAGTCATTCGTACAAAGCTTCGGCCTGCTTTAATGCTGACATCGGGCGTTGCAACTGCCGCCTGAGCAGGATGCCCAGGTTTATCCGTTTTGGTGTCAGATGCTTCCGTCTGCTCAGGTGCCGGGAACGGGTAGAGCGGTTGACGCCACTCATCGAACAAAGCCTGCTCGGCAGAAGTGATAGTGCTTCGAGGCTTGGGACCGTTACGCAGACTACCATCAGGATTGAGTAGAATCACACCATCATCGTCGTCGTAAACCAACCAACTCTCAGCATCACCAACCTCCTGATCATCCACGATCGTCGTGATAGTCCAACGCTGAGCCATGACAGGCCCAGTGCCCATTTCATCATTCGCCGGCAGTTCAAGGAGCTTTGCACGATACAAGCGTTCGGTGCCAGACTCATTTTTCGCGATACCGGCTAAACCGAGAATATGCAAAATGGAGTCAACCACCACGCCACCATCTGAACCAGCCCAGACAACCCACGCGCCCAGCACCGCAGCATTTCTTGCAAGTTCTTTGAGAGCAACCGGCTTTATGGAAATATTCCCGTCACCCGCCGAAAGCCGGTATTCCGCCAACTCTGCTTCAACCGCTTCAGGATCTGTGCCAGCGAGGAAGGCCAAATGATCGTGCACCTCCACGAGAGCAGGTAGCTCCGCCTCAGAGCCATTGTTTACAAACACGGCATAAAAAGTGTGAACTTGCCACTCACGCACCAGAGAAGCGTAGTTTTTAGCGGCAACAAGCTTGCCGAACTCTTCAATACAGGCAACTGATTTTTCTTCCATGATTATGCTATTCCATCGTTTATGAAAAACTCGATCTCTTGGGCCAGGCCGGATCAGACTCCCGCATGTGGCGCCGACTCATATTCCGTAAAGGACCATGAGCAAAAATATAAAAGCCATGAACCCAGCGCATGCCCAAAAAACACCAGCAACACCTCTGGGGTCTTTGCTACCTTGCGTATCCGGCTTCGCCTGATCACTCCGACCCTGTTTCGCAAGATAGTATTCAAAGTCCGAGATAAGCTGGGTGTTAGACGTCCGGATGCCGGTATACCAGTCTTTGGGAAACTCGATTGCGGCAACAGGTACCATCAGAAACGTGCACATGGAAGCAAAGGGCACCGAGCCGTTAACCAATAGAGAATCCCGCCCGACTATGCCGCGGGGAAGATCCGAAGCAGGAACCCGACACTTCTCCAGAACTTCACAAACGTAACCCTCAGGAACTTCACCGTGAACAAGCACGGGAACCTGCTGTGCACCACATGGCATAGAGGCCAGGGCAGGAAAACGCCCATCGGTCGCATCCGGAACGAAGAGGCGATTCATGTTATCAGGACAAAACGGCTTTACGCCCCCAAACTGCCCCAGCACAAGATGCGCAGGTTTGCCCGGATCACGGCCTTGCCAGAACAACACCCAGGCAATTGCCCTTGTGAGTCTCAATCTCAAGTGTTCCGGCACTTCATGAATGCCTGGCTCTTTGGGCAGCCAAACTTCCTCGGTGTAATCTGTCATGGCGAGCCCATCCCCGCCCAGGGGCAAGCTCCACTCGGGATGGTCGGCAAACAGGATACGGAATCGGCGCCCATCCACCCTCAAAAGCTCATCGCTACCCTGCTCTTCTACTTCAGGAATCACCTGGTCTTCAATAACTTCCAATTGCAGCCTGGTGGCATCCGGCATGATTTGATTGTGAACAGCACGCTCCAGATCATAGAAGGAACGAAGATTTTCTTCGTCAACGATGGCAGGAGCCGGGACATAAGTGTCTACGCTTTTGGCATTTTCATCCGCTCCGTTCTCTCCTTCACTCCCCTCCTTCAACGCGGCATAGTCGTATAAAGGTTCAGCCCACCAATCAAACAGCGCCTGCTCTTCAGCCGACAAGTCGCTGCGATTTTTAGCACCACCTTTTGGGCCAAGGCCAGGCCCAAACACCACAAGCCCCCGATCATCGAAGATAAGATCTTCTCGCGCCACTTCGGTAGCCGAATCTGCAGACACGGTGCTGATGACCCAGCTTTGCGCTTTGATTATCTCGACGAGCCCGCCCGGGTTTTGAAGTTCATGGATTTTCGCCTGATACAAACGCTCCTGGCCTGAAGGCTCCTGTTTAATAGCCTTCATTCCGATTAAATGCATCAGCGACGTGTTCATGATTACTTTGGATCCGGTCCAGCAGAGCCACGCACCTAAAAGGAACGCATTCCTTGCGAGCTCTCCCAGGGGAACCGGTCTGACAAAAAAGTCCAGCTCTTCGTCGAAACTGAAGTCTTTGATAGCTGCCCGGGCCGCAACCGGGTCTGGGCTTCCGATGAAGCATCGTCCGTCTTCGATGGGTAGCAAGACAGGTAATTCCAGATCGTGTCGTTTTTTTGCAAATAGCGTGTGAAAGATAACGTCTCGCCAGTCCCTTATCAGGCCTATGTGGTTTTCACTAGCGATAAGGTCGGTGAAGGCGCTCTCTGTTGGTGTGAATGAATCTTCCATGATTCTTAGTTTTTGCTCTCTAGTTTATGGCCATACTTTTCGCCGTGAGCTTGGTTTCAAAAACACATAAATACTAATCATCCAAATCTTAATTCGGATTTTTGTTAGGTTCACGAGGCGTAACTCAATTTCTCTTCCATCAAGTTCGGCCTCTGCGCCGTGTTGATGATGGTGACATCTGTAAACATCCGATCCACTTTTTTCTTGAAGGTCTTGTCGTCCATATCCCGCCAGTAGCGAGGAGGACGGCCGGTTCGCAGGTCGTGTTCCGCAGTGACCGGATCCAGCGGGCGGTACTTCTCCAGCATGGGCATCTCTGGCAAAGGGCGGGTCACGTCCATGTAGTTCTGGATAAAGTCCCAGTAGGCGTAGCACATGGTGGCACTGCCGTGGGCACCCAGAATGTCACCGACCGTTACGTCCAGCTTGCTGTAGCGATGAGACAGCACCAGATCAAACAAGGTGCCAAACCGGTCTACCCGCGCGCAGCACCAGGCGTCGAACTCGTAGAAAGGCTTTTCGATGACGACTGTGGGTTTCCGGGGCACGAAGGGGAGCTTACGGGAATACTGCCAGACCTTGATCATGCCGGTGCGTCGGTTGAACTCCCACTCGGGGCCTCGGCCGTTTTGGTGGAGCCATTTAGGGAAGATGCGGAAGATTAAATCGGCAAAGAGCATTAGAGCCCAACCACCCAACAAAAAAACGACTTCCACCGGGATTAAACTTTGCATGAAATCCGTCCAAGTTTCCGCACGCGCACCAAATAAAGGAGACTCCAAGATCAAAACCACCAAAACAACAGGAAACACGATGTAAGCCCACACTTTTCCGGCAACATATATCATGTCGAAAAAACGCGATTGGAACGCCAAAGGGGCATGCCGAAAACACTCATGACTGTTCTCAACGTATAGACCGAGCTTATCTGCCAAGTCTTCCTTCTTCTCCAGCTTACGCAATTTCTTGGGAGGATCGTCAGACATAAAGCAGGGTGGCATAACGTCCCGAGTACTACCCCACGGCAGTCGCAAACTGGCGGATCGATCCAGGCCGGTGCGGTTCAGCTCCTCCGTCTGATTTTTCTGCGGAGGAATGGAATCGGAACGGTAGGCAAACGGCCCATAGTGCGCGCTAGTGCTGGCATCACTGGAATGATTATTCAACATTTTCCTGAACTCTTTGGGTGTACCAGAACGGCTGGCTTTTTCGCTTGAAATTTGGCTCGCTATGCAACTCGTTGTCCTTATCGAACGTCAAAGGATCTCCCGGAGGTGGGGCCGGGAAAACCATCAACAAACCATCTGCGGCTTTCTTTGCCTGAATCTGCACTTTGGCCCGCCATCGGTAGGTTTTGGTTTCCCACACATCGCGTTCCCAAGGCCAACTATCGAGCTGTCGTCGCTCATTGGCGGGAGCTTTCAGGTAGATGTGCGCACCGGTTTCCGACTGCTCAGTCAACAGGCGATACTTCTTCACACCCTCGCCAGATATCTTGTTCACCCATACCTGGCCTCGCCCTCTTGTAACAGCGACAGTTTCAAATAGTTGCAGCTTGACAGTTACTTTGGCAAACATCCCGGAACTGAATAATCCCGGGATGGCACTGTCAATTACCAGGCGTTCACTGGCATTCGAAAGGGCGGTTATCCGCTCAGCAGTCTCGCCTTCTAACCCTCCCTCACGGGCCTCTTGGCGTAGAGGGTTATATTCCATCCGGACAGACACGCCCATCAATAAGCTGATCAGGCGATGGTAGGCTATATCTGGCTCTTTCAGAAACGGCTTCTCAGCCATCGATCCGAAAGGCCCGTGCCTCATCCAGATATCCAGCGGCTCGTCACTGAACGCAAACACGGTAGCCAGACCTGCCACTGCCAGAACCACACCAGCGACCAGCCAGCCTTTCGGCCCGAGCACCAACAGCAAGCCCGGTTTACCCACCAAACTGGCGAAACCGAAGGCCACGCCACTTCCAGCAATCAGGCCATAGCCGACTGCCGCCGCGCTGTTACCCATGCGGTATTCGTAGTAAGAATCGAATCCTGCATCCAACGCCATCAAAAAGCCAGCTGCCGCACCCAGCCCACTTCTTATAGTTAAAGGGGTTCCCAAACGGCGAGTAAATGCTTGCCCAGGCTTGCCTGACAATTTGAGGGACAGAACTTTTGAGGGGCCCAACATCCACCTTTCGCTGATAGCAGCACTTGCAGCCAAGAGGTCAGTGCCAGCACTAAACTTCTTGACTATGCCTGAGCTCCTGCCCTTTACTCGGGATTGATAATTACCTGCTACCCAAACACTCGAAGCGTTATGAAGCTCCATCAACCCCACAAACAGCGGGAATACCGGCTTGTTCAACACGCGATAAAGCCGACTACTGCTTTTGCTGTCAATTTCTGCCTGATCAATCTGGTTTGCAGCATCATTGGCCGCTTTCAAGTCACCTACGTATTGCTCTTTTTGACGAGTCAGATCCCTTTGGTTGGCCGCGTCCTGCTCAAAAGCCTTCAGCTCCTTTTTCGCTCTTTCCATTTCTTCTCTGGCAGAGACTAGTCTGCCAGTCGCGATTGCTGCCGCTGCAGCCGGGGTGTCAGGAAAGTTGTTAACCAGATTATCCAGCTCAGAGAGTTTGTGCACAGAGTCAAGGAAACGGGACTCTACAGCAGAGATCTCCGCAATCATTTTGGCGATCGCTTCGGTTTTCGGTATTACCAACACATAGGCATCCTCTGCTACATCAGAGGCAATAGCCGCTGCCTGACTTCTCCTTTTGTTAGTAGACGCAAGGATTTCCTTGCTGCCTTCCTGCTGAATAAAATCCCCGAACAGAGCAATAGCCTTTCTATCACCAAAGGATCCCGGCCGATGCTTGCTGATTTCAAAAACGAAGTAATCCTTCTGCAGGGCCTTGGAGAAGCGCATAAGCTCCATCTTTCCTAGCAACTCCGGTAGCGACCGACGAAGTTGCTCTAGAGAGTTTGAGTAAAGTTTCATCCTCCCAAGAATCGCACTTTCTGCAAGTACCTGTTTCTGCTGTGCTAACCGATGATACTGAGTTTCCATCTGGCTCAGCTTATTGCGAATATCCTCAAGCTCAACCTTCTGTCCCTTGAGGTTAGTAATTCTCCGCTCAGTCGCCCAACGCTGGTTTTCAAGCTCGGCTTTTCGCAACCGCAGGTTTTCCAGCTCTTTGTTAACATCGGCAAGCTCTCTGTTTCTTGCCTGAATCCCGTGGCTGGCATGGTGGATTGCTGCCCACATATTGCCGTGGACGCTCATTAATACCTGACTACCCATCCTGAGATTAGCGGTCAACAGCGTGGCGTAAGAACCCGCAGCCGCTTCAATACTAATTTCCAACCCATCGATGGTTTTAAGGTCATTGATTTCCAGAAGATCCGTTTCCGCCATGGCCGCAAGCTCTGTATCCCGGAATCGCCCATTTCCGCGGTTAGCCTGCGGTTCAGTTGGGGGCTTGTATGGTTTCTTCAGGTCTTCCGCGCTGTAACGTGGAAACAGCAGCGAACGCAACACTCTGCTGTGCTGGCCGTTACACAAACCTTCTAGCCACTGCTTACCCTTAACATCCACGGCACCTTCAACGCCTATGCTGAGGGCATCACATTCGGCAGGCTCGGTAACCAGATTCATCACCAGGGTGGTGACAAAGTTGAACGCGCCTGCATAGTCATAACTATAATGCGTGAACAAGTCCGTAAGCACATGGTGGGTTCGTTCATCAGACAAGCGTGCCAGCAAGTCGGTATGGATCTCTTCCAGAAAACGTCGGGCCAAGGCGCGTTCAGACAGCGCAAGAGATCGTTCCAACTCCTTTCTTCCGTGACCCGATACTTCCGCCATATGTTTATGAAGGGAATTCGGTTTGGATGCTACTGTTTCAGGCTCAAGAACCGAGTGAACCAATAGCGCCGAGTCGAAGTACGGCCGTGCCTTGGCCCTCCGCACTGCAGCATTCATGAACCAAGCTGCAACCTGTCGGCGCCGCTGATTGTAACGAAGTTGGTATATTGGATCATCCAGCCTTATCACGCCGATACCACGGGCTTTGGCTTGCTCAGTGGAGTCAGCAACACAGAGCTCAACTTCTACCCATGAAAAAGGCTCAGGCTCGTCGGAGCGATTCAGCTCTTGAAGCGTTTTGTGCAGACAGTTAGATAGCGCTGTCATCTCAGCTCGCTCATCTTCAGCAATGGGATCCTCTGGATCCGGATCTTCATGGCGCTGATGCAATGACAACGCCTTCTTCATTGCCGTGTTCGAATAGTTCGCGCTCAGATCCAGCAAATACTTCTCGGGGCGGTCAAACTGCCACTCCAAAGCCGGCTTTCGCGGCCTTTGGGGTTCCATGTGCAGGGCTAAAAATGCCGAAGTAGCCTCACTGGAGATTTTTGAATTGCTGGTACCTTCTTTGCCATCGCCATTAAATCTCATGCTTACAGTGTTGCAGCGGCCACCTCTGTCTCTAACTGACCGCTCAAGGTGGTTTATTCGCTCTCCCGGCCACTGGGACTCGCTGTAAGCGGCTTGCAAACTCAGCCAGCCTCCATTAACTCTTGCGGGAAGCCAGATTTCTTCAAGCTCGGTTCCGGTGACCTCTCTGTAGCCTGCTTTCAGTGCTCCACTAGTCTGGCGATAGTCATAAAGCGCGACATCCGAGTAGCTGGTAACACCACTTTCATCGATCCGTATCTCAAGCTCCCGCCACAACTTGCCTTCATGGAACAGGTAAAGGAATCCCGCTCTCGCAAGCACATGATGTACCGGATTATCTCCCTGCAACTCAACGCCCGATATCAGAGTGGCGGGAATAATGGGCAAAATGACATGATGCTGCCGGTCAAGCTGACGATCAATGCTGCCCGCACTTTCAAGAAACGGCACTCTGATCGGGCCACCTTCAGCTTCGATTTCTATCCATACGTTGCGACGTGGTTGCCCTCTCCATGGCCAGACATGAAGAACTGAATCATCCAGAGCTTCTACTGCAACCTGTTTCTCCAACCACTCCTGCTGCTCACTGTTGCTTTCATCAAAGATTCGGAACGCATGCCCCTTCGGGTGCTCCTTACCAATCACCTCAACAATCAGCGATTCGCCTTCACACGCAGGGCCGCAGTTTGCGGGCACTGGTTTTGAATTTTTGTCAGGCATCCCTGTCATTCCTTGCTTTTTATACCGGTAAATTCACATTCAAAGATTGGCGGAGCTCAATGACTTCCACTGAGCGTCACTCAGTGTCGGCATTGGGAGCATGGTTATAGGATCAGGCCATTCCGTGGTATGCCATCGCTTACCTTCAGGCTCTCCAAACCAGTAGATTACACGCTCAACCACATCCATCCCGGGTTTTGAGGTGGGGGCCAGCTGGTGCCAGATCTGCGGATCGTAAAATCGTAAAAGTCCTTGGCGCTGGCCATCAAAACGCACCTTCAGTCGCGCTCTTAACCACTTGGCTATCGACTCAAAACTGCCCTCTGATTCCAGAATAAGGCCATTTAACTGGCCATTTTTCAAACCAGTCAAAGCCCACTGGTATTCGGAGCTTTGCTGGGAAGCTTTCAGGATAACCGGGCTTTCTGCCAAATAGAGTTGCCACTCTGTATCGGCGAAAAGGTAAACCCACTCCGGATTCTCTGCGTGCTCGTAAAGCATCTTTGTGATTGGAGTTCTCTGGCCAGACTCCAAAACCAGGTATCTGATCGTGTTGCTCGTTAATTTATCCAATGCCACGCTGCCCTCTCTTGAACTCATACAGCCTGATTCTTGCCACAAGGACAGTTACCCAGTGGGCAGCTACCATCAGGCTGCTGTTGGCACTGCTCGACAATACCGGTTCTTTGCATTCGCGCTTGCTTTAGCCGGTGAGCCACTATGGCTTTGGGTTCAGCGTCCACTCGTTGATTGGTTTCTGCCAAAGCTACAGGGGCAACAACTGCACCTGTAGCCGTCACCAACCCCGGCATTTCCGGCACCTGCACCTTCTGCCCACTCCCCTTACCCGCCGCACCGCCAGCGTTCATTTTTATAGACGCCCCACCGATAGCAACACCACTGGGGTCAATCTTCAAAAAGCTGCCACCCGCTTTGAGGGTAATCTCGGCACCCGCTTCGATCACCGCTTTCTGACCTGCCTTAATGTGCAACTCGGTGCCGGAATCACTGAGCCAGGCTGTGCCTGCTTTCAGATGCAAGGAGCCGGTTACGCTGAAGCTGTGGTCTTTGCCGGTCTGTTCGCGTTTTTCGCCGTCGATGGTTTGATGTTTGCTGCCTTTTACATGGCTGAAGCGATCATTCTGGACGGTCAGGTGGCTGTCGTTTTTAATGACTTCGGTGCGGTTGTTTTCGGTGAGCAAGTCCAGGTCTTTCTGGGCGTGGATGTAGATTTGCTCTTTGTCGGCCTCGTCTTCAAACCGCAGTTCGTTGCTACCCTCACCTTTGTGGGTTTGGGTTTTCAGGGTGGTGCGGGTTTTGTGTTCCGGCAGCGCGTAGGGCGGTGTGTTCGTTGCATGATACGTGCGGCCGGTAATGATGGGCTGATCCGGGTCGCCGTCGAGGAAGGAGACGATGACTTCGTTGCCGATTCTGGGCAGTGCCATAAAGCCATATTGGCCGCCAGCCCAGCCTTGGCTTACTCGCAGCCAGGCACTGCTGTGTTCGTCGTTCTTGCTGTATCTGTCCCAGGGGAAGCGTACTTTTACCCGGCCAAATTCGTCGCAGTGAATTTCTTCGCCTTCGGGGCCGGTCACTATGGCGATTTGTGGGCCGTCCATGAGAGGGCGATGAGCATTGTTCGGCCGCCAGGTTTTGTCGGCGGGTACGGCGCTGAAGGTGTTGTGGTAGCTAGTGGGTTCGGAGCCACCCTCTTCTTCCATGGCCTGGGGCTGTTTGCCGGTGTGTGTGACGGCGGTCAGTAGCCAGTCCCGATTCAGTTTGGGGTTGTCGTGTTCGGTGAGCTCGGTTTTGGCACCGCAGGTGAAGTCGGGGCGGTTACTTTCGCCGTTGGCGGTGCTGGCGTCGTTTCTGAGGGCATCCAGTTTCGCTTCGGTAAACGGCTGGCCACTGGCGTCGGCTTTGAAGCGGCCGGGGTAATCAAAGTGCTGGTAATCCTGCCGCTGGTTGGCACTGGCGGCACTGTGTTCGTGCATCAGGGCGTAGGCGGGGTTTTTGAAGGTGTAATCCTTGGTGACTACAGAAGCCGCGCGAACCCGTTCTTCGTAGCGGAAGCGGAATACCGCAGGTTGTTGGGTGCTGCCGCCGGCTTTGCCATTGTATTCAGCGGGTTCAAGTTTTGGTGCATCGCCATGGTGGTCGGCAAGAATCAAACCGGGTTGTTCGCTGCCATCCACGCTGCCGTGCTGGTAGCGGTAGTGCCAGCCTTCTTCTGCAGCCAGCCGTTCGATAAAGGCCAGGTCGCTTTCCCGGTGCTGTACGCAGTACTCCCGTTCCTGGGGGGCACGTTTGAGATCAAATACGGTATCTACGATGCCCCGCTCTTCCAGCAGGGTGCGCACAATGGTGTCTGTGGTTTGAGTCTGGAAGATGCGGCTGTTGTGCATCAGCCCCAAGCGCCACACCGGCGGCTGGATAACAATCTCGTAGCGAGTGCGACGGTGGCCAGAATCGCCTCGGGCAAATTCGTTGACTACGCCGGTGAAGCGGCGAAGGGGCATACCGTCTTCCCAAACCACCAGATCCACTTGCTGCTCCAGAACTTCGGATGCATCTATGTCCGGGTTGGTGCTGGCCAGTTCAAGGCAGCCATGAAATAGCTCGGATAGCCGCTCGGTCAGCGTAAAGCCGACAACGGAAAATAGATCAGAGGGGAGTTCGCCAACACGGGCGGTAAACTGCAGTCCGCTTGCCTGGGGCATATCTTCAATCCTTGAAGGTATGGTTCTGTATGAGTCCGGGCAGGGATTCTGTCGTAAAAGCGGCGGTTAATCAAACTCTCGCTGCTTCAAAAGCGCACCAGTTCTAATCAAGCAAAGGATCAGGCCGAGCCGTGCGCCTGTGCTTTCGCCCGGAAAGGCCGGGTCCACCACTCAGACATGAGCACGCCGAACAAGGTCAGCCCACCACCAATAAAGTGGTGCGAACCCAGTGTTTCGCTCAGCATCACCGAGGCAATCAGCGCTGTTAAAATGGGAATGAGGTTGAAGAACACGGAAGTCCGGCTGGGGCCCAGGTGCTTGATGCCGGTCATCCATGCCAAGGGTGCACCAATAGATGCAAACACACAGGCGAACAAGACCAGTGGCAAGTTATCACTGTTCAGCCCGGTTTGTGGCAGCACCGCAAACAGCGGAAACAGAACCACCACCGCCACTAGCACCTGTGCATACAACAGCTGCATTGCAGGCAGGGGTATCTGCCATTTTTTCAGCAAAGTGCTGTATATGGCGTAGGCAGCTACGGCCACCAGCATCATTCCGTCGCCGCCATTGATCCCCTGCTGGGCAATCGCTGTCAAATCCCCGGAGGTGATTACAATCAATACGCCAAAAAAAGACAACAGCGACCCGACCACGGCTCCCAATGTAAGGCGGTGGCCCAATGCGAGGATAGCCAGAATAAGGGACATCAAAGGCATGAGTGCCAATACAATGCCCATATTGGTCGCAGAGGTTTTAGGCGCGGCAAAATAGGCAAGGCTTTGATAAATCGCCATACCTAAAACACCCAACACAAAAATTTTGCCCAGGTTTTCCTTCACAACCGGCTAGGATCGCAGCGTTGGCCTCAACAACACAGGCGTTAGGATGACGGCGGCGAACAGCCAGCGATAAAAGCCAATTTCTGCAGGGAAAATTACCCCCACAGCCAGTTTGTTAACTACGGTATTTCCCGCCCAAAAAATAACTGCGAGCAGCGGAAACGCATAATACATAGTTACAAATCCTGGAAAACGTGTGTTTAAACAAGAACGCCATTATCCGCTTGTACATATTAAAGGCTATACTGGGTTCTACGGCTCACGGCTTGAAACTGTACTGCATACACCAAGTACTCTGAGCCGCCTACGGATACATCCCGCTCATACCTACTTTTCGAATGGCCCATCATGAAACTTTTAGTTCGTAACCTCGCCCGCACAACCACAGAACAGGAAATCCACGAGCTGTTTTCTGCTCATGGCACTGTTACTGAATGCACCCTGGTATTAGATAAAGAGACTGGAAAATCAAAAGGCTTTGGCTTTGTGGAAATGCCCCATGCGAAAGAAGCCAAGATGGCCAAGGCGCGCCTGGATGAAACCCGTCTTGGGTCGAACAAAATACGGGTGAGAGTCGCCCAGGATAAAGAGCCCCAACCAGACACTAAAGACTGAGACTCTGTCCTACTGGTTCATTGGCGGCGCGTTCCTCGATACACTCGTAGCCGCCCATTTCAAATTCTCTGCAAATAAACGGTCGTTTCTCGTATATCGAACACGACATGGTGGTGCGATCCAACGCCGCGCACCAGCCGTCATCCAACCGCGCCATGGTTCTACCGCCCCACTGATCGGTTTCAATAAAGCGCTCTGGCACACCTGTCTCGGTAATCAGCATCACTTCCAGGCGACAACAGCAGGCCTGGCAATTTGAGCAGCTAATACCAGGATCAGACATGGCAGTTATTCCCACAAGTTGTTGGCGCTACTCTATCAGAGCAAGTCTTTGCGTAGCTGTGATGGGCTCTTGGGTGACAGCAAACCCGGAGCAACATCCAATACCGATCTGGCACCCACTTCGCCGGCGCTGGCCATCTTATGAACAGCTCGGGTGTAGGCTACCAACACACTGGCTGTGAACTCAGGGTTGCTACCAAGCGCCAGTGAATACTCGATGGTTTGCTTGCTCTGGGTACCGGTTTCGCCACTGCGAATCACGAAGCCCCCGTGAGGCATGGCACTGTGTTCCGCCGCGAAGGTCGCCTCATCAATGAAGTTAACCGTGGTATCGAAAGGCTCGAAATAGTCCGGCATGGTCACAATGCTGTTTCGCACTGTGTCTGCATCTGCACCCTCTTCCAGAACAATAAAGCACTCGCGCACATGTTTTTCCCGGGTGGTCAGTTCAGGCTGTTCACCGTTGCGAACCCGCGCAATGGCGCCCTGAGATGGAAGGGTGTATTGCACACCTTTTTTCACCCCATCCACACGGCGCACTGCGTCGGAATGTCCCTGACTCAAGCCTTTGCCCCAGAAGGTATAGGTCTCGCCTTCCGGCAAAATGGTTTCACCGAACAGGCGGTTGAGTGAGAACAGGCCGGGGTCCCAACCCACAGACATCAATGCAACCTTACCGGCTTTGCGTGCAGGTTCATCCAATGCCGCGTGGTATTCGTTCACTTTGGCGTGGGTATCAAAGCTGTCGACGGTATTGAAGAACTGTGCCAGATAAGGGCCTTGCTCCGGCAGATCAGTTTTCGAGCCACCGCAAAGGATCATTACATCAATGTCGTTCTGGTACTGCTCAATATCTGCCATGGCATAAACCGGCACTTTGCTGTCCAGAAGAGCCACACTGGCAGGGTCGCGGCGGCTGAACACACCCACCAACTGCATATCCGGATTCTGCGCCAACGCAGCTTCCACACCCCTACCCAGATTGCCGTACCCGGCAATGGCTACTCTAATCTTGTCTGCCATGTTTACTAATCCTGTACCGTTTGAAAATTTGCGTGGGAAGCTCATCACGTAAGCCGTAACGAGCCCCAAGAACTGAAAGAGTTGTGACTACAGGTATTATGAACGTCAAGCACTCTTATACGACAACTCGATACCTGCCTTGGCAGCCCGTGCTGCGTGCAGCTTCTTGTAGCTTTCGATCAGCCGCAGGTGCCTATCCAGACCTTCCAACTGCATATTGGTCGGGGTCAGGCCATAGAAGCGAACGCTGCCATCCACTGAGCCAACTACGGCGTCCATGGTCTCTTCCCCAAACATACGTCGGAAGTTAAACAGGTAATCGCTTAGCTCAAGCTCTTCATCCAGAGTGACTTCCAGCACTGCGCACATGGCTTGATAGAACAGCCCACGCTCCACAGTGTTGTCGTTGTATTGCAGGAACATCTCCACCCTTTCAAGGGCGTCTTCGTATTGCTTAAGCGCCAGATTGATCAGCAGCTTCAATTCCAGAATGGTGAGCTGGCCCCACACGGTATTTTCATCAAACTCTATGCCGATGAGGGTAATAATGTCTGTGTAATCATCAATCTGGCTGTCGTCGAGGCGTTCAACCAAAGCGGCAAGTTGCTCGTCGCTCAGGATGTGCAGATTGAGAATATCTTCGCGATAGTCCAGTGCCCGGTTGGTGTTGTCCCAGATCAGATCTTCTACCTGGTAAACCTCGGAGTAGCCGGGCACAAGCATTCTGCAAACCGGGGCGCCCAACTCGTCATAAATCGCGGTGTACACTTCGTGACCCATGTCTTCAATAATACCGAACAGGCAGGCGGCCTCTTCTTCGGTGGTGCCGGAGAAGTCCCACTCATGAAACTCAACATCCGCTTTGGCGCTAAAGAATCGCCAGGACACTACACCACTTGAATCGATAAAGTGTTCAACGTAATTGTTGGGTTCGGTGATGGCCAAGCTGTTGAAGGTTGGAGGAAGGAAATCGTTCAACCCTTCAAAGCTGCGGCCCTGCATCAACTCGGTCAGGCTGCGCTCCAGCGCAACCTTCATGGTGGGGTGCGCGCCAAACGAGGCAAACACACCACCGGTTTTCGGGTTCATGAGGGTTACGCAGGCCACAGGGAACTGCCCGCCAAGGGAGGCGTCTTTCACCAGTATGGGAAAGCCCTGGGCTTCCAGCGCCCGCACGCCTTCAAGAATATCCGGGTACTTTTCCAGAACGTGCATCGGCACATCCGGCAGTGCAATTTCTTCCTGGATGATCTGCTTTTTCACTGCCCGCTCAAGGATTTCCGACAAGCACTGCACCTGCGCCTCTGCCAAGGTGTTCCCGGCACTCATGCCATTGCTCAGAAACAGATTTTCAATGAGGTTACTCGGGAAGTAGACGGGGACGCCGTCGGAGTGGCGCACGTATGGCAGAGCACATATTCCCCGCTCCACATTGCCAGAGTTTGTATCGATCAGATTGGAACCACGCAGTTCGCCATCCGGGTTATAAATGGCGAGGCAATGCTCGTCCAGAATGCCTTCTGGTAATTCGTCGTCAGGCCCAGGCTTGAACCAGCGCTCTCTCGGGTAATGCACGAACTCGCTGTTGGCTATTTCCTCACCAAAAAACTGATCGTTGTAGAAGAAGTTGCAGTTCAGGCGCTCAACAAATTCGCCCAGCGCTGAGCACAGAGCGCTTTCTTTGGTGGAACCCTTGCCGTTGGTGAAGCACATTGGCGAAGCCGCATCACGCATGTGCAGTGACCACACGTGGGGCACGATGTTGCGCCAGGAGGCAATTTCAATCTTCATGCCGAGACCGGCAAGAATGCCGCTCATGTTGGCAATGGTTTGCTCCAGCGGCAGATCTTTACCCTCAATATAGGTATCGGAGCCCCCCTCTGGCTTGATCGTCAATAATGCCTGAGCATCTTCATCGAGGTTATCAACGATTTCAATCTGGAAGTCGGGGCCGGTTTGCACCACTTTTTTGACCGTGCAACGATCAATGGACCGCACAATGCCCTGGCGATGCTTCTCGGGCAGATCGTCAGGCAGCTCAACCTGAATCTTGAAGATTTGTTTGTAGCGGTTTTCCGGATCAACAATGTTGTTCTGGGAAAGGCGGATGTTATCGGTTGGAATATCCCTCGCCAGGCAGTACACCTTCACAAAATAAGCGGCGCACAGGGCGGATGAAGCCAGAAAGTAGTCAAAAGGGCCAGGTGCCGAGCCATCGCCTTTATAGCGAACGGGCTGGTCGGCAATCACCGAGAAGTCATCAAACTTGGCTTCAACTCGGAGGTTGTCGAGATAATTGACATTAATTTCCATTGCGAGGGTACTCGGTTTAGAGATTTCGGCGCGCCTGGACTATAGAGTGCGCGCCATTCAGGGCGGCCATTATAGACGTAACGCTACGCCACTCATACCTCGTACCAATCACTACTTCCGCAACACGCCTACTCAGCGGGGCTGGCAGCTACTGGCCGGAACATTCGCCAGACCCGTTGCAGCTTTTCTTTGGGCAAAATGACCAACAGGTTACCCGCAAGCACCAGAGACACGCCGGCTACTGCCTCAATTGTCCAGATGTAACTCTCGAATACCGTTGAGAGCGCAAGCGCGACGATTGGGAAAAGCACCATGCAGTAGGCTGCACGTTCAGGCCCTATCCGCCCGAGCAATGTAAGGAAACTGCCAAAACCGAGGACTGAGCCTATCAAAGCCAGGTAGACCAACGAGCCGGTGTAGCTCCAGGTTGCTTCGAAAACGAACGCCTCACCTCTACCCCACGCAATGAGCGCCAGCAAAAGAGCGCCGTAAGCCATGCTATAGGCGTTGGTTTGCATGACAGGCAGTTTCGATGACTGGTTGCGAGCCGAAATCATGTTGCCGAAGGATGTGATGAAGGTGCCTGCCAAGCTCAGGATAATGGCCCTCAAGGTGGCGCCATCGGCGTCCAGCGCGCGAACCTCCGGCAAAAACACCAGGATAATTCCCACAAGCCCAAGCGCTGCGCCCCCAATCACTGCGCGGGGCACTCGATTGCCGAAGAACAGAGCGCCGTTGATGATATTCATCACAATGATTGTGGAGAATACCACAGCAATCAATCCACTGGTGATATCTGCAGCTGCCTGATAAACCAGCATGTAATTGAAGCCGAAGAGCATCAGCCCCTGACCCGCCATCCAGAGATGCTCCCGGAAGCCAAATCGCATATTGCGTTGAGTCAGGCTGCACCAAAGCATCAGCACCAGCGCAGACAGCCCAAACCGATAGGCAATGGACACATCACCAGGCACTTCACCCAGTTGCAGAGGGATCGCTATAAACGTCGAACCCCAAATCAACACGGTCGACAAATAGAGTACAAAAGTGTTCGTCAGCATAGGTAAAGCAGCCTTCAGCCGTGATCACAAACCGGCTACGCGTTGCTCGCTACCGATCCACCATTAAGCGGATTCATTGTCCTACTTATAGTTACCTTGCTCAACACTTTAATACCAATGTATAGAGGCAAAACTCGGGAGGGAATCAACTCAGGTGAGGTTTTGGGGCACGGAAGATCGTGCCCCGGCAGGCGTTATTCAGGCTTGTAAAAGCGCTGGATACTTGAGAAGTCCAGCGTTCCGTTGCCATGCTCTGCATGGAGTGTAAACAGGTTGCGGGCGAGTGAGCCCATGGGAATAGCCGCCTGATTTTTTACGGCGTTATCGAAGGCCAAACCAAGATCCTTGTTCATCAGGTTAACCAAAAACCCACCCTGGTAGTCACGGGACGCGGGTACACCGTCCATCACCCCTGGCCAGGGGTTGTATACGTTCAACGCCCAGTTGCCACCAGAACTCTGCTTCATGACTTCAGAAAGTACTGCAGGGTCCAATCCGTTTTTCACGCCCAAAGCCAAAGCCTCACTGGTACCTGCCATCAAGATAGCCAGCAGCATGTTGTTGCAGATTTTCGCGACCTGGCCTGCACCGTGATCACCCGCGTGGAAGATGTTCTTGCCCATGGCTTCCAAAATCGGCTTTGCCTTATTAAAGGTCTCTTCATCGCCGCCGCAGATAAAGGTCAGCGTACCCGCTGTGGCGCCGCCCACACCACCAGAAACAGGTGCATCGAGGAATGGAATACGCTTGCTTTCGGCCTGCTCGGCTACACCGCGAGCCGTTTCTGGCGAGATGGTGGATGAGTCGATAACCATCGTGCCCTCGGGTAGAGCCGCCAGCAACCCATCTTCACCCAGATACACAGCCTCAACGTGCTTGCCTGCCGGTAGCATGGTGATCACGCACTCAGCTCCTTTGGCCGCTTCGTGGGCTGTATCTGCCGTTTTTGCGCCTTCTGATACCAGCGCGGCTACTGCATCTTTTGACAGATCAAAAACGGTTACTTCGTGCCCGGCTTTCACAAGGTTGCTGGCCATTGGGCCACCCATGTTGCCCAAGCCTATGAAGGTAATCGTTGCCATAATCATCCCCTTGTTTTTGTGTTCGGTTGAGTCGGCCGCCACTACTCAGGCGGCCGGTCAGGCTATTTTTGGAAAAAGCTGTCAATCCACTCGCTGTCCATTTCTTCCAGCGACGCGTAACGCCAGCGGGGCTGTCTGTCCTTGTCGATCAATAGCGCACGGACACCCTCGGCAAACTCGCCTTTAATCAGGCAGTTTTTAGAAAGTATGAGCTCCTTATCAAGCACTTCCCGAAGGCTATCCAGGCGGCAGTTTTGCAGGTGCTGCCAGCACAGAGCCAACGACGTTGGCGATGCAAACGCCAGAGGCTTGGTTGATTTGGCCAACCAGCCGTCACCGCCTGCCAACTCTTTCATCTGTGCAACCATCCTGGCCAGGTTGTCGGCATCGGTTACCCGGTTGATCTCATCAAAGTGAGCCCTCACCTGGGATTCCGGCAAGGCATCCGCGCTTTGATTTTCATGCTTTCGAAGCACACTGCCCACGACAGCAAATGCATCTTCGCCCTGCCAGTTGTGCGCGGTAAGATCCGCGATCACGGCCGCTTTCACTTCATGCTTGATAAAGCGGTCGGCAAGGCCCACAAAGATGGCGTCAGCGGCATTCATACGGGCGCCGGTTAACCCCAAAAACAAGCCTGTGCGCCCAGGTGTGCGGTTCAGAAACCAGCCTGCCGCCACATCCGGGTAGAGGCCGATACTGCTCTCTGGCATTGCCAGCATGGAGGCTTCTGTTACAACCCGGTGGGAGGCGCCGGCCATGATGCCAATGCCGCCACCCATAACAATCCCGTGGCCCCAACATACAACCGGCTTGGGATAGGAGTGGATCATATAGTCCAGCTCATACTCTTCCGTAAAGAAGGTCTCTCCCGCGCTGGCACCTCCGCCACTCTTGGGCTCGGTCATGCTTCGGTAGAGCGCCACAATGTCACCGCCAGCACAAAACGCCTTGTCGCCTTCAGCTTCAATCCAGACAGCGCGAACGCGATCGTCCTCAGCCCAGATTTTGAGCTGAGGCGTCAGCATCCGGATCATCTCAAGAGACAGTGCGTTCAGCGCTTTTGGCGTATTCAGCCTGGCCACAGCAATTACTGCGCCGTCGGCGGCCTTCCGCTCTTCAAAGACAACTGGCTGGTTACTTTCTACAGATTGTTGATGACTCATAACAATTCCTTGAACCCTATGCCTCAGGGATTAAAAGGCTTTTAGCGGTTTTTCCATTCCGGCTTACGTTTTTCCAGGAAGGCATTCACGCCTTCTTTCTGGTCTTCGGTGGAAAACAGCTCAACAAACAGTTCACGCTCCATGCGCCAGCTGTCGGAATGGCTGCGGCCATCGCGAGAGCTCATAACCAGCGTTTTGCAGCGGGCAACGGAAGACGGGCTCTGCTTACAGGCCATTTCCGCCAATTCCAGAGCCTTTTCCAGACCTTTTCCGGTGGGCACAACTTCTTCAACCAAGCCAATCTGCAATGCTTTGTCGGCCTTGATGCGCTCACCACATAGAATCATGCGCTTGGCCCAACCTTCGCCCACAATCCAGGGCAGGTTCTGGGTGCCGCCGGCGCAGGGCAGCAAGCCCACTGTCGCTTCCGGCAATGCCATTTGAGCGTGTTCTTCGGCAATGCGAATATCGCACGCCAAGGCGCACTCAAGTCCGCCGCCCATGGCGTAACCGTTAATCGCGGCAATGGATACACCACGGAATGCCGTCAATACGGCAAAGGCCTCACCAAACAGCTGAGCCATTTCATTAGCTCGGGCCTTATCGCCATCGGCAAAGGTTTTCAGGTCAGCACCGGCGGAGAAAAACTTCTCGCCTTGCCCGGTCAGAACCAATGCAAAAATATTCTTGTCCTCATTAAGCTCACGGACGATGTTTGTCAGCGCAGCCAAAGAATCCACTGTCCAGGTATTGGCCGGTGGATTGTTGATGGTCAGTATTGCAATGTGTTCGCGTTTCTCGAGCTGAATCAGATCGCTCATCATCCTTCTCCTGTTATTTTTGCGATTTATTGAATGGCCTCGGCCACACCGTCATCCAACAAGCGACGGGCAATAATCAGACGCATAATTTCGTTGGTACCTTCCAGAATCTGGTGCACACGCAGGTCGCGCAGGAAGCGCTCCAGAGGGTACTCCCGTATATAACCGTAACCCCCATGCAGCTGCAGTGCATCATTCACCACATCGAAGCAGGCATCGGTTGCGAAACGTTTGGCCATGGCACAGTGCAATGTAGCTTCGGGGTCTCCGCTGTCGAGCTTGAATGCACCAAGGCGCACCATCTGCCGGGCCGCCACAAGGTTAGTTGCCATATCCGCCAGTTTGAATTGCAGTGCCTGGAACGCAGCCAAAGGCTTTCCGAACTGTTGCCGTTCGTGCATATAATTTCGGGCTCTCACCAAGGCAGCTTGTGCACCACCGAGGGAGCAAGTGGCAATGTTGAGCCGGCCACCATCAAGGCCCTTCATGGCAATGGCGAACCCGTCGCCTTCTTCACCCACACGATTGGTTACCGGAACACGTACATTCTCAAGGTTAACGGTACGAGTAGGCTGGCTGTGCCAGCCCATTTTCTCTTCGTTCTTGCCGTAGGTGATACCTTCCGCATTGGCCGGGATCACAAAGGTGGAAATACCCTTGGCGCCTGAATCTGCGGCACCCGTGCGCGCCATCAACACCAGAATGTCTGTTTCACCGGCACCGGAGATAAACATCTTGCTGCCATTGATCACATAATCATCGCCATCTCGCACAGCTTTAGTGCGCAAACTGGCTGCGTCAGAACCCGCACCGGGTTCCGTCAGGCAGTAAGATGCAAGTAGCTCCCCGCTGGCTAGCTTCGGAACCAGTTCCTGTTTAAGGTCATCGGGCGCGAAGCTTGCAACCATCCAGGTCGCCATATTATGAATCGTGATAAATGCAGCCGTTGAAGGGCAGGCAGAGGCCAGTTCTTCAACAATCACAGAGGTATCCAGCCGGGAAAGGCCCATGCCGCCAAGCGCCTCCGGGGTATAAATGCCCATAAAGCCCATTTCGCCAGCTTCTTTCAGAACGCTTACCGGGAAAATATGCTCGTCATCCCACTTGGCTGCGTGGGGTGCCATGGCTTTTTCAGCAAAGGCTCGAGCGGCCTCGCGGAACGCCAACTGGTCTTCAGTGAGGTTAAAATTCATCGTTTCTCTCCAAGTTCTGCGCGTTCTGCACGTTCTCCAGATTAACCTGGCTCAAGTGTGCTTGTTCACTCGGGATGAAAAAAGGGGCCGGAAACACGTTCCGACCCAAACCAACCCACCTTCAAAACAGTTAACGCAGCTGGATAGAGAAGTTCGCCTCAGATGATGTTGCCTCACTGGAGAACCAACGGGAGGTAACCGTTTTAGTCTCAGTGTAGAAGCGAATGGCCTGCTTGCCGTATGCGTGCTGATCACCGTAGAAAGAGCCTTTCCAGCCGGTGAATGAGAAGAACGGCAGGGGCACAGGAATGGGAATATTTACACCCACCTGCCCCACTTCAATTTCATGCTGAAACTTACGGGCCGCGCCGCCGGAGGCAGTAAAGATCGATACACCATTACCGTATGGGCTCTTGTTAATCAGCTCGATGGCGTCTTCCAGGCTGTCCTCTTCCATGCAGGCCAACACAGGGCCGAAGATTTCTTCGTTGTAGATGTCCATTTCGGTGGTCACGCCGGTAAACAGTGTAGGGCCAACCCAGTTGCCATCGGGCAGTCCGTCTACAGTGCAGCCACGACCATCCAGAAGCAGGTTCGCACCCTGGGCCTCACCCGTGGCAATAAGTGCTTCAACACGCTCTTTTGCCTTGGGGGAAATGACTGGTCCATAGCTGGCACCGGAGTCGTTCCAGGCACCCGGGCGAATCTTCGCCATGGCTTCTTTCAATTCAGGAATCCAGGATTGGGCTTCACCCACAAACACGGCCACGGAGATAGCCATGCAACGCTGACCAGCTGCACCTACAGAGGCGCCAACCAGAGCATTGATTACCTGCTGTTTATCAGCATCCGGCATGATCACCATGTGATTTTTGGCGCCAGCAAAGCTCTGAACGCGCTTCATGTGGCGGGTACCGGTTTCGTAGATATAACGGCCCACAGGCACAGAGCCCACAAACGATATGGCTTTAATGGCAGGGTCAGTAAGCAGAACATCCACCTGTTCCTTACCGCCATGAACAACCTGCAACACGCCCCTGGGGGCACCAGCCTCTTCAAACAGCTCAGCAAGTCGCATCGGAGTCAGCGGATCCTGCTCGGAAGGCTTGAGAATAAATGTGTTGCCGCAGGCGATAGCGAGGGGGAACATCCAAAGTGGGATCATCGCTGGAAAGTTGAACGGCGTAATACCTGCACAAACACCCAGTGGCTGGATCCAGGAGTGGGTATCGACTGTACGCGCTACGTTTTCAACGGTTTCACCCATCATCATGGAAGGGATGTTGGCCGCATGCTCAACCACTTCAATACCGCGCCACACATCACCTTTGGCATCATCGAAGGTTTTACCGGTTTCCTGAGAAAGAATTTCTGCAATTTCGTCGTGATGTTCTTTCAGCAGAGCCTGGTAACGCATCATCACGCGGGCACGCTCAGAGACCGGAACCTCTTTCCAGGTTTTGAACATCTCGCCAGCCGTATCGATTGCCTTACGCATTTCAGCATCGGTTGCGCATGGAACCCGGGCGATCACTTCGTTATTGGCCGGATTGGTCACATCAATCCATTCGTTGGTCTGGCTCTGAACAAATTCACCAGCAAGGTACAGTGGAACGTTTTTCATGTCGGTATCCCTGTTTGTTGTTGTGCGAGAGGCTGGCCAAAATCAGGATCACTTTGGCTATGTATGGATAGACCTTAGCACGCCCATCAGCACTTGGTGATTGACTAAATTTCGACCTTGATGGACTATCTTTCGATTACAAGATGGTGAGCAGCAGTAACAATCATGATTCAAACCTCCCAGTGGCCAGTGCCCAAAGACAGCATTCGCTATGTGGTGCCTGCCTCTATTATCAGTCTTTTGTCTGAGCACCCACTTACGCGTGATCTCTACCCGTTGGCCTTCGGCCATTACCGCCGAGCCACGGGACACCACATGCACCGGGAGAATCACCGCGACAATCTTTTGATTTACTGTACCGATGGCCGGGCATTCCTGAACGTAAAAGGTGTGCCCTACACACTGGAGGCAGGAGACCTTCTCTTGCTGCCTGCGGGCGCCAGCCATCGCTACACAACAGATCCGGATAATCCCTGGACGATCCACTGGGTTCACTACACCGGGCCGCTGTCAAACGAGTTCCATAAGTACATGGGGTTTGATGATTCAACACCTGTCCGTCATCTGGGGCGCCAACCCAGGCTCTTAGTGGATTTTAATGGCTTGCTCTCCGTTCGGCAGACTGGCTTCCGTGCACAGGGGCTGATTCATGCTGCCAATCGACTAAGGCAACTGCTTGCTGCAATCCCCATCAGCATCGATGAAACAAGCCATGAACGAAAAAGCGAACTGGATACCATCAACAACTATATGCACGAGCATCTGGACAAGCGCATCACCCTGGAGCAACTAGCGGATCTTGCCGGGCTATCTCCCACGCACTTCGCCACTCGCTACAAAGAGCAGACCGGAACCTCTCCCATTCAGCACTTTTTGCACCTCAAGGTAGAACGCGCCTGCCAGATGCTGGACACCACAAACCTGAGTTTTGCCGAAATAAGCCATCGCCTGGGCTATGACGATGCTTATTATTTCTCCCGACTGTTCAAGAAAGTAATGGGGCAATCGCCCAGAGACTACAGGCATACACCAAGGCACTAACAATGAATTGGCACGGCACAACAGGCCAGTTACTGCCTTGCCGCCATCTACGACTTTTGTTGGAGTAACGAAACCACTAGTCTTCGGAACAAAGACACAATAAAGAGCACACGAAATGGCTACGCATACATTTGAAATTGATGAAACCTTCAATGTACCCCGCAGCAGGGTGTTTGCCCTGTTTGCCGACCACCAAAGCTTCGGAAAGCTACTGGGCGCACCCGTAAAGCGCATCAAAAACAGCGGCCAGGCCGACCCTAACGGCTTGGGTTCTGTGCGTAAGGTTGGCATTGGCCCTCTTGGCCTGGAAGAAACCGTCACCAGCTTCGAACCGGACATACTGATTGAATACACAATCACCAGCATGAGCCCGATTCGCAATCACCTGGGCCGGATTCGCTTTGAGGATACGCCGGAAGGTTACACCCGCGTGCGCTACCGGATTACCTTTGAAGACCGCGTTCCCTACACAGGCAAACTGCTTAGCGCTGGTCTGGAGAATGCCATACGCCGCGGCATGAAGAAGGTACCAAGGCTGGCCTGAGCCGCTTTATTCAAGCGAAACAAATCGTTACTTGATGGATATCAGATAATTGACCTGAGGCAATTGTTGTTATCCATCAATTTTGTACTCTCCGCGCAACTTGCAATATCCGGCGATATAGCCGGCCTTCCTTTACTGCGGAGATCAAGATGGCGAACGAGCCGATTGTCCTGTTCGATAACGGGCATCATAAGTGCCTGATGTTTGATTCCCTGGTCACCGGAGAAGGTGTCCAGTCCAATCAGTTCCTGCTAGTCGATGGCAAACACGAGGCCCTGATTGATCCGGGCGGCGACCTTACCTACACACCCCTTGCGGTCGCGGCCTCCAAGTTTATGAACATAAAGGACATGGATTTTGTGTTCGCATCTCACCAGGACCCAGACATAATTGGCGCCATCGACCGCTGGATAGTCCATACCAATGCGAAAATTGTGACATCCAAACTGTGGGCAAGGTTCCTCCCTCACCTGGTGTCCAGCTATGTCACCAACCAGCTGAGCGGAAGCGTTTATGATCGCATTGTCAGCATTCCGGATTCGGGCGCCAACGTCAGGTTCGGGGATTCCTACCTGCAGTGCCTGCCAGCCCACTTCATGCACTCGGTAGGGAACCTGCAGTTTTATGATCCCGTCTCGAAAATTCTGTTTTCAGGCGATCTCGGAGCGTCCATGGGCGCAGACGATGACCATCTGCCCGTAAAGGATTTCGACCAACATATTCCTCACATGATGGGATTCCATCGGCGCTATATTGCTTCAAACAAGGTCTGCCGACTTTGGGCCAATATGATCCGGGATATGGACGTTGAAATGATCGTACCTCAGCATGGAAAGCGCTTCGAAGGGCCTGCGATGATTGACCGCTTCCTGACCTGGGTAAGCAATGTTGAATGTGGTATCGACCTGATGGTGCAGGACAACTATCGTGCCCCTGTTGACTACATCTAAGCGCCAAACGGGTAACCTGAGGGACAGGTCCGTCAAATAGACCTGTCCCAAACTGCTATTCTTGCGTAAAATCCCACCTTTTCCCCAGCAAGTATGAGGCAGCGCAAAAAATGGGCAGAGCCTATCAAAACCGCAAAGAATCCATGGCCAAAACGGCGGCGGCCAAAACCAAGGTGTATAGCAAGTACGGGCGCGAAATTTACATGTCGGCCAAGTCTGGCGGTATAGACCCCCAGGCCAACCTGTCTCTGCGAGGGCTGATTGAGCGCGCGAAGAAAGATCAGGTTCCTTCCCATGTTATTGAAAAGGCGATTGATAAAGCCAAGGGTGGCGCAGGCGAAGACTACTCAACCGCTCGCTATGAAGGCTACGGCCCTGGCAACTGCATGGTCATCGTTGACTGCCTGACCGACAACCCGAACCGCACTTTTGGTGATGTTCGACTGGCCTTCACCAAAACCAAATGCAAGATCGGTACGCCCGGCACCGTCGCTCACATGTTCGATCACTGCGCCATTTTCGTTTTCAAAGGTGAAGACGAAGACGCCGTGCTCGAGGCGCTGATGGAAGCCGATGTCGACGTTACCGACATTGAAAACGAAGAAGGCCAGATCACAGTATTCACACCAAACACGGAATACGCCAAAGCTCGCCAGGCGCTGACAGAAGCCTTTGCCGATATCGACTTTGAAGTTGACGAAATTCAGTTCCTGCCTAAAACCACCACACCAGTGGAAGGCGATGATATCCCGTTGTTCGAGAAGTTTTGCGATATGCTGAACGAACTGGATGACGTGCAAAACATATTCCACAACGCAGAATTGCCAGAACAGTGAGCCAGCCAAAGCCACGAGTGGCCATTCTCAAAACCGGTAGCACCTACCCATCCATCGAAGAGCAGTTCGGTGACTTTGAGCAATGGTTCCTGCGCGGGTTATCGCCTGATCTTGACGTTACCGTATTTAATGCTCAGGCTGATGAGCTACCGAGCGATCCAGCCGATTGGGATGGCATCGTAGTAACAGGTTCACCCGCCATGGTCAGCGATCGCGAACCCTGGAGCGAACGAGCTGCTCAATGGGTGTTACGGGTGGTTGATATGAACATCCCCATGCTGGGCGTATGTTACGGACACCAGCTTCTCGCCCATGCCCTGGGCGGTGAAGTAGGCTACCACCCAGAAGGCCGCGAAAGTGGAACCAGAAGGGTCGAACTGCTTGCCAGCGCCCAGGATGATCCTCTGTTCCGCGACATGCCAAGAGTATTCAGTGCACAACTCACTCACATGCAGTCGGTACTGAGCCTGCCCCCAGGCGCTGTTTTACTGGGCCGCAATGAGTTTGAGCCGCATCAGGCTTTTCGGTTTGGCGAGCGCGCCTGGGGCGTGCAGTTTCATCCGGAGTTTTCCAGTGCTGTGATGAAAGCCTACCTCACCGTTCAAGCGCCCGCTTTGGAGCAGGAAGGGCTTGACCCACAAGCCATGATTAACTCGGTTGAAGAGGCACCGGAAGCCTCTGGGCTGCTGGAGCGCTTCTCTAGATTGGTAAAACACAACCACGCAGGTTAAATCTGCACCGGGCTGCTTATGGCATTGAAGGTATTGCTCGCATTCGTAGTTCTGACACTGGTGGGTGTGGGTTTGTTTCATTCTTACAAACCCCTGCCTCCCGGTATCAGCCATAATGGCGACACACACCCTCTCAATGACGCAATCCTGCTAAAGGATTCGACCAATCATCACAACAATGGCTCAGAAACCCGCGACCACGAAATATTTGACGAAATCCTGCGTCTCATCGGCCAGGCCCAGTCCTTCATTCTGGTCGACATGTTTCTTTTCAACAGCAGCAGCCCTGAAGGCGTGGAGCACCGTCACCTTTCCGAGCAGCTAACCCATGCCCTGATCAACCGGAAGACAAAACTGCCGGAGCTGGAGATTATTGTTATCTCTGACCCCCTGAACACCCTTTACGGTGGCTCAGAGTCACCCTGGTTTCAGGCGCTTCGGCAGGCTGGCATTTCCGTAACAGAAACCAACTTGCGGCCGCTTCGCGACAGCAATCCAGCATGGTCTGCCATCTGGCGGGTCTGCTGTCAGTGGTTTGGCAACAACTCTGAAGGTGGCTGGCTGCCAAATGCCTTGGGCACACAGCCAGTTACTGTTCGCAGCTACCTTGCCTTGCCCAACTTCAAAGCAAACCACCGCAAGGTTCTGGTTACTGATGAAGGGGATAAGCTACGCGCCCTGATAACATCTGCCAACCCTCATGATGGCAGTAGCCGGCACAGCAACATTGCCATTAGCTTTACTGGCCCTGCGGTTGCTGATGTTCTGAAAAGTGAGCAGGCGGTTCTGGCCATGGCATCTCAGTACAACCCAGTACTGGACGCACTGATTAGCCGGACAAGTTCACAACTATCGACGGCTGAGTCGGCTGATAGTGCGACTGGCTCCGTTGCAATCAAAACAGAATCGGCCATTCGGGATACCGCGCTCGAAATGATCGCCAGGGCCCAAAGCGGCAGCCGCCTGGACCTCGCCTTCTTCTACCTCTCGCATCGTGGAATAGTCACTGCCCTGCTTGACGCGCATGATCGTGGTGTACAGGTGCGGGTGCTTCTCGATGCCAATAACGAAGCATTCGGCCATCAGAAGAGTGGCATACCGAACCGCCAGGTTGCCCTGGAACTTCACAAAGCCGGCATCCCTGTGCGCTGGTGCAACACCTTTGGGGAGCAGTGTCACAGCAAATTATTAATGCTCCGCCCCTTGGCAGGCTCCACCGAACTTCTTCTGGGTTCCGCCAACTTTACCCGGCGCAATCTTGATGACCTAAACCTGGAAACCAATGCCTGGGTAGCCGTACCAGCAGATTCGGAAGTGGCTACGAAAGCCGCTGGCTTCTTTGAAACTCAGTGGCAATCGGGCCCAGGTAGTGATCCGGTACTTAGTCTGCCCTATGAGCGCTGGGCTGATAACTCCCGCCTACGCTACTGGCGCTACCGCTTGATGGAAGCCACCGGGCTGTCTACTTTTTAAATCAACCTCTCTGCCCGGCACCTTCGTTACCGAACGTCTCCCTATGCCTTCTGCTTATGCCATCAGGTTTGGTTTTTATCTTGCTTCCATCTAAGCTGGTGCATATCAAAATCAACAATAACAAGGAGATACAGCATTCTCAACAGAGCTACCATGGTGTTTGAAGGCCAAATCAGCGCCGGTCTGGTGAACATTTTTTGTTCCCTCCGGCGGATGCCTGGACCAACCTCCTGCAACCCTTCCGGGCTCTGCCTGTACTGGCAATTTTCGGGCTCAAGGCGAAAGACATCATGGGATATTGCCTGATGTTACTGGTCATCACGGGCGTGATCATCAGCGTGGGGCTTACATGGCTTTAAAAACAGAAAACCCACCGGGGGCAAGGTGCCCCCGGTATCTATAGCGGTTTATAGAACAGCACCACATCCTTGCACGGCACCGTCATAGCCCACCCCATACGCTGAGCAATAACGTTTAAGGTGGCTTCCCGATAGAATACAACGTGCGTGGGGTCCCTCCGATAATGCCACCGGTCAAATTGGTCATCACTGGTCTGAAAGCAGGTCATTATGCCCAACCAGCCCCCAGGCTTTAACAATCCATTCAGTTGGCTGAACACCTTGGCGGGGTAATGTAAATGCTCCACAACTTCTGTGCAGGTAATGAAATCATACTGACGGCTGAGGACTGATTCGGCTGGGTAGAAAAATGGATCGTAGAGCTCCACACCCATACCCGCCTCCCGCATCATTTCTGCAAGCGCAGGGCCCGGACCACAGCCGAAATCCAAACCGCAAGCCCCTGGCTGGATGCAAGCAAGCATGGGCAGGGCAAGTTTTTCAAGAAAAGACCGGTACCCTGTGTCATCCGGATCGTTGTTGTGAAGGTTATAAACGGCACGCTCTTCTTCCGGCGCAAGCCAGTTTACCTGGGCCATAAGGGTTGCCTTGCAATATGGACAACGCAGATATTCCTTGCCCGCCACAACCCTGAACCGCGCCAACAAGGCCTTCTCACAAACCGTGCATGTAGCATTTACGCCCGGACTGACTTTCGAATTCCCCTCGGATACCACCGTCATTTTCTGCAAATGCACCCCAACTCAGTAAGCTCAAACCTGACAAATGTTTCATTGTCATTTCCGGCCATGATGGCCATTTCGTGACAGAGCCCCAAAATACCGCCAGCGCCGCACGCCTATACTGCCAGCCAAGGAAACCCTGCAGTAACGGATTTTCGAAACTAATAACAATCGTAAATCATGACGATGTTAAGGGCTATGCTCGCCCCAGGGACAGGAATATGGACATTTCAAATAGTATGGCTCTTCAGGTGCCACTGATTTCTGCACGCTATGCTCGTCGTTTCATGGAATTCATGGAGCGACGAGGGGTAAAGCGGGCGGTCCTTCTCAGCGACACCAGCATAACCGACTCCATGCTCAATGATCCGGACGCGAGCATAAGCATGCAGCAGATAACGTCAGCACTGCAAAAAGCCGACTGGCTGATGAACGATGAACGGGCGGCTTTCCAGTTTGGGCAACAGTTGGATCTGCCAAGCCATGGTCTGCTTGGCTTTGCAGTGCTTGGCCAAGACAACCCCCGGCAGCTCATCAGTATGATCGTGCAATATCTCCGGGTGGGGCTCCCGCTTATGGACATGGAGCTGCACTCTACCGGATCAACCTTCCACATCCGACTGCTCGATACCTGGGGGCTTGGTGAGCTGGCTCCCTGCGTCACGAAAATGTACATGGGCAGCATTCATCGCGTATCTGCAGAAGTCTGCGATCATTTCAATTTCCAGTTTGCTTTTTCCTCTAACCGCGACACCAGCTCATGGCAATCACTCGCGCCAGACGGCGAGTTCCACTTTGATGCGCCATATAACCAGATTTCCATGGCGCTGAAGGGACAGCCTACCCAAAAGGACACTGTCAGCCTGAGGTTTCTGCTTGCTCGCAGTCGCAACGCCAAAGAAGAAAAAGCCGGGCTGGCTGATGAAACACTGATGCAGGTTCGAGACATGGTTATGAGCCAGCCAGGCCGATCCTGCACCACCGCAAACATTGCCCGGCGCCTGGATATCAGCACTCGCACCTTGCGCCAACATCTTGCCAGTGCAGGTACGTCGTTTCGTGAAGTCAGAAATGAAATTCGTGAAAACTTCGCAACTCTTTATCTGAACGACACCAATGTGCCATTGGAATCCATTGCCGAAAAACTCGGGTTCAGCGATCAGGCAAGTTTTACCAAGGCCTACCGCGCCTGGACTGGCAAGACTCCCGGCGACGTGCGAAAACAATCCCGTAAAACAACCTGACCCCTGACAAAAAAGACGTGACCGGAGCAATTTGAAGCCGGTCACGGTTTCAACATTCTCCGCACCTTCTCTCCGCTTTGAACAAAGACCATGCCGGGAACGGCAATGACCCCTGGCCACCTTCAAAGGCCTAATACTCGGGCACACTTGCGTTTAAACGCGTGGCAAAAGGGTATTTTGCATGTCCGATCGAGCAGTCCTTAGTCGGTGCAGTCTGCGCGCCCTCCTATAACAACGATGCTTTACAGAGGACGAACTCATGAAACTCAGGAACTCCATCCCCCGCGGTCGCGTGCTTGCACCCGCCCTGGCGGCTGCGGCATTAATGTCCGGCGCCGGGAGCGCTATCGCTGCCCCGGTCTCCACAAATCTCCAATTCAGCTGCCCATTTCCACTCATAGGCGAACAGCCCATCAGTGCCGAAATCACCGCCGATATTCCAACAAACGCAGTCGTGGGCACTCCTTTGCCCGCCTTTGCGGTAACGGCAATGACACTGGTAAACGAAGATTCCCGCACCGGTCTCAAACTGGTTGGTTCAGAAACCGTTGAAGGCACAGCGGTAAATACCAATCAGATTATTACCGCTGGTCGCACGGTCGAGCAAACTGTCACTCTGACAATTCCCCCAAGCCCCATCCCGTCAGCATCCGGCCCATTCACTGTTCCGGCCAATGGCCAAGCTCCGGAATTCACCTTTACCGACCAGGACGTTGGTAACGCGGAAATCCGCGTTGGCGGCCTCACGCTGAATCTGGTGGCTCGCACCGCCAGCGGTGACATTGCACCGGCTCCAATTGGCGAAATCACAACAAACTGTACCCTGCTGGCAGGTCAGGACAACCTGCTGCAAACAGTGACCGTGGAAAATGACACTGTCGAAACACCACGCCTTGCCGTAAATCGCACCGACGTAGCCTTTGGCAACGTGCAGGCGGGTCTTACAAAAGATGAAACCGTTACACTGAGCAATACTGGTAATGCCGCACTGGGCATCAACAGCATCTCGATTGCTGGTACAAACGCCAGTGCATTCATGCAAAGCAACAGCTGTAATACCATCGCAGCCGGTGCAAGCTGTAACGTAAACGTTACCTATATTCCAGACGGCGAAGGCCCACAGAGTGCAACTCTGACCATTAACTCAACCGACGCGGACAACAGTTCTGTCGACGTTGCACTGACTGGCCGCAGTGTTCTTGCACCGGTTCCTGAAATTGCTGTAACACCCGGTTCTGTAGATCTTGGCCGGATTCAGCTGGGCCAGAGCAAATCTGCTCAGGTCACCATCTCCAACAACGGCACCGACACCCTCCTTATCAACAGCATCAACGTTGCAGGCCAAGACGCTAGCGAGTTCCTGCAGACCAATAACTGCACCACGGTCGCACCTGCACAGACCTGCGCCATCGATGTTGGCTTCACAGCCGCTTCCGCAGGCGTGCGCAATGCACAGCTGGTGATTTCTTCCAGCGATCCTGAAAACGCGGAGGTCTCAGTGGCCCTGACCGCTGAAGGCTATGAAGCACCTACGAATGAACTCGAGCTGTTATTGAGCCTTGCAGGTTCTACCTACATTAAATCCTCAGACAGCAGCCTGCCTTTGACCGGCAGCATCGCAACACTTCTGGAATTGGCTAGCGGTACCTTCGAAGCCGATCTGAACGTTGACCCCACTGTTGGTCACTTCTCAATCAAACTTCTGTTCAGTCGCCTGAAAGCGACAGCCAACGTAGAGTTCCAGCAGTCTGAAATGACCACTGGCAGCCTGGTAAACGGCAAGCTGACCGCCAACTCCCACCTGTTTATCAAGGTGCCCAAGGTTCAACTAAAACTGTTCGGCCTTCCCATCAAAGTTGGTGGCGGCGATCAGTGCCAGTCAATCCAGCCTGTGGATATCACCTTGACGTCCAAAGATGGCTCTAACTTCTCGCCTGCAACTGGCGGTGAAGTAAGCGGCGTTTATGACCTGCCACCACTGGAAAACTGTGGTCTTCTGACAAGCGTTCTTAACCAGTTCCTGACTGGTTCCGGCAACACCATCGACTTGACGTTGACTCCGGAACTGTAAGGAAAAGAGGGCTGATTGAACAAAGCCCCAACAGGTCAGCCGGCATAAAAACCGGCTGACCTACATAACAAAAGCAAAAAAGGAATAATTATGAAAAGCCTGAAGAAATCAGTACTGGTGCTGGCAATTTCAAGTCTGTCGCTCGCGGCGCACGCGGAATTAAAGCCCCTTGAAGACACCCACATGGGTAACATCACCGGCCAGGCCGGTGTCACCATTGAGCTGGAAACCCAGGTCAATATTGGAGAGTTTCGCTATACGGATGAAGGCTCACTGTCCGTAAAAGACATTTTCATTGGCGGTGCTGATCGCACAGACATGTTTGCTGAATTTACAGATCCCGGAATCCGGAATCTGTTGTTTGGCCAGTCCAGCACCCTGATTGACAACATCAAGGTAGAAATTGACATTGCAGATGATGGTGACGCGCTCATCAACGTATTCCCATTGGTTGCTGCGCCGATCGATTTCTCTGTAACCACTGGCGAATGGTCACTACAGGGACACACTGATTCCACCCTGCTGGCCAACAACTTTGCCATGGACGGCATCCTGACGGAGCTGAGAATTCGCATCGACACAGCAACCGACAAGATGAACGTGCAAACCATGTTTGCCATAGACGACCTGGATGTCGATATCCCGTTTCTGGCTCTTGGCATTCGTGATATGCGCGTGACCGGCGCTGACTTCGATCCAAACAACCCGCTTATCACCCGTCTTGGCGCGAAAGTGGATTTGGATATCTACAACGGTGCACGGGCCAACGGCAGTTCAGCTTTGGCAATTGATCTGAATACCTTTGAGGCTGACATAACCATCGGGCAGGTGCTCGTAGGCGGCACCTCGATAGGTTCAGTTGCTCTGGACAACCTCGCAATCCAGAACACATCCATGCGGATATACGGGCACTGAAAAAATGGCCTCCGGTTTACCGGAGGCCATCAACTGCGTATGCCCCGGAGTTCTTATAGCGTTTCAGTGATTGAGAAAATGTCTCCAGAAACTCTGATGATGTTCCCGGACTGAAAACCAGGTAAACCGGCCCTCCACTGACGGGCTTCTCCGACGCCCTGATCTGATGCGTAATGCCCAGTCGCTCCCCCTGCCCCCGAACAACATTCCGATTTGCCAGCATGGCATCAATACGTCCTAGCAAAAGCATCTTGAGCCCAGACTCAATAGTTGGCATATCCACTTGCTCAAAATGAGTGGCGGCCCTGACTTCAGATGAATAAACATAGCCGGGAGACACACCAACATTCATCCCTCTCAGGGAATCCAGACCCTCATACTCAAAACCTCTTTCCTTCAGCGTGTATACCGCCGTTTCACTAACCAGAAGAGCTTCTTCCGGAAAACGAAAGATTTTCTCCCGCTCATCCGTTATGCCTATACCAATAATACCGTCACGCGAATTTTCTGATACCAGGCGCTGAGCCCGTTTCCAGGGAACGAAATCCAGCTTTACATCATATCCCATGCTTTCAAGCACATCCCTCGATATGTCCCAGAGCACACCGCTTGGCCCCTGTGGAGTATCATCAATCAATCCAGGCCATTCCTCCGTTACCAGGTGAATCGTCTGCGCGGAGGCTGGAAGAGCAAGCAGCAGAACCAGACCTGCGAAAGCTTTTCGTAGGCGCACTGCCCACGGCAAGAGAAAATACTGGGTATGATTCATTGATGCCTACGCCCTCAGGGCTGATAAATACGTGTAAAAATAATGACAGACTGAACTATAAAGCGCCAACCGGTGGGCTGCGAGACAGCCAGCCGCCTGCTATGATGCCCCGTCTCAGCCTCACAACCGGACAATAAATGACCAGCAATCATTCCACGCGCCTTAATAAATACATCAGCGAAAGCGGCATGTGTTCACGCCGGGAAGCGGATCGTTACATTGAACAGGGCAATGTCTACATCAATGGCAAGCGCGCCAGCGTGGGCGACCAAGTATCACCCGGCGACACGGTAAGAGTTAATGGCCAAGTGATTGAGCCTCGGGCGGAAGAAGATCTGGTATTCATCGCTCTCAATAAGCCGGTGGGGATCGTCAGCACAACCGATGATGCGGAAAAACACAACATCCAGCGCTTTGTTGGTCACAGTACGCGCATTTTTCCAATCGGACGCCTCGACAAAGATTCACAGGGGCTGATTTTCATGACCAGCAACGGGGATCTGGTTAACAAAATCCTCCGCGCCGGCAACAATCACGAAAAAGAGTATGTAGTCACCGTTGATAAACCCATCTCCGCGGCGTTCATAAAAGGCATGTCCGGAGGTGTACCCATCCTCGGCACTATGACCAAAAAGTGCAAAGTGGTTCAAGAAAGCCGTTTTGTATTTCGCATCATACTGGTGCAGGGGCTGAACCGGCAGATTCGAAGAATGAGTGAACATTTCGGGTTTGAAGTAACCCGGCTTGAACGTGTTCGTATTATGAACGTCAATCTCAAGGGGTTGGCAGTGGGTCAGTGGCGGGATCTTACAGAGAAAGAACTGGCGGGCCTATACGATGCCATACGGGATTCTTCGTCTGATGGTGCGCCAGCCAAGCCCGCCGCCAGGAAAAAGGCGACTGGCAAACCCAAGGGTTCCCCGCGCCCGCCTGCACCCGGGCCAAAAACTGGCCAGCGGGATAGCAATACAGGCAGAAAAAAAACCGGGCCTTCGAACACAAGACCCTCTGCAGGAAAAAAACCTGTGTCGTCAAAGCGCCCCAAAGCCGGAAAGCCACGGCAGCGCAGTGTTAAGCGATGATCGCCAAGCACGAAATGGCGGCTGCATCAGCGAAGATTTAACCAAATCAATGCCAGGACAGCCATTGTCAGCAAAAACCAGCGGGCATAAGAGTCCGGCTTACCCTCAACGGTTTCCGGGGCAGGAACGGCCTGACCATTTGCCTCATACTCTGCAATCACCTGCCGGGCCGGATAAAGATCCTCATCATCTACATGCACATTGCTAAAACCCGCTGCACCAATCTCACCCATTGCACCCTGCAGATAAAGCCCGCCCACATGGGTTTTAATGCCGCTGGCGTTCAGTAACCCGGCAACGATATGCGCTTCTGTGATGTCCTTGGCACGATAGGCTATTTGCATCGCCCTTCTCCTTCTGTGAAATTTGGGGGCATCAACCGCAAAAATCTGCGATGCTTTATACTCAAAGCATAGTGTGCCCGGCCCATCCGGGCCAACTCTCAGGATACGGGCTACTCATGTTCTGGATTATCGCCACTGTCGTTCTGTTTATTGTTGCACTGACCTTTCTTCTTTTCCGCATAGAGGACCTTTCCCACCTGGACAAGGAAACCTATTCAGTAAGGACAACAAGCCCCAGTGCAGAGAACCAGAATGTTTTGGAGCGATTGAAGGAGATGCGCAGAGCTGGTATCGGGCTTCGCGGCAAAGCAAGACTCATGGCACTTCGTAAACATCTGGACAGCCTGAGTGATGGCCTTGAACTTACATCAGAATTTCGGCGATGCGATAACCCTCGCGGCGAATGGGTGATCGCGCCGGGTTGTGATACCCGCAGGCGCATTCTCTACATCCATGGCGGTGCATGGGCAGCCGGGAGCTCCCGAAGCCACAGGGCCATTACCAATCGGCTATCCCACATAGCCAATGCAGCCGTCTTTGCCGTGGATTACCGCCTGATGCCAGAGCATCGTTTTATGGATGGTGTGCGTGATTGTCGTGAAGCCTACACCTGGCTGGTCGATAACGGCCCGGAGGGTGCTGGGGAGGCATCATTCATTCTGGTGGCGGGAGACTCTGCGGGTGGCAGCCATACACTTGGCCTGCTGGCCTGGATTCGTGACAGCGGCCTGCGCCAGGCAAACGGCGCCGTGGCGTTTTCACCGTCCACAGATCTCACTCTTTCAGCACCGAGCAACCGTAACAATATCTCTACAGATCCTATGCTGGGGCCTGTTTTTGGCGGTCTGTCGAAGATTCCAAAGCCGGTTATCTGGTGGGCAACACTGGCGGCTTTCCGTATTTCACCAACCAGTCCTGTTGCATCACCCCTGCTGGGTAATCTTGCTGATTTGCCCCCTATACTGATCCAGGCCAGTACGTCCGAGATGCTACTGGACAACGCCCGGCGATACGCCGCCAAAGCAAACGCTGCAGGCTCACAGGTGGAACTGCACACCTGGTCGGACATGGTTCACGTATGGCAGATTTTTACACCCGTGCTACCAGAGGCTGAAGAGGCCTTTGCAGACGTGGAGGCCTTTATCAAGAAGATTGAAGCCGTCAACCGCGAATCAGAGATGACTCACACCTGAACCTTGCCGCGCAGTGCTTTGGTTTTGCCTTTTTGAGTTTTTTTATCCACTCGTTTGCGCTGGGCAGATCTGGATGGCCGGGTAGCACGGCGCACTTTCTGTACCTTGACTGCCTCCTGAATCAGCTCTTTCAAGCGCTCAAGCGCATCTTCCTTATTCAGCTCCAGTGTACGAAACGACTGGGCTTTAATAATGATCACACCTTCCTTGCTGATGCGCTGGTCCTGCAGCGCCATGAGGCGCTCCTTGTAAAACGGCGGCAGTGCAGAGTTCGGCACATCAAAGCGCAGGTGCACCGCCGAGGCCACTTTATTTACATTCTGCCCACCGGGACCCTGAGACCGAATCTGGGTAATCTCAATTTCCCATTCAGCAATTTCGACAGCATTTGATAGTTTCAACATGCCGCAAGGATACCAAATCGTGCAAACCGTAACCTGACATAACTGCAGTTCGGTAATAAAGTAGGTTCAAAGAACGATTGCTCAGGTATTTGTATGTCTCAGGTTTTCAGGTTTGGCTTTATTATTTTTCTTTCCTCCCTGTTTCTCGGTGGTTGCGCCAGCAACCAGGCTCTGCAATCCGGCAATGCTTCAGCACAATACTCATCACCCGAGTTCATACCGGGTAATGCGAAAGCTGAAAAGCTGTGGCAAGCCTTCGAACGCTACCAGGGAGCGCCGTATCAATACGGCGGCACCACTGCGCAAGGGTTCGACTGTTCAGGTTTTATAACAACGGCCTATCGTGAGAGTTTGGGGCAAACCCTGCCGCGCACAACCTCGAAAATGCTGAGCTATGGCGATGTCGTTCATCCGGGAGACGTTGAACCTGGTGATATCGTGTTCTTCAGAATCGCGGGGAAAGACCAGCACGCTGGCATTTATATGGGCGATAACCGCTTCATCCATGCATCAACGTCGTCCGGCGTCATCATGTCGAATCTGAATGGGTATTACTGGAAAGATCGCTTCTCAGGCGCTCGGCGGTTTGACTAGGACTTCCTGATTATGGCTCCAGGCTGCCATTGAGAGCCAGTTGAAGAGCAATGGCAGCCATCATCACACCAATAACGCCATCAATAACTCGCCAAACCAGTGGGCGAGACAGGACAGGCGCCATTGCTGACCCACCCCAAGCCAACAAGCCGAACCAAAGAACAGACGCACTACTGGCGCCCGCTAAAAAAGCGGCTGCGCTTGGCTGCTGGGCACCCACTGCGGGCACTAACAGTAAAGTATCAAGATATACATGAGGGTTAAGCAGGGTAACCGCCAGGGTGGTGAGCAACACGCCTTTCACACTTCGGCGCGAAACCTCTCTGGCCTCAAGCGTTGCCCTGCCCCGACTGGCGCGAACAAAGGCTTGTACCGCAAGCCAGCTAAGAAAAACCACGCCAAACCAGCGCAGAACCTCCAGCGCCTGAGGCATGGCCATTAAGGCAGCACTAACTCCGAACATACCAAGGGTGAAAAGGGTGATATCTGCGGTCATGCACACACCGGCCGCCCACCAGTGGTGCTCTCGCCGGATAGCCTGACTTAGCACATAGGCATTCTGTGCACCGATCGCAACAATAAGCCCGCCACCGACTATTAAGCCCGTAAAATAACTTTCAACCACAGGTTTTCACTCCAAATTTTATGCCGCAAGAATAGCCGCTTCTCCGCATACTTGAAATTCATATTCATAATGCTGCATTAATTTCTCTTATGATCGATTACAAATTACTGGAAGCCCTCGCAACGGTTATCGAAACAGGCGGTTTTGAACGGGCAGGTGTCGTGCTTGGCCTGAGCCAGTCCGCTATTTCACAGCGCATCCGAACTCTGGAGATCCGGATCGGACAACCGGTTCTATTACGCAGCCCTGTTCCAAGAGCCACGCCTGCCGGGCAGCGGCTGCTAAATCACGTTCAGCAGGTTCAACTACTTGAAAGGGATCTGGCAAAATCCCTTCCATCGCTTCCCGAACCGACAGCTCGATTACGCATCGCCCTGAATGCTGACAGCCTCGCAACCTGGTGGGCCAGCGCCATCGGCGAATTCTGTCGGGACGAAGCATTGTTGCTGGATATGGTCATTGAAGATCAGGACATAGCACTGCGCCGCATGCGTGAAGGTGATGTGGTCGCATGCCTGTGCAGCAATTCACAACCCGTACCCGGGGCTCGCTGCGTTCCGCTTGGCAAAATGCCCTATCTGCCTCTGGCAACACCTTCATATAAAGCACAGCATTTCAGTCAGGGCTTTAATGAGCAGAGCCTTCAATCAGCACCGGCAATTGTATTCGGGCCAAACGATCAGCTACAGCATCGGTTTTTGGCTCAGAGTGGCTACCATGGCGCCTTCCCCTATCATTTATGCCCGTCTTCAGAAGGTTTTGTGAAACTGGCTCTGGCAGGCATGGGTTACGGCATGATTCCGGAGATTCAGGCAAAGCCTGACATCGAGGCAGGGCGCCTTATCAGTATTGCTCCCGGTCAATCACTGGAAGTAACCTTGTACTGGCACTTCTGGCGTCATAGCGGGGGTGTTATCGAGCGGCTGACGGCAGCATTGAAAGCGGCACGCTCTTAATCTCTCGAGTGCAGGCTTATGCCAAACCACTCAGGAAACCGAAGCAGACAGAACAGCGCTACCATGTCGTAAACGCCGTGCCAGATCATAACCAAAAGGATGCTGTCCGTCATCGCATAAGCCAGGCCCAAAACCAGCCCAAGGACGGTAGCCACAATAAAGTAAGTGAAGGATATGTAGTGGACCAGACCAAAGAGTACTGACGCTATCAGCACGGCAGGTATAGCGCCTGCGCTTGTGGCGAGCCAGCCTTGCAAGGCTCCCCTGAACAAGAGTTCCTCCCCCACCCCGGCAAACACCGAAAGCAGAAACAGAACGAACCATGAATACCCTGACGCAAACAGGTGCAAGCCGTGCATTTGGCGTTCGAAATTGCCCGGGAACAGACCTGGAATCTGACTGACCAGCAACAATGCGCCGTAGGTGCAAAGCGCACCCAGTACTCCATAAAATACGCTTGGCAGAATCCCGGTACCAAACGTCTGAATCGGGATATCGGCGACCAGAATCACCAACAACCCAGCAACCCCTATCCCACCCTGAAACATCAGGGCGGAAACAGGAGAAACTTTCGCGCGATTGTGTTTCGTCACCGCCGATTACTTTTCAAAAAGCCCCTTCACCGGGAACAGGTCATCGTATTGTGGCGCCTGCTTCTGGGCCTTAGCCTGGAAGGTTTTCATCATATCGGTGGGTCTGAACATTCCTGCCTGCCAGGTTGCCATGTACTTCAGGCTATCAGCGACCGTATGGTCACGGCTGTAGTTCAGCATTTCTTTACAGCCGGTAACCGCCAGCGGTGAATTAGCCGCAATTTGAGAAGCAATATCCATAACGCCTGCAATCAGTGCGTCCTGATCAGTGAAAACAGCATTCACAAACCCCAGCCCTTTGGCTTCCTGCGCGGTAAACTTGCGACCGGTGTAGGCCAGTTCACGCACAACGCCTTCCGGCATCAATTTGGGCAACCGCTGCAGAGTGCCCACATCGGCGGTCATCCCCAGTTCGGTTTCCTTGATAGTGAAATATGCATCTTCCGTGCAGTAACGGCTATCTGCCGCACATACCAAATCCAGAGCACCACCGATACAGCCTCCATGAATAGCGGCAAGCACTGGTAAACGAACATTTTCCAGCGACGTGAGAGTATCCTGAAGCTGCATAACAACCCGGCGCAGATTCTCTGCCATTCGGCCAGGATCACCGCTCATAGGCACTGCCTTGGAGTCTGTAAAAACACCAAGATCCATGCCGGCTGAAAAGTGCTTCCCCGTGGACGACACTACAATTACCCGGGCATCAGTGTTCGCTTCGATGTCCTGCATGCACTTGGGCAGCTCAAGCCAAAAGGCCTTGTTCATGGAGTTCAGTGCTTCGGGGCGACTGAACTGCACATGGGCAATCTTGTTTTCGACACTGACAGAAAAACTTTCGTAGGTAGATAGCTCAGACAAGGCGGAAACTCCTTTGTTAATTGATTGATATTTCAAATTGCTGAGGCAAACATACCTCATGTTGCTGAAAATGTCGGGTTTATGCGTACAAGAAAATCCTTTGCTTTTCATCGACCAGCAGGTACAGTGGCCCTCGTTGGAAAGATTTAGCAAAGCACTTCATCAATATGACGCATTCCAGTAGTTGTACGTCCTGTTTTTGATCACGCCCGTTTTTTGTTTCCGCATACCGCTGACCAGCCATCAAGATGATGACCTGGCGGCACTTTAAAAGATTGAAATCAGGATTATATTATGTCTACTGTTACCGGTACTGTTAAGTTTTTCAACGAAGCAAAAGGTTTTGGCTTTATCACTCGTGAAGGCGGCCCCGACGTATTTGTTCACTACAGCGCTATTCAGGGCGGCGGTTTTAAGACTCTGGCTGAAGGCCAGCAAGTTGACTTCACCGTGACTCAGGGCCAGAAAGGTCCTCAGGCTGAGAACGTTGTTGCTGTTTAATTAACAGACAACGCTAAAAAAAGGCAGCTACGGCTGCCTTTTTTGTTGCCCGAATTTTTTTACCGCTGCAGCTCTCCCTCCTGCTCTACACGATTTCGTCCTCCAGCCTTGCCGCGATATAACGCCCGATCTGCACGGCTTATCACAGATGCCAGATCGTCATTTGCACAGACCTCGCTCACACCAACGCTGATAGTTACATCAATCGACTCACCTGTAGCCTGCTTCCAGTCATTACTGCGGAGTGCAACTCTGATCCTCTCGGCACTAGCCAGTGCACTTTCAATTTTGGTATCCGGAAGAATAACCAGAAATTCCTCGCCTCCCCAGCGTGCAGCAATATCCTGGACTCTCAGCTGTGCCGGGATTAACCGCCCGATTTCAGTCAGAATCGTGTCACCCGTCCCATGGCCAAACTGATCGTTGAATGACTTGAAGTGATCCACATCAAGCAGCATGAATGCGACAGGGTGCCCCACCCTGCGAAAGCGTGCGATTTCATTTTCAGCCAGGTCGCTTCCATGGCGACGATTTAAAAGCCCAGTTAGCGAATCAACCGTGGCCAGCCTCTGGAGTTTGCGCTGTGCTGAAACCACCATCCTCATATAAAAGAATGACAGGTAAGCAAACATCGCAAATACAACACTAAGATTGAACAAGTGAACGCCGAGCAAAGCGCCTGAAGGTATTGGCTGGAAGGGCTCCATGAACCACATAAGAATATCGAGCCCTATGTAGTAACCCCACAACACGACTATCAAGGAAATAATAGTACCCGGGCGCACCGAGCTGATACACACGGTAGGGATAAACATTAGCAAATAGTAGTGAAAGCCACTCTCCCATCCGATCATCAGGGTTCCAAGTGCGGAGTGGATAATGACCTCTGACCAGATAAGCGCAATTGCAAGGCGGTTCTGCCTGCGATTGATCGCATAATACGCAGCCATATACATAGCCACGCTGGCAACGTTTATCCACGCCAGGATAGGTGACCCGAGAAAAAGAAACAGGAAGAAAAAAGATATATCGATTGTCGCGGCAAGCTGACATACCCGGCGTGTAACTCGCCAGAACTTCACCCCTCGCTCACGCCGCGATGCGGACGTGACAGCACCACTGTGGTCAGCCATAAACTGCAAAATCCCTAACTATTAAACAATCTGTCCGGCCCCAGATTTTGCCGTTAAAGCTGCAGCAAGCGCACTCAAAGCTTTGAGCCTGGCTATGACCTTGTAGCCCATGACTTTAGCACATAAATGAATCCCCACTCAGTTTTTTGGATGTGCGTCTAAGCAGCCTCTTCAGCAGGCTGCCTCCGTAAAAACATGCATTGACACTTTCGCAAACTCGCCATAACATCCATACAAAATGAATCTTATTGTTCACCCAGCAGGAAACATCAAATGACACAACTATTTAAAGAAGTGACCAGCTCAAACGAAGGCGCCAAAGCGAACGCAGATCAACCCACAGACGGTGCCGTTCAACAAACTGCTAACGCAGCCGAAAGCACAGAGAAAAACACAGAAAAGAAAGGCAAGCACGGGGATCCGGGCGTTTGCTGCGGTGGCTGCTCGTAAGCGCGCAGCAAATAGAATTGGCACCGGTGGCGCTTCTACTGCACCTGCTATTTGCAGGAAACGCCACCGGGGTTCTCACGGGAAAAGGCTCAATGCTCCATTCCGTGCCCTGAATGATCCATTTCCACCTCTTTAGTGTCAGCGTCGAGCGACTGCACACTTAGCTCTACATTAACTGCTTCTGCGCCTTCAAACTCCAGCGTCAGAGGAATGCTCTCCCCTTCCTTGATAGGCTCTGCCAGCTTTTCCAGCATCAGGTGATAGCTGAGGGGCTTGAGTTCTACTACACCACCTGCTGAGATGGCCAGCCCCTCCTTAACCGACTGCATACGCATAACACCATCCACCATGACTGTTTCATGAATTGAAACATGTTCAGCTTTGGGTGTAGTTGCACCAACCAAGGTCACAGTCTTATCACTGTGATTTTTAATAACCAGATAACCCACACCCATAGGCGTGCCCGGCGGCGTTGGCCGGCTCCATGGATGTCCTATTTCAATATCTCCCACAGAATATTCATGGGCCATGGCAACACTGGCAAAAACCGAGGTAAGAGATGCGCTAATGGCAAACAGCAAAATGTTTAGTTTTTTCATGAACTCTCGCGTCGCTACTATTGATCTGAAAATGACTAATGTCAGAAGTGAAGGTAACAATGTCCACAGTGTTGCTTTCAGCTCAACCCGAAGCAAGAATTAAGGTGCGTCGAATGGTCGCAGCGAGCGAGATTAAACCCGGCTTCAGGTATCAAGCTTTCTTGACAAACTCGGATTTCAGCTTCATGGCGCCAATACCATCAATTTTACAATCGATATCGTGATCCCCTTCAACAAGACGAATACTCTTCACCTTGGTGCCCACTTTTACGACTGAGCTGGACCCCTTAACCTTCAGATCCTTGATGACGGTCACCGCGTCACCATCCTGAAGTTCATTACCGTGAGCATCACGTACTACTTTACCTTCTGCTGCAGCTGCCGATTCGGCCTCTGTCCACTCATGGGCGCACTCGGGGCAAACGAACTGAATGCCATCTTCATAGGTGTATTCAGAAGCACACTGGGGGCAAGGAGGAAGTTGAGACATTGGATTTTCCTGTTAGTTGAATTTACAGGGATTATACCACCTGGAACGTTTCTGTTCTGGCGGTGTAAATTGGCGCCCACTTCCACACCTGTTGCCACAACAGGTAAACTCCCCTTCATCATTCAACCGCTAAAAAACCGCTTAAAGGAATACGCCATGGCAATCTGGGTCGACGCCGACGCCTGCCCCGTACCCATTCGGGAAATACTCTGCCGCGCGGCCACCCGCTGGCAGGTTCAGACAACATTTATTGCCAACCATATGATCAACCTGCCGCCCAGCCCTTACATCAAAGCCAGGCAGGTAATGCAGGGTTTCGATGTGGCGGATAACGAGATTATGGATCAGCTCAGCGCTGGTGACCTGGTGATTACCCAGGACATCCCGTTAGCGGCTGAAGCTATTGAGAAGGGTGCAGATGTGTTTAACCCAAGAGGCCAGGCCTTCACCAAGGAAAATATCCGCCAGCGCCTGGCTATGCGGAACTTCATGGAAGAGATGCGTAATGCCGGACAGGTTACCGGGGGTGCAGCACCATTCAATCAGACTGACCGAAAAGAGTTCGCTGACAAACTGGACAGCTGGTTACAGCGCAACCGCAAGCCCGATAACAACTAACGCCGCAAAAAGGCCAGCACCCGCCGCAATTTTTAGCCCTTCCATCATTTCCTGTTCTGCCGTCATGGCTGTATCTCCCTGTGCTTATGGTGTAAACAGATTCTGTGAAGATTATTTGTGCTGTATGAACAAGCACAAAAATATCTTAATGATACTGATTATCATTTGCAATGCTTAAAGGACGACTCATGCGCCTTATTCAATTCTTGATGCCGTTGAGCGGCATGCTACTTCTAAGCATCCCCTTCGCTATAGCAGCCCAGACATTTAGCAGCCATAACACGCGCTTCAGCCTGGAAACCGTTGCTGGTGGGCTAGAACACCCTTGGAGCCTGGCCTTTCTCCCCGACGGATCCATGCTTGTTACGGAGAGAGCGGGCCGCCTGCGAGTCATCAAGAGCGGAAGGCTTCTGCCCCAAGCCATTGAGGGGCTTCCATCACTCGCTGTGTCTGGCCAGGGCGGATTGCTAGATGTGGTTCTGCACCCGGAGTTTGCAGACAACAAAACACTCTTCCTAAGCTATGCACATCGCTCCAGCCAGGGAATGACTACTCGCGTAGCCCGCGGGATTTTTGAAGGAGAGCGCCTGAAAGATGTCAGCACCATCTTCGAAGCGCTCCCTCGCTCCAATACGTCCCGCCACTTTGGCGGGCGCATGGCATTCGACGCATCCGGCCACCTCTACATATCCGTTGGTGACCGCGGTGAGATGGATCGCGCTCAGGACACCCGGGACGATGCCGGCGGCGTTCATCGCATTACATCGAATGGCGAACCGGCTCCCGGCAACCCGGGGCTTGATGACCCAAGCATAAACAACACTTTTTTCACCTGGGGAAACCGCAATATTCAGGGCATGACCCTGCATCCTGAGACCGGAGAGCTCTGGACTCACGAGCACGGCCCGCGCGGTGGCGATGAAATAAACATTCTGAGCTCCGGCACCAATTACGGCTGGCCTGAAATCACCTATGGCATTGGCTACTCCGGGCTTCCGATAACCTTGCATACTGAAAAAGAAGGCATGGCTCAGCCCCTGCACTACTGGGACCCATCCATTGCGCCCTCAGGCATGGCGTTTTACACCGGCTCTGAATTCCCCCAATGGCAAGGTAGCCTGTTCGTAGGCGCACTCAAGCTGCGCAAACTGGTACGACTGGAAATCGAAAATGGGCAAGTAATGGAGGAAGAAGATTTGCTCACCAGCCTGAACGAACGTATTCGCGACGTTCGAACAGGGCCAGATGGCAGTCTTTGGTTACTGACAGATTCGTCAAAAGGGAAAGTCTACCGGGTGGTGCCTGCTCAGTGAGGGTCGCCGGTGCGTTCGGCTTTCTCAAACTGGGGCAGCGCATCGGTAATTTCAAACCAACCCGACTTCGAGCCTGTGTAGACATGCTGCACCCGCCCCTTTTCTATGGGTTCATTGATAGCGCCCACTCGCAGTCGAAGAATGCCCGGAATTGCATCTACGCGACTGTACAAATGGCTGCCACATCGGCTGCAAAACGCCCGATATTTTCCGGGACGTGACTCGTATTCAGTGAGTTGTGCTTCTCCGGACAAAAACCGGAAGCGCACTTTCTGTAGCGGGGAGCTGGCCGAAAACGCACTGCCATGGGCCCGCCGGCATTGACTGCAATGGCACAGGGACAGCGGCCCCAAAGGGCCGTCGTATTCAAACGTAACATCACCACACAGGCACTGGCCGGTATACATAGGCATCCTGACAATCGTTTCATGAGCACATTAATGGATGGTTATAATACCTGCCTTCCAGCCCACGAAACAGAGTTGCCGTACAGAGATCCCCACTGGAGCTGCTATCCATACTGCGTTTGCAGATAGGCCAGTATGCGAGCAGATTCAAACAGCCCTGCCCCGGTATTCGGATCTTCAAGGTAAGGTACCTGTACCCGGCCGTGAGCCTTGAAAAAGGCATCTCTCTTACCACCCGGAATTGGTGTGTATGGCCCTGGCTTGATTCGCTGTGCTGCCGGACCTATTTCCGTCCAGTGCTCTTTGCCGAGATTATGCAGAGTGTAGGGAATTTCCAGCTCACACAACTTCTCTCGCACCAGCCGGGAGAAGGGACTGCCCTCAAAACTCCACAAATGCAGCGGTTGCTCCGGCTGGTTTCCTGCACTGGCACGCAGGCCTCGCATGGCGCTGGCAACAGACGCCATCGACCCCAGAATCGGCTGCCAGACTCGTTCACGGTAGTAGCCGGGAACCGTACAACCAGCATATTGCCGAAACAGGTACTCGATGATGGCTTCCGATTCATACATTACAGCACCGGTGTTCTGGTCAACCAGCAAAGGGAACTGCTGCTTCCCACCGGTCGCTTCTGCATGCTTGCGGAATACGCGGCCACCTTTGGGACAAGGCCGAATTTCCACATCAAGATTGAGGACTGTCAGTGCTTCGCGAACTCGCCGGCAGTATGGGCATCCCTCCATGTCGTAAAGTATCAGGGGCTGCTCGGGCTGAGGTACCGCTTTTACTACGAGGCACCCACGCCAGGCTGTCAGCGAGGAGGTACCCACGGAACCCAGCACCTTTGCATGGTGAGTCAGCACATTAGCCATAATTGAATCCTTTTGTTGAAAGCACCGTTATTATCATCAGATATCCCGTTTTTTCATTGGCCAGCAATACCACCGGATACTGGCCGCAACGCAACTTACACCCTGTGACAAACCCCAATACAAACAAGCTGTCTACTGGCATTTTTTAACGTCATGTAGAGGTTTTCTGCATAGTACATTTACCAAAGATGGGCTATTGTTTAATCAGCGAACCTCTCCGCACATTTTATCGCGTGGCCATTAGGATGATTTTGGGTATGCCGCAAACAAACAGCGCAGGAACAGTCACTCGCCGGCCAAAGCGCCCTGCCTTGGTTCTGGCCGCGGCGCTTGCTTTGACTCCAGTCTTGGCAAACCTGCCATCAGCACTGGCTGCCGACAGTGGCGATGCCAACTACAGCGACAACCGTCTGTGGGCCAGCCAGATGAGGGATTTCGCCATGAAATCCCTCAACAGTGACGAAGCCCTGAGCATGGCCGCAATTCCCTTGAACGGCCCCGGGCTTGATCAAAACATTAACGCCGACGTGCCCATGAGCCCGGGCTCTATCATAAAGGTGATCACAACCTACGCTGCCCTGGAGATCCTTGGCCCCACGCACCACTGGGATACGGATTTTCTGACTGACGGGCAGATGGTTGGCGATACTCTCGCGGGCAATCTCTACGTGCGCTTTGGAGGTGATCCCAAACTCACCTTTGAACGACTCTGGACAGCCCTGCGGGAACTCCGCGATATGGGGATTAACCGCATTGATGGCAACCTGATATTGGATGGCAGCTATTTTAAAATTGACGGCGGCTTCCCTGCCTTTATAGACAATGGTGACAACCCGCACGCGCCGTTTCTGGTTGAGCCCTCTGCTTACCTGACCAACCTCAACCTAATACACTTCCAGATTCGGGCTGACGAGCGTGGCACTCAAGCCTGGAGCACACCCGCTCTTGGCGAAGTTGTTATCGACAACAGGGTAACAGCAGTAGCCGAAGGGCCCTGCCCATCACGTCGCAGTTTCGATTGGGAACCGATGGCCCAGGCAGGCGGAAAGGTAACTGTGCGGGTAACGGGAGAACTGCCACAAGGATGTCGCACCACAACTTATCTGTCGTTGCTTCCCCATGAGCAATACAGTGCTTCGATGATCCGCAGCCTCTTTTCGGAAATGGGCATCATCGTAACTGGCGGAAGCCAGACAGGGCTAACTCCGGAAACTGCGCGGCTGGTTATGAAAACCACATCGCCAGATCTGGTTACCATGGTGCGGGACATCAATAAGTGGAGCAGCAACGTGATGGCTCGGCAACTGCTGCTGACCATAGGCGCTCAAAACCGGCTGGATAGTGAAAACGACGACCGGGTTGCCGGCATTCGCGTTATTTATGACTGGCTGGGAAAGAAGGGCATAGATACCACCGGAATGGTAATCGATAACGGTGCAGGGCTTACTCGCCATGGCAGAATTACTGCCAGACAAGGCGCCAAAATTCTCCAGCACGCTTGGAACAGCCCCTACTCTTCAGACCTTATGGCCTCCATGCCGATTATTGCTATGGACGGAACCATGGCTCGCCGCCTTCGTAATACTGGCATGGATGGCGAAGGCCGCATTAAAACCGGCTATCTGGAAAACGTGAGGTCCATTGCTGGCTTTACACGGGATGAGAACAATACAACCTGGGCTGTTGTGGGCATGGTGAATAATGATCCGGCCTGGAATGGCCAAGCGGTTCTTGACCGGATTCTTTACTCTCTGCATTACCGGCCGCCTGTTGGTACGGCTCTATCACAAGCCTCTCCCGAAACGTCTGCAACCACTATTCAGTAAAAAAGACCCCGGAGATCCGGGGCCTTGGCTTTTGCTGAAACTGCGGCGCGCCCTATCAGGGTTGTGGCACCACAAAATTATCAAACAGGATCAGTCCGAGCTGGTTGAGTGGAGCCTGCTCCCCAGGATCGGCATCCCGGGCAACCGCCGTATAAACATCGCCCGCATTCAACTCGACGCCCTCAGCACTAATCGCCACGGTACCCGTGCCGGTCGGAGTAATGTAGACGTTGTAAGTTCCGTCTGCCACGGCAAGATAATCTGTCACGGCCTTGAAGGGCACGTTTGACAGAGCTGGGGCAAAGTTACCAATGCCGCTCTGAGTCCCGGGTACCAGGTAAATATCGACGTTACCTGCCTGAGTAGAAGCATGAATGATTCTCAAAGAAGCCTGGGTCGCAATGCTGCGCACCTGATCTTCGACTACCAGAGCCTCAATACCAGCCAGTTGACCAACTGCCAGCGCCGTGTAGCCCTGACCATTAACAAGTGGCAGCGTCTCATCAATCACGACCAGCCCACCACCGAGGCCAGTTCCAGCGGCCGCAACCTGAATGCGAGCATCCCCGGCTGGCAAGGCAGCATAACCATCCAGGAAGGCGAACGGAGCAACACTGCCAAATGCAATGTCTGCCAATGGAGTTGATTGTCCATCAACATACACGTCAACGTTTGGCGCATCAGAGGAAGCATGAACAACGCGCACACCGGCTGCCTGGTCTGTGTCGTAGATTTCTGCGACATCACCACCGTTCAACACAACGAGGCTAATCGGGCTGGCGTCACCATTGGCGCCGGTGTTATCAACAGCGCCAATCAATAGATTGGTGCCTGCCTGCAAAGACACTTTGCCACTATCAAAGACAACAGTGCCTGAACCCGCGGGGGTCACACGAATCTGGTAATCATTTGCCGGCAGCTCCAGTGGTCCAATGCTCTCTTTGAAAGAAAAACTGAAGTTGGCTTCAGGAGGAAGTTCAGCACCGAAAGCAGTTACATACACGTCAACGGGTCCCGCAGCTGCTGCCTGAGCTGCCGGCGAAAGGTGGGCAACGCGCAAACGAACTGCATTGGCATCGGTGCGAGAACCATCATCCGCCAAGATTAACGCGTCAATATTGCCAACTTCACCAACTGCGATTACGTCGTAATCGAAGCCATCCTCAAGCGTAACGTCGGTAGGATCAATAACTGTTGTCGTGGAGCCGCCAGGGAGGATAGCCTCGACTGCCAGAGCATAGGTTCCCAACGTTGGAGAAATCACAGCCGCCTGTTTGAATTCAGCGCCGGAAATAGCCGGGCTCCCGTCCACAAGTACGTTCACCGCCGGCGCATCGGAAGCCGCATGCACCGCCCTGACTTTTGAGGTAGGTTGTTGTGTTACAGAGTCATTGTCATTATCACTGCAGCCCACCAGCATCGCGCTGGCAGCCAAGGCCATCGTCAGTGCAACTTTTGTTTTCATTGCCTCTTGCCCTCTATTCCAAAGTTAAAAACCAGGATCAAGTAGTTTAAACATGCACAAGTTCAGTAACTCACATGCACGTAAAACAACCTACGGGAGGGCAATAAAAACAGATTACGGAATTTTACATTTCAGTTTACAGATGTGTGCTCATTCTCATTGCCGGGTCGCCCCAGCGTCATTTCAGTGAGTTTCACCGCAACCGGTGCAATAAAGGTTACCAGCGGGAAGGCAACTGCCCATGCCACCAGAAAAGCCGGCATCCAGCGATACATAAATGCGCTATCCATACCTGTGTTGATAAATGTAATCACTCCAGACATCAACAAAGACATCATTCCCGACATATAAAACCCAAATACCAACTGGCGCAGGCGGGCGGGTTTAATTCGGCTCATGGGCACTCCTGATTAAATTAAAGGTCTTCGAATGGCCACATCTAAAAGCCTTCGGATACCGTAGACTGTCAAGGCATAAGCGCGAGATTATAATGAGCTTGCAACCTTTTATCGATAGGCTCATACCGAGCAAGGCACCCTATGGATCAGTCTAGAGTTAGCAACGTTCGAACGGCAGCAGTTCTTTTGGCCACAATTCTTGTCATCACAGGGTGCAGCTCAACCCGGCTTGCCTATCGTTACGCTGACTGGGGCATTGTGTGGTGGGTTGAGGATTTCATCACCCTCACAAAGCCCCAAAAGCGGCAGTTGAATGCCGACATTGAAGAACTGAAACAATGGCACTGTAGCACCGAACTCCCGCGCTATCAGGCATGGTTACACAACCTCCGGAGTGAATTGGCAGAAGGCAAGCCAGACCCGGCGGAAATAAGTAGTCATCAAAACCAGCTCCTTTCGCTTCTCCAGCCCTTGATGCACCAAATAACACCTGGCGCGGTGAACCTGCTTTCCAGTCTCAGTGATGAGCAAGTGCGTGAGCTGGCGAAAAACATGGCAGAAAACCAGCGAGAGTTGGAAGAGGAATTCCTGACTGGAGACGCGAAATCAATTGAACACGCACGAGCAGAACGCACGGAAGAGCGAGCTGAGCGCTGGCTGGGTAGCCTGAACCCGGTTCAGAAAGACATTATCAAGGTCTGGTCAGAAGACCGTGCCGGGCAGACTGAAATCTGGCTCGCAGGCCGTCGAAATTGGCAGGATACCCTGCTAAATGCTCTCGAATATCGCAGCCAGGCTGATTTTGAAGCAACGATTACTGAACTGATTAACAACCCAAAAGCGGGCCGGGGCGATGCCTATGCGCAAAGGATAGATGAAAGCATGGTAGCCATGAATTCGTTGATTCAGGAACTGCTGCTGGCAAGCCACGCCTCACAGCTTGATTACCTGACCCGGCGGATATCGGAGTTGGGCGGCGACTTCAAAGCGCTGACCTGCAAGCCAAGCCCCGAAGTCGCCTCACGCAATAGATAGCGGGCAATCAGACCGTCAGGTAACCGCCATCGGCATTAATGCAGGCGCCGGTGGTGTAGCTGGATGCACCCGATGCCAGATACAACACAGTGCCTGCCATCTCGTTGGGATCGGCCACACGCTTCATGGGAATGTGTGCCATAGCCTGCTTTTTAATAGCTTCGTTGGTAGTCAAGGCACTGGCAAACTTGGTGTCTGTGAGCCCCGGCAGCAAGGCATTCACACGAATATTCTGCTGGCCCAGTTCCATGGCAAAGGATTTGGTCATTGAGATAACTGCGGCCTTGGTCACCGAATAGATGCCCTGATAATGGCCCGGGTTCACACCGTTTACTGACGCCACGTTTATGATTGAACCACCGCCGTTCTTCTTCATCAGTTGCGCACCGCGAGCGCACATAAAGAAGTAGCCGCGAATATTCACATCAATGGTTTTCTGGAAGGCACCCAGGTCTGTGTCCTCAACCGGGCCAAAATACGGGTTGGCTGCGGCGTTGTTTACCAGAATATCCAGCTTGCCGTGCTCTTTTTCGATATGAGCCCAGATCGCTTCTATCTGATCCATCTCACCAATGTGGCAAGCGTAGGCTTCAGCGCTACCACCCGCTTCACGAATGCTGCTGGCGACGGCTTCACAGCCATCAATCTTGCGGCTGGTTACAATCACGTGGGCGCCGTAATCCGCCAGTGTGCGGGCAATGCTCTCACCTATACCACGGCTCGCACCGGTAATCAGGGCAATCTTTCCGGTCAAGTCAAACAGGTCTTTCTTGCTCATTGGTTCACCTCAATTCGTTATCGGAAGGTCACCAGGGCGGGGTCTTCCGCTTCCAGGTGGCTGTAATTATTGAAAACAGACAGGCTGCGACGGCCCGCGGAATAGAGCACCCGGGTAACGCTGGTGTTGGCGATGACTTCGTTCAGCCCTAATGTGCGTTCGTCGCTCAGGCTCAAAAGGTGCTGGCACATAACGGCAATAGGCCCGCCGGATGTGGACACCAGAACATCGCCGCCGTCTGCATACTCGATCATTTCATCAAAGGCCGAGAGAACCCGGGCTTTGAACTCCCCCCAGGTCTCATCGTATTCACTATCGAACTTGCCAGACGCCCAGCGGCGCACGGCTTCAACAAATGCCTTCTGGAAGGCTGCAGCGGGCTTCGGAGAAGCCGCAAGGTCCCTCGCCATCACCTGCCGATCTCGCCACTGGGGTTTATAGGCGTTTACGATGGACTCATGATCAAACTCGTTAAAACCCAGCGCAACCTGCATATCCGGCAACTCCGCGCCGTACCCGGTTGCAATGGCTTCTACGGTTTCGCGATGCCGCTGCAAGTCGCCGCCAAAAATCGCCGCCGGTTCAAATTTATCGGCCATCCAGCGGCCGAGCACCTTGCCCTGCTCCCAGCCCTTCTTTGAAAGCTGATCGTAATTTTCTTTACCAAAGCTGGCCTGGCCATGGCGTACCAGGTACACCGTAGCCATTACAGAGAGCTCTCTGCGATCAAACGCTTGCAGCGCTTCTCCAGACTGTTGGCTGCGTGGCCGAATATGGCAAAACGCTTGTCGCTGGTTTGCCCGTGATAGAAGCGGTAATAAATCTGCTGCACGATCACCGCCAAACGGAACAACCCGTAGATCTCATAAAAATCGAAATTATCTGCCCGAAAGCCGGACTTCTCCATGTAGTAGTCAACCACTTCCTTGCGGGTAAGCATTCCGGGGCGATGCGTAGGTTGGCGACGAAGCATCTTGAAGGATTCATCGTCATCCGCCTCTATCCAGTAGGCGAGCGTATTGCCCAGATCCATCAGCGGGTCACCAATGGTGGCCATTTCCCAATCCAGCACACCGATCACTTCAAAGGGGTTGTCCGAGTTCAATACAACATTGTCGAAGCGGTAGTCGTTGTGAATCACAACCTGGGCCACATCGTTTGGCATTTTTTCGTTGAGCCAGGCCATCACTTCCTCAAAGTCGCTAACGTCGTCGGTGCGAGCCTTGCGGAAACGATCGCTCCAGCCGCCGATCTGGCGCTGCACATAACCCTCGCCCTTACCCAGAGAATCGAGGCCTGCGGCTTTAGCGTCAACGCGATGCAAGTCCACCATCTTGTCGATTACGCTCAGGCAAAGCTTGCGGGTGTCGGCTTCATCCATTTCAAGATCTTGGGGGAAATCCTGGCGCAGAATGATGCCTTTCAGGCGTTCCATCACGTAAAAATCGCAACCCAGCACATCGTGATCGTCGCAAATGGCAATGATGTTGGGCACATAAGGGTACACAGGCTTCAGCGCCTGCATCACCCTTGCTTCACGCAGCATGTCGTGGGCGGATTTCGCAATTTTGCCGAATGGCGGGCGACGCAAAACAAAGGAACGGTCGCCGTAGTCCACCTGATAGGTGAGGTTGGAAGCGCCACCGGGGTATTGGCGGATAACCGGCTCGCCGGTCAAGTCCGGGATGGCGCCTTTCATGAAGCGGTCTACTGCGGATATATCCAGCTCTTCGCCTTCGCGGATATCTGCTGCCTGGTCAATCTGGGTCATTCATCACTCTCCTTTTGTTCCCGTGTGCTAATCAGGCTTTGGCCTTGTTGCCCATCTTCTTCATCCAGCGCTTGCTCTCTTCGTACATCAGTTTGTCGAACACCGCTGGCGCATAGCGCTTGAGTATCCACAAGCGGCGCTCTTTCACGTGGGGCAGTACCCAGAAGTCTTTTTTCTGCACCGAACGCACTATGTCGTCGGCAACCTGATCTGCAGTTATTGTCGAGCGTTTCATGAGCTTGTTGACATTTTGCTGTATGCCGGGAAGGTCCGAACGCATGCTTTGCGTGAGATTGGTCTGGAAAAATGCAGGGCACACACAGCTCACGTGAATGCCATCATCCCGCAGTTCCTGGCGCAGGGTTTCGGACAATGCTATAACACTGGCCTTGGATACATTGTAGCTGTCCATTAGCGGTGCGAGCATGAGGCCCGCCATGGAGGCAATGTTCACGAAGGTTCCTGAGCCCTGCTTTTTGAACTGCGGCGTGAACGCCTTACAGCCGCGCACAACACCCAGTACGTTGATGTCGATAATCCATTCCCAGTCGGCCATGGTGGTGTCTTCAATGGAGCCGGCAGAGGCCACACCTGCGTTATTCACCACTACGTCTACGCCACCCCACTTCTCGGTGAGATCGGCGCAGATTTTTTCGAGATCTGTCAGGCGCCGAACGTCGCACTCAACAAAGTAGCCTTCACCGCCGGCATTGTTAATTTCCTGCTCAACGCCTACGCCCTGTTCGGGATTGATGTCACCGATGCAGACTTTGGCGCCTTCTCTGGCATAACGCAGTGCAATGGCTCGGCCAAGGCCGCTTGCGCCGCCTGTTACGAATACTCTTTGTGTCATGGGGTTGTCCGTTGTTTGTTGTTTAAAAACGTCAACTATAGAGTGTGACGGAGCCAGCGGGGTGGGAGCTTCTGAAACACGCCGTGAATACATCCATGTAGGCTTGGCTCCGCCATCCATGGCTCCGCACAGTTTCAGAAGCTCCCACCCCGCCAGCTCCTCTCATCATTAGCGCTATACCATCAATTTTTATATTTGCGTAATTCGAGGCGAGCAACCGTGGCACGATGTACTTCATCCGGGCCATCTGCCAATCGCAGTACACGAGCATAGGCAAACAATTGAGTAAGCGGGAAATCATCATCGCTCACACCGGCGCCGCCGTGAATCTGGATCGCTTGATCCACAATGGTTTGCAGCATGTTTGGAATCAGCGCCTTGATCATGGCCACTTCCTGAATCGCACCGGCAATACCTTTGGTGTCCAGTGCCCAAGCACATTTCAGGGTCAGCAAACGGGCCTGTTCAATCGACATGCGGGCGTTGGCGATGATGTCCGGGTTGCCGCCCAGTTTGGCCAGTGGGCGCCCAAAGGCTTCGCGACTCAGGGAGCGCTTCACCAGCAACTCCAGTGTGCGCTCCGCTGCGCCAATTGCGCGCATGCAATGGTGTACTCGGCCAGGTCCAAGGCGACCCTGGGCAATTTCGAAACCGCGGCCGGGGCCGGCAATAAATGCGCTCTTGGGTAGGCGCACGTTCTCGAACAGTACCTGGCCGTGACCGTAGGGCTCGTCGTACTCGCCGAATACGGGAAGCATTCGTTCAATTGTAATGCCCGGGGTATCAAGCGGCACCAGAACCATGGAGTGGCGGCGGTGTTTGTGGGCATCGGGGTCAGAAAGTCCCATAAAGATGGCCACTTTGCAGTCGGGGTGGCCAATGCCGGTGCTCCACCACTTGCGACCATTCAGCACAACTTCATCGCCTTCCACTACGGCTGTTGCTTCCATAGTAGTGGCATCGGAGGAAGCCACGGCAGGTTCAGTCATGCAGAACGCGGAGCGGATTTCGCCGCTAAGCAAGCGTGGCAGCCATTCGGCTTTTTGCTCATCTGACCCATAGTGAATTAACACTTCCATGTTGCCGGTGTCGGGCGCATTGCAGTTGAAAATTTCGGGGGCAATAAAGCTGCGACCCGTTTCTTCAGCAATCAGGGCGTAGTCGGAGTTGAGCAGGCCACAACCATGCTCCTCATCCGGGAAAAACATATTCCATAGGCCCTGTGCCTTTGCCTTTTCTTTCAATTCTTTGATGATTGGCAGTACAACCCAGCGATTGTCCAGAGACGCCAGTTCCTTATGGTACTGGGCTTCTACCGGGAGAATTTCTTCCGCCATAAACGCTTTTACACGCTCGAGATAATCCTGACCTTTCTCGGAGATACTGAAATCCATTGCCAAACCCTCTCAGAAATTGAACAACATCTATTAGATAGACCAGCAAACGGTGCGATGACTATAAGCACGATTAAACCAGTCTAGGGCTGCTCAAACTATTACGCGACTGAATTATTCTTATCGTTTACTATTAATGAAACTAATTCTTATAGGGATTAATGACTATGGCCGGGAATCGTCTGGATCTCAACCTGCTGCATGTGTTTGACACGATTTATCGGGAAGGCAGCCTTACCCGGGCGGCAAAGGCGTTACACCTTACCCAGCCCGCCGTTAGCCATTCGCTGTCCCGATTGCGCGACCATTTTGACGATCCGCTGTTCACCCGCCAGGGCAATCAAATGGTGCCTACACCTCTGGCCCGTCGCTTCCTGGAATCCATGAAGCCTGGGCTTACGCAGATTCAGGGAGCGGTGAATCAATTCCATGCGTTTGACCCGGCGAATCAGCGCAAAACCTATTCGTTGGGGCTGAGGGATGTACTGGAATCAACGTTTCTGCCACCGCTGATGCAACGATTAAACGCCTATCCGGAGTTGGAGATAGCCAGCAAACGGATTCCCCGGCGGGATATGGAAACGCAATTGGCTGCAGGCAAACTGGACTTCGCTGTGGATGTTTTGCTGCCGGTCAGCAACCAAACATCCCATGAACTTCTCAGGCAAGACAGGCTTGTGGTTCTGGCGCGGGAGGGTCATCCCCTGGCGGGAAACACGCTGGATATGGATGGGTACCTTTCTGCGCGCCACGTACTGGTTTCATCACGTGCAGAAGGGCCGGGAATTGAGGATTTTGAATTATCAAGGCTAGGGGTTCAGCGCAGCATCCGCCTGCGCTGTCAGCACTATTACGCCGCCTGCCGGGTGGTGGAGAAAACGGACCTGTTGCTGACTATGCCGGAAACCTACGCCCAGATTATTTCCGAGCGGGCAAACATCACCATAATGAACCCGCCAGCCGACCTGCCCTCAGTCGATGTGCACCTGTACTGGCACACAGCCTACGGCCAGGAGCCGGCGCTTATATGGTTTCGGGAGCAGCTCAAGGCGATTCAGTAAGCACCCACGGCAATCAGAAAGCCGAAAAAGCCGACTGCGGTAATGCCGAGGGAGGCCAACACTATACCGAATCCCCACCAAATGGCCGCGCCATCGGAGATGTCGACCCCGTGCCCACGCAGGGTGCGATAGAACGCCCAGGGGCCAAGCAAAAACGCGCCGACCACAGCAAAAACCAGCCCTATACTTATGCCGGCAAAGGTCCAGGTGGCGAGTTCGGTTGTGCGGTCTGAAAGGTTATCGATAACGCCGTGGCGTTGCAGAAACTTTTTGCAGAAAAACCATACCAGCGCAAAGAGCGCCGCCACAAATACCAGGCCGCCAATGACGGTAAGAAGTCGGTAAAGCAAAGCTGCCTTCCTGTAGTAAGTTGAAACGGAAAAAGCACGAATGCGCCAATTGCGGACACACTATAGCGCCGGGCTGCAGGTGGGTAAAAGGGGTTTATTTCCCACACCGGTGGCAACCCCGGCTTCCCTGACTAAACTGGGTTGGTTATCCATACGAGTCAATTTTAAAAGGAGTCTCCAAAATGGCCCAAACTACCCGCATTGCAGTAACACCGGGCGACGGTATTGGCCCGGAGGTTGTTGGGGAAGCCATACGCTGCCTGGAAACCCTGCGCACCAAGCACAACCTCAACCTAGAGTGGGATCAGTTCCCGTGGCCGTCGCACGCCTGGCACCAAGAGCATGGTGAATCCATGCCAGAGGATGCCCTCGCTCAACTCAAAGCTTATGACGCCATATTACTGGGTGCTCTGGGTGATCCCGGCCCCTTGAACGATCCCGATCGCTACCTTTTGACCGATAGCGTTTCATTGGCACCGCTGCTGGAAATGCGCAAAGGCTTTGATCAGTGGGTATGTGAGCGCCCAGCTCGCCTGCTGCCCGGTGCCCGCCAATATCTCGCTGATGAGCGCGCAAAAGACATAGATATGCTGGTGATTCGGGAGAATTCCGAGGGCGAGTACGTGAGTCAGGGCGGGCGCCTGCGCAAAGGCACCGAGGATGAGATTGCGACCCAAATGGAGGTGTTTACCCGCAAAGCCACCAATCGCATTATTCGCTATGGCTTTGAGCAGGCTCGTGCCAGAGCGGCGGATCGCTCAACCGAAGGACGCATTCGGGAGTTTCGCACGCTCAATGGCAACACATGTGAAAGCCAGGTGTGCCTGATCACCAAACGTAATGCGCTGCGTTATTGGGGCGATATGTACACTGAAGCCTTCGAAGAAATCAGCAAGGAATACCCGGATGTGGCCACGCACCACGAACTGGTGGATGCAGCCTGCATGAAGTTTGTGCAAGTCCCCTGGGCGTTCGATGTGGTGGTTGCGAGCAACCTGCAGGGAGATATTCTTACAGACCTTGCGGCCGTATTATCCGGCGGTATGGGCGTTGCCCCTTCCTGCAACCTGAACCCCACCGACCCGGACATGCCTTCCATGTTTGAGCCAACCCATGGCAGCGCCCCAGACATCGCGGGTCAAGGCTTGGCAGATCCAACCGCCATGCTGTTTACTGCGGCACGTATGCTGGAGTGGTTTGGCCGGAAAGACCCGGTAATGGCGACCGCTGGCAAAGAGCTTTTTGGTGCAGTAGCGGCAGACCTGGCGGAAAATGCCGGCGCGCGACGGGGAACACAGGAAATCGGAGAGGCAATCTGCCAACGGCTGTCGGCCTGATCGATTGCTTAACCAGAGCCAGGAAGCAGTTTCTGGCTCTGGTCTGATAAAAGCCGCTTACTTGTCAGCCATTACAAACTCAAGACGCCCCGGCGCTACACGCACATCCATGGGCACCATTCCAAACATACGCTGGGCCATATTGGTTTCGTCCAGACGATATACCGGCATGGTTTCCAGCATCTGAGCCACCACACTCATCACGGTGTCGGTAACGGGCGCAAGGTCACCCTTGAAAAAGCCGGAATCTATGCTGCTTTCAAGTAACTTGATCCTGCGAATATAGATGGCTTTTTCCTTGCTGTCATAAACCGGTGCGCCTTCCACTTTCAGGGCAATATCAACCGGTAGTTTGGCCAGAAAAGCGTTCAGCGCTACCTGCCCTTTCAGATCAATCACTGCCACATCCCGGCCATCTGGTCCCAGGGTAATGTCGGCATCGCTAAGACTCATACTCAGCGGCGAGCTATTCTTTAACTGAGTGCGATCAAAATCGCTGACAACATCTCGCAGGTGCCGTTCCAACTCCCCTTCCGATATTGCGTAAGGGGACATGCTGGCACAGCCGCTCGTCAGGGCAAGAACCAGCAACACCAAGCCCCAGAGGCCATTAAGGTGCGTGTATTTCATCGTTTGATCTCCATGGACTGACCCCCTATCCTGCGGCAGCAAGGGAGGCGAGACAAGATTGGCAGGTTAATGATCGGTCAGAATCTGAGCACTTCTACTCGTTTTCGGCCCGGGCTTCTACATGCGGGGTGAGATTATCATCGAAAACAACCTGCAATAGAATGGGCTGGCAGCATACCTGGCAATCTTCAACATATTCCTGTTCCGCCACTGAAGGGTCGACGCTGATATCCAGCGTCTCCCAACAGTAGGGGCACTGGATAAGGACCGAATCCAGAGCCGACATAAGCACTCCTCAGAACTTCTGTTTGGCCATCCACGGAATGATACGATCAAACGCCGCATCAAGATTCTCGCAAGTGGTAGAGAAGCTGATCCGAATGGCATTGGTACAGGCCTCTCCAAATGCATCACCCGGCACCACACACACTCCGGTTTCTTTGAGCATCCGCAAAGCCAGGTCCGACCCATCAACATGGGGCGGCAAATCCGGGAAGACAAAAAACGCTCCTCCTGGTTTGTAACCGGTCATGTATGGAGTCTGATCAATCAAGTCCACTACTTTATCTCTGCGCTCCCGATAGATATCCAGCATGTCCCTAACGCACTGCTGGTCACTCGTTAATGCTGCCACTCCCGCATATTGGGAGGGCGTATTAGCCACTGACGTGGTGAACATGTGGTAGCGCCGCAGGTATTTGATCGTAGCCTGGCTGGCAATGACCCAACCCACTCGCAGCCCCGCCATACTGTAGGTTTTCGAGAAACTACTGATGCACATGATGTTGTCCAGATCCACGGAGCAACTGAGAACACTGGCAAAATCTTCATCATCAAAAATCATGTGGTCGTACACCTCATCGGCATACACCTGTATGCCCCGATAGGCACACTCTTCCAGAATGGCTTCCACGGTACTGCGGGGATATACCGCCCCAGTAGGGTTATTCGGATTGTTCAGTATCAAGGCAAAGGTGCGCGGCCCCATGGCTGCGATCACTTCATCGGGATCAAGCTGATGATCGTTTTCCACACGGGTCGGTACAAACTTGACCTCTCCCCCGTTCATACGAATAAGTGGTGCGTAAAGCAGGAAAGAAGGATCCGTAACAATAAATTGGCGGCCCGGTGCAGATGTAGCCGAGATAGCCAGATACATGGCTTCGGTTGCTCCGCTGGTCACCAGAATATTATCTCTGGTGAGTTTCCGGTTGTATCGTTTGCCGTAGTAATCCCTTAAGGCCACTAGCAGTTCAGGCAAACCGGCATCCATGGTGTAGCCAGTTTGTCCTGCATTTAGGGCGTCAATATAAGCATCAATAACATGCTTGGGTGTTGGGAGATCAGGCTGGCCAATCGACAGATGAATAACATCCTTCATAGTGGCCGCCATATTGACCATGCGCCTAATCCCCGGTACCGGAATTGCCTGCATTGCAGGGTTCCAACTGGCCTTCGCCTTCCGGTATTTCACTCTCCGCACTTTATCCTCGCCGGTATCTTTATTGGCGCCATTTGCCATAACAACCTCCTACAACGGGAACGGGAGGGCCAAAACAGACCCCTTTGCAGGTTAGTCACGAAAATCCGGGCATACAAGGTAATGCCGGAAAGGGTTTGATAGGTACAAGTACCCACCAGGATTCCCGATGATCACCACTGTATGTGCGAGCTGAGGTTGACCAGACGACATCCGCCTACCAGACTAACCTCAGGGTTTTGTAGAGGAAAATGCCTGGCCCATAAAAACAACTCTCGACAATCAGCAATCGAAGCCGCGGAGGTTCAATGTCCCATCTCAGCAAGCCTGTTGTAACTGTCCTTACTGCTCCCGGAGAGCAGGAGCCACCAGGAATGGATTCTCTTCGGGCTCGTGCCGAAGTGCGTTTCGCCAGTGACGAAGCAACCCTGCGAAGCACCTTGCCGGGTACTGATGTGATGATGGTGACAGATTTTAGAACCGAAGCGCTGGAGGCTGCCTGGGGCTGTGCGGACAAATTGAGATGGATACATGCCACCAGCGCCGGGGTAGATGCGCTGATGTTCCCTGCCCTCACAAACAGCAGTGTGGTAGTCACTAACGCCAGAGGCATATTTGACCGCACCATCGCTGAATATGTGCTATGCACCATCCTGATGTTTGCCAAGGATTTTCCCGGCTCAATCCGCCTGCAAATGAAACACAAGTGGAAGCATCGGGATACGGAAAGAGCAACAGGCAAGCAGGTTCTGGTAGTTGGTGCAGGCTCTATTGGCAGGCAGATTGGCCGCCTTGTTGCCGCTGCTGGAATGAAGCCCCACGGCATTGCCAGAACCGCCCGTACGGACGACCCGGATTTTGTAGCGGTTCATGGTAATGATGAGTTATACCACCAGCTGGAACTGGCCGATTACGTGGTGATTGCTGCACCGCTGACGCCGCAAACTGAGGGGTTGTTTGACGAAAAAGCCTTCAAGGCCATGAAAAACACGGCGCGCCTGATTAACGTTGGCCGCGGCCCGATTGTAAAAACAGCCGATCTTATTGCTGCTCTGGAGAGTGGTGACATTGCTGGCGCCGGGCTTGATGTATTCGAGGAAGAGCCCTTACCGGAAGACCACCCGCTTTGGGATATGGAAAACGTCATCATGACGGCCCACATGGCCGGTGACTTTATCGGCTGGCATCGTGCGCTTACCGATCAGTTTCTTGAAAACTTTGATCGCTGGCACGGTGGTGAGGAACTGTTCAATCTGGTGGATAAAGAGCTGGGGTACGCTGGGAGCAAATAACGGCGCCCAATAAGCCCCGGCGCGTGCGGGGAGGTATTCCAAAACACACTGTGAATACATCCCTGTACGCTCGGCTCCGCCATCCATGGCTCCGCACGGTTTTGGAATACCTCCCCGCACGCCCCTATGAGTTCTGGGCGAACCTGTCAGTACCTGAACCTCAGCTCCCAGACAAAGACTGATCCGAAGGATCAATCTCCATCTGCTGTATCGCAATCACCGCCTGGGTACGGTTACGAACCCCGAGCTTGCGGAACACGGCAGTGATGTGCGCCTTGATCGTTGCCTCAGACACCTCCAGATCGTAGGCGATCTGTTTGTTCAGGAGGCCTTCTGCCAGCATACCCAGAACCCGGAATTGTTGCGGGGTCAGTGATGCCAACTTTTCAGAAAAGTCCGTTGTGTCAGCATGCATACGCTCAAGTTTGTCTGCTACACCTTCCGGCAGCCACACATCACCCTCAAGAACAGCTCGAATGGCCTCGGTAATGGTGGGCAGTGGCGCCGACTTTGGAATAAAGCCAGACGCCCCATAGTCAATCGAGCGCCGCATTACCTGCAGTTGTTCCGACCCTGACACAACCACCACGGGTAGCCCGGGGTATTGTCCACGCATGAACACCAACCCCGAGAAACCGTGGGCACCCGGCATATTCAGATCAAGCAGGACCAGATCTGCATCCGGGTGCGAATCTACCGACGCCTGGAGTGCCTTGATGCTGTCAACTTCTACTGTTTCCGCATCAGGTACCGCCTGACTGACCGCCTGTTTCAGGGCAGCCCGAAACAGCGGATGATCATCAGCGACGATAATTGTTTGTGTCATTAAACCGATTCCTCACAGGTTTTCGGCCTGTTATCAGACCTTATTTAAACTCACGATTGCTGATCAGATCGTCCACTACACTCGGATCTGCAAGTGTGGATGTGTCTCCCAACTGGTCGTGCTCGTTAGCAGCAATCTTACGCAAAATCCGGCGCATAATTTTGCCTGACCGCGTTTTAGGCATGCCCGGCGCCCACTGGATAACATCCGGAGAGGCAATGGGGCCAATTTCCTTACGAACCCATTGTACCAGCTCTTTCTTGAGCTCATCTGAAGGCTCTTCACCCTGCATCAGAGTCACGTAAACATACAGCCCCTGACCCTTTATGTCATGGGGGAAACCAACAACTGCGGCTTCTGCCACCTTGTCGTGGGCCACAAGGGCGCTTTCAACTTCAGCGGTGCCGAGGCGGTGCCCGGAAATATTAAGCACATCATCAACGCGGCCGGTAATCCAGTAATACCCGTCTTCATCTCTGCGTGCGCCATCTTCGGAAAAGTACATTCCGGGGTAGGCACTGAAATAGGTTCGGATAAAGCGCTCATGGTCACCATAGATCGTGCGCATCTGCCCAGGCCAGCTGTCCAGAATAACCAGGTTACCATCAGCTTTTCCTTCTAGCAGATTCCCTTCGTTGTCCATCAGGCCCGGCTTCACGCCAAAGAAAGGTACGGTCGCGGAGCCCGGTTTCAAATCAACGGCGCCGGGTAGTGGCGCAATCAAAATGCCGCCGGTTTCCGTTTGCCACCAGGTATCCACGATCGGGCATTGGCTGTTGCCGATTACACGGTGGTACCATTCCCAGGCTTCCGGGTTTATGGGTTCGCCCACAGAACCCAGCAACTTCAGGCTCTTGCGCGTTGTACCCGCCATGCAGGCTTCGCCTTCGGCCATCAGTGCCCGAATAGCCGTTGGCGCTGTGTACAGGATGTTGACCTGGTGCTTGTCTACAACCTGGCCCATACGTGAGCTGTCCGGGTAGTTGGGAACGCCTTCAAACAGAAGCGATGTTGCACCGTTACACAGAGGCCCATAAAGAATGTAACTATGGCCTGTTACCCAGCCAAAGTCTGCGGTGCACCAGTAAACATCACCATCTTTGTAATCAAACACATACTCATGCGTCATGGAGGCGTATACGAGATAGCCACCGGTAGTATGCAAAACACCTTTGGGGGCGCCAGTAGACCCTGAGGTGTAGAGCATGAACAAAGGATCTTCCGCATTCATTGGCTCTGGCGGGCAGTCAGCGGATGCGGTTGCCATCAAATCTTCATAGCGCACATCCCGGCCATCACTCCAGGGCAGATCTTTGTTTCCTGTGCGGCTGACAACCACAACCTTCTCAACGGCCGCGCCTTCCCTGTCTTTCAGGGCAGCATCCACGTTCTTTTTCAGTGGCACCTTGCGACCACCGCGGAGCCCTTCATCGGCAGTAACAACAAAGCGCGACTTGCCGTTCACAATTCGGGCACCCAATGCTTCGGGCGAGAAGCCCCCAAAAACAACTGAATGGATAGCACCAATACGGGTACAGGCCAGCATGGCCACGGCGGTTTCAACAATCATTGGCATATAAATCGTGACAACATCACCTTTTTTTACGCCAAGGCTTTTAAGTACGTTAGCAAACTTGCTGGTTTCTTCGTGCAACTCGCGATAACTGACATGACGGGATTCGGCTGGGTCGTCGCCTTCAAAAATAATGGCCGTCTGATCGCCGCGGGTTTCAAGATGTCGATCCAGGCAGTTTGCAGAAGCATTCAACTCACCATCTTCAAACCACTTGATGGAAACGTTTTCAGGGTCGAATGTGGTGTTCTTGACTTTGGTGTAGGGCTTGATCCAGTCAATTCGCTTTCCATGCTCTCCCCAGAACGCATCCGGATCTGCGATGGACTGACGATACATTTCGTCATACTGCTCCCGGTTTACCAAGGCCCGTTTGGCCACTTCCGGGCTTACCGGATAAAGGTTTTTATCAGTCATAGTGCTCCCCTTTGATCAGAGTTTGTTGTCATTGTCGATTTTGTCAATCCAGAGCGGTAGGGCGTGCAGGCCCTGCGGACACATAGCCGTAGTTCAACATGTGAGCTACCACACAATGAATTAGACTAACGTCCTAACGTACTTGAACTTTTAGCTTAAAAAGTTCAGTAACCTGCAAGAATTCAAGGGTAATTTCCAAACAGTATGGGCTTCAAATTAAAGGCGGCCCTACTTCCCGGGGAGGTAAACCAGCCCCCGTTTAATAGGGCCAGATAAAATCACGCAGCTTTCTTTCGTCCCCGGGAACTCCGTGGACCACGGGCTTTTTTCGCACTAAGTGCGTACCGGTTCAGGCCAGCCAGGTGAATCTTGCGTAAATATACTGCCCAATCAACCTGGCGGGCATCCACAGGAAACAATGCCTTATCTACCTCCCCCATGCGCGTGGCCAAAGCCAGAAGCTCGTCATTGCGGAAGATATAATCCGGGGCAGTGTAAAAGCCGAAAATGGTTGCCAGTGAACGAGTGGTGTCAAGGTTTTGCAAGACCTTAAGCTCGCGCCCCTGCCCCAACAGCCCCTTCATGCGGCTTGCCATACTCAATGGAATACGGGCACCGCCCACTAAGGCATCGAACAAAGCGCGATTTACTGCAATGAAGGGTTTGACGGGCCGACGGTAAAACAGGTTTGGGTAGGCAGCGTAGTTGGTCTTGGCTTCCGCCAGCAGATGATCAATGAACGCACCCACAGACACCGGGTTGGAACTGCCACTGCAACACTGGTAGATCCTCGACTCCGGCGGCTCGCTCAATGCTTCAGCCACCGCAAGAATGATGGAGTTTGCAACCAGATCAACGGGAATAACATCAACAATGCCAGAGCGCTTGCCGGGGAAGAGGGTTACTTTTTCCCGAGCGTAAGCAAGAATGATGGCATCCGCCACTTTTACACCTTCAATCCAGCCAGGCGCTGGCTCTTCCAGAGCGCTTTCAATTATGGACGGGCGTACAATGGTAAGGGAGCGACCCTTCAGTGCTTTCATTAGCAGCTGCTCGCCCAGCCATTTAGTAAAGGTATAGGTGTCACTCCAGCCGTATCGGTTTGCCTCACGGATCCCCAGGTCTACAAGCTTGCGCTCCAGCATTTTGCCGGTATAGCGCGAACGCACATCTACGATGCTGTCGTTAAGCACCCGGATCAGCTCTTCTATTTCATAGTAGCCTGAGGGGCTGCGGGGAATATCCTCACCCGCAGGCTTAATTACCGATTCGGTAACCTGGCCGGAGTTCATTCCGTTTACATAGCAGGTTGAAACCTGAACAACCGCAAGGTTGGGGTTCAGTTGCGCCAGCTCCGCAATGTTTTCCAGACACAAGGTATTGATCGTTAGTGCCTTGTCGAGCTCTTCGCGAAAGTTGACACTGGCAGCGGAATTAACGACCGCATCGATGCTGTCAGCCAGCTTTTGAAGGGCCTCGGGCTGCAGACCAAAACCGGGTTCAGTTACCTCTCCTGTGACACAGTGCAGGCGCTCTTCCAGAAACGACTCGAACGCTTCGTTGTCCTCCTGACGCAAACGATCAAACACAGACGAGGTGGCAATTTCCTGGAGGAATCGACTACGGGCATCAGGGTTCTGCTTATTGCCCCGTATCAGAAGATGTATACCACCAATATCAGGCACCGCCCGAATCAGTTTTTCCAGAACAACCTTGCCCAGGAACCCCGTGGTGCCGGTAATCAGAACATGCTTGCCTCGCAGTTGCTCAAGTACCTTGGACGAAGACATTCCAGCTTCCTTTGTTTGGTTTACGATAACGAAAATTCCTTTTTCATGATTTCCTGCAGCTCCCAATACTTGCACAAGAATCATGGCAGTGTGGTGACAAACCGCAAGGTTATCACCAAAACTCACGCAACAGCGCCAGCACAAAATGCTGCTCTACAAACGCCCCGGAAGAAATAGCGAATTAGCCGACATGTTCCCGTACTTGCACCCAAGCAACCTTGCTCAGGCGCCACTGCCTTCTTCATCAACCAAAGACCGTAGCAATTGGCTCAGTGAAATACCGGAAGGCTGTTCTTTCAAAACTCTAACCAGGTTTTCCTGATCACCAAAACTGATGCGATCATAAAATGGCTCGGGGAGTACCGGCTGAGGGAGACTCTGCGCAAGAGCACTGCTATCACCAGGGGGCATATCTGTGTCGGGTGGCGAAATTTCTTCCGCCAAATGCCTGAGGTGCGCTGCGAGATGTTCACGTTGCTCCCGATTCAGGCCTTCCCAGGCAATAGCACTCAGCCCGGTCTGGATAATCTCAATAGTGTCGTTGTCGGGCGTGCGCCCCAGCAAGGCAAACAGGCGCATAAAAACGTCATAGCGCAGCATGGCGTTATCACTTACCGGCCCAAGCACTGCTTCCAGCTCAGCAACAGCCTTCAGGCAGCGATCCCGGGGGCTGACCGAGGGCTTTGTTACTTCCGGCTTCTGCTCACGGGTCTGCTGACGCTTCGAAACGGAATGCCAATAGGCAGCTATACCCGCTTTGCGCCCAGGGAGTTGCGTGAGTCGCACCTCAAGCATGTCCGCCAATGTACCGAACTGTCGGCACGACGGGTCAGACTGTGGCAAGAGTGCAACCGGCTTCTGATTCAATACTGATTGGCGCAGCGTCTCATCGCGCCATATTCCGCCCATGTAATGCAGGGAGCACTCAAGGTGACGACGCGCGGCGGCATCGAGGCGTTGAAACACCGAGCGCGCCTGACTGGCACCCTGCGCCATATTGATCAACACACTGGGCGTTCGTTTATAGCCACGGCGCCTCAATACCTTGATCAGGGAAAAGGCGTCTGTCAGAGAGGCTGGGTCTGGCGTTACCACCACACAGGCCAGTTCCGCAGCTGCAATCATGTGCAAACCAGTCGGCTGAAGACCAGCTGCGGTATCCGTTATCACGTAGTCATAGCGTCGTTCCAGCATTGAAAGTGCACGCAGAATGCGGAAGCTGTCCTCGGGGGCCATATCCATGCATTCCTGGACACCGGACGCCCCGGGCAGGATATGCAAGCCGTAACTCACCTCCAGAAGTATGTCTTCCAGACGGCATTCACCGGCAACCACATGCGCCAGTGTGCGCTCGGGGTACAGCCCCAGCATAATGCTTACATTGGCAAGATCTGTATCACCGTCCAAAAGCAGTACACGTTTATCTTGGCGCGCCAGCGTGAGCGCCAAATTCAGCGCAACAGATGTCTTCCCCACTCCACCCTTGCCGCCAGTTATGGCGATGGTTCTGGGCGGGTTAGCTTTGCGTATTGGTGATTGCTGAGCACTCATGGCGGACGACCTTACATCCTTGCAGGAACAACAAACGGCACATTAACCTGTAAAAATTGTACACACATCACGTTCCAATGAATATGCCGATCAAAAAAAGTACAGCTGATGTTTAAACTTCCCGACTTTTTGACTAAGCTCGACTACTAATAAAAATGAACACAGTTTCATAATGTGATTTCAGCGCGCTCTACAGGCAAGCCTATGAATACAGTTCCCGACCTCCAGCTCCCGAGCCTTCCGGAAGTCACCCTGCGCGCGCTTGAAGCCTGCCACCGGGATGACAACTATCGTGCTATCAGCGAAATCGTCGCATCGGATACCGCCTTGGTGGTTCGAATTCTTGCCTTGGCCAATTCCGCTCTCTATGGCCCCACCCCCGGAATACGATCCATTGATCAGGCATTAATGCGCCTTGGAACACGACGCTTCAAAACACTGATACTGACCGTCGCCCTCCGCCAGGTACTTTTTGACTTGGGCGGTGGCGCCTGGCAACAGTTGCGGGATTTCTGGCGACATGCGCTGACTACAGCACTTACGGCTCGTGCTCTGGCAACCCTGACCCGCTATCCGGAAGCCGATGAAGCCTTCATGCTCGGTATGCTTCACAACATCGGCGAACTGATCGCAATAAAGACGCCTGATATGGAGGCGCGGCAAGAATTCATGAATCGTCAGTCCGAGATCGCAGCAGAGCTGGTTACCTCCTGGGGCTTGGGGTCAATGGCAGCAGACGCCATGCGCTATCAACAGGCGTTACCCTCAGAGTTACGGGACGCAGGGCATCTGGTAAAAGTTATCAGCCTATCCACCCGCCTCGCCTTGTCCGATTCTGCCGGCATTGCAGCCGCGGGCACCATGTTCGGACTCAGCGAAGACCTGGTCCGTGAAGTCAACCGGCGCATCAACCTGGACGTTTCCCAAATGGCAGAGTCTATGGGAATTCCGCTAATCAAAAGCTACAGCGCCGAGCCCGCATCAAAAAAACTCCGTCAGACCGTATTGCGACAGGCCATTGCGCAGCAAGCTCTTGGCTTTGCAGATTTGGCCGGCACCAGTGGCGCTATTCTTGCGGAAACTGTCAGTAGCCTTACGCTGATTACCGGGCTGCCTGCACTGTGCTTTGGGCTCGACGATGACAGCCTTGTACTTCTGTCAGGCACCGCAGGGGACAACCCGCGCCTGGTTATAAACGCACAAGCCGGTGGCAGTGCCTTGAGTGAGGCTTTTGCATCGAGAACGCAGGTCAGCCTGAGTGGGCGCACGCCAAACGTGCTCGACAACCAGCTTTTATCTCTGCTCAGAACCCCATCACTAACCGCTGTTCCCGTGATTACAGGTAATCGTTGCCCCGGCGTATTTGTGCTGGGCACCGATGGCAAGACACCCGATACATCTGCAGAGCTGGTAAATCTTTTTGTCCAAAAACTTTCCGCGACACTTCAGGACAAGAGCGCTTCCCTGGAGATCAGCACAGAGGAAGCAGACCTGAATCGCCAGATCGCGCTGGAAAAACTGCACAGGCAAGTGCATGAAATCAGCAATCCTCTGACCATCATTCGCCAGTACATCCACCAACTCAAAAGCCGGCTTAGCGATCAGGAAATGCAGGGAGAACTGGATGTCGTGCGGGATGAAATAGATCGGGCAGGCAATTTGCTGCTGCAACTCACCCACACCACAACCCGCGATATTGGCGACGGAGCAGCCGATCTGAACGCAGAGATATCAAGCCTCGCCCGCGTACTGGAAGACAGCCTTTTCAGCGACGGCAACCTGCATTTGAACGTGCTACTGTGTAACACTCAAACGTTAGTTAACGCTGGCCCGCCTGCCATCCGCCAGATCCTTATCAATCTGGTCAGGAATGCTGCTGAAAGCATGTGTGAGACCGGCGGAACCGTTACAATCAAGACTTCGGCCCCGGTTTGGCAAGGGCATAGCAACTGGGTTGAGATGGTAGTGACCGACACGGGTGCCGGCATTCCCGAGAGTTTACGGAAAGTCCTGTTTACACCGGGAAAGACCACAAAAGGAGAAGGCCACAGCGGTTTGGGCCTTAGCATTGTGAAACAACTTGTTGATGACATGGAGGGCATCATTGCTTGTCATACGGGGCAGGAAGGAACCACCTTCCGACTGCTGCTGCCTGCGACTAGCCACGAAGACACCAAGACCGACTGACGAACGATAGCGGATCCAGAGCAATGGCACCTGATCAGCCCAACAAGCATACCTTGCATGGCGCAGCGCGCATTCTGGTGGTTGATGACGAACCACGCCTGGCAAGCGCTTTGTCTACCCTGCTGCGCAGCTGCGGCTACGATGTAACCGAGGCCCATGGCGGAAAACAGGCCTGCGAACTGGCAGACACCCTTCGCTTTGACCTGGCCCTGCTCGATTTGCGCATGCCAGAAGTAGATGGTTTTGCAGTCATGAGCCACCTGAACAGCCGGCAGCCAGAATGCGCGATTATCGTTATCAGCGGAGAAAGCTCATTCACAGCCGTCAGCCGCGCACTCAGGCGCGGTGCTCTGGACTACGTTCGTAAGCCATTTGATCCTGAAGAACTCATCGCCACAGTAAAAGGCGTTGTTGGCAAGCAGTCGCTTCTTAAAGCCCATGAAGACATACAGGTGCGCCTTGAGAAATCTGAAGCACTACACCGTTACATCGTAAACAGTTCGCCCGATATCGTATTCATGCTGGATGCAAAGGGGCACTTCTGTTTTATTAACAGCAAGGTCGAAAGCCTGCTGGGCTATAAGCCGGCTGAGCTCTGTGGCAAGCACTTCCGGAACATTCTTGATGAGCGCGATCTCGCCAGAGGTGTTTACGCACTCAACGCGCCGGACATCAGCGCAGACAACCCCCGTACTCTTGAGATACGTCTCAAAACACGAGGTAGCCGCCGAGCTACCCGGCATTTCGAGATAACAGCCTTTCCCATTTCACCCCAGGCTTGGACACACAACGGCAGTACCAACGGCGGCGGTAATGGCCAAAACGCCAGTTACTACGGCACTGCACGCGATGTCACTGAACGCAAAGAAGCTGAAGCCTTTATAAATTTCCAAGCCTATCACGACCTGCTCACGCGCTTGCCTAACCGCGCGTTGTTTAAAGATCGTCTGGAGTTAGCCATCACCCATGCACGTCGCGGCCACCAAAAGCTCGCAGTGATGTTTCTTGACCTGGACCGCTTCAAAATCATTAATGATACCCTTGGCCACGCTATGGGTGACCGGCTGCTACAAGCTGTCACCCAACGCCTGGAAGGCTGCCTGCGCAAGGGCGACACCTTGTCTCGCTTTGGCGGCGACGAATTCACCCTGCTTCTTCCATCGGTTCACGGTCACGAAGACGCAAGCCAGATCGCCAGAAAACTCATCAAGACACTCAAAGCGCCTTTCCTGCTGGGCGAGCATGAAGTGTATGTGGGGGTCAGCATTGGCATCGCTATCTATCCGGAAGCAGGCTGCAGCATGGATCAGCTGATCCAGAATGCTGATATCGCCATGTATCACGTCAAGGCCCGGGGCAAAGACAGCTATCGCTTTTACTCCGAGAGCATGAGCATCGACAGTACCCACCGCTTGCTGCTGGAACGGGATCTGCGCATGGCTCTTGAGAAAAAAGAGCTGCGGGTGTTTTACCAGCCCCAGGTTTGTGCCCGCACTGATCAGATCGTTGGGCTCGAGGCTTTGGTACGTTGGCAGCACCCTGAACGTGGCCTGCTCTACCCCCGGGATTTTCTCAGTCTGGCCGAGGAAACCAAGCTCATTGGCCTGCTCAGCGAGCAGGTTCTGGATCAGGCATGCCGGGATGTTGGCCAATGGATCCGCGCCGGGCATAAAGACTTGCGACTGGCCGTAAACCTTTCCCCTATTGAGGTGGAGCATCCCCGGTTTGTTGAAACCTTGATAGAGCGAGTAAACGCTAACCGGTTCCCTCCCGCAAATCTGGAAATCGAAATTACCGAAAACGTGATCATGAACGACCTGGAGCAGATCAGCCAGAAGCTCCGGGAGCTGGCAAATATCGGCGTACGTATCGCAATCGATGATTTTGGCACCGGGTATTCATCACTGAACTACCTGCACAGACTGCCTATCCACACCCTGAAAGTTGATCAATCCTTCGTTAAAGCGATCCGAAGTGGCGTGGACGATGCCTGTATTGTTAACGCTATTATAGCTATGGCTCACGGGCTCAAGCTGGAAATTGTTGCCGAGGGCGTAGAGACTGAAAAGCAGCTCGATTACCTGCGCGCACTCGGCTGCCATCAGGTACAGGGATTTTTCTACGGCCCCGCACAACCCGCTGCAGAAATCAGCAAGCTGCTGACACACCCAAAAACCGAAATGGCTGCAACCGCCTCAAGCTGATCTGCCCCGAGAACACTGTCTTACAATCCTATACCGAACCTTGAATCTGTTATCAAAGCAGTGCCTCAGGTTAATTTTTGTATCTCGAAATGGGGATTACGGCACATATTTTTTCTACCCTGCTCAATAGACTTGAATCACAAAGACATTGGCTATCGAAACATTCTGACTAGTCAGAATGGCAAAAATTACAATAACGATGGCGGCATTCAAGCTAACAAGAACAGGCAGCAGTTATCATGCGTGACAAGTACCGCTACATAGGCCCCGTGTACGATTTCCTCAGCAATCTTTACAGCGGAAAAAACATTCACCGATGTAAAACCGCGATGCTGGATGTGGAAACAGTGAAGCAAGGCGACCGCATTCTGTTTGCCGGTGTTGGCCATGGCCGGGACGCCATACGTGCAGCAGAACTGGGTGCCGACGTTACGGTTGTTGACTTGTCAGAAACCATGCTGCGCAAGTTCGGAGAAGCACAGGAAAGCGAAGCACCCCACCTCAGCATTCGCCGCATTCACAGCGACATCATGAAAGTGGATGAAGTAGGTCAATACGACATGGTTGTCGCCAACTTTTTCCTCAACGTATTTGACGAAACCATGATGGTGAAGGTTCTGGAACACCTGATTCAACTGGGCAAGGAAGACGCTCACATTGTTGTAGGCGATTTCTGTTACCCAACCGGCAATGTGTTCTCGCGCACCTTCAAAAAGCTGTACTGGTACATGGCCGTGTTTACCTTCTGGCTGTTCGCCAACAATGCCTTCCACAAGATATACAACTACCCGGAGCACATGCGTAGCCTAGGCCTTGAGGTAACGGAGAAAAAGCACTTCAAACTGCTGAACATGGATTGTTACTGGTCAATTCTCGGCCGCAAGCAGGCATAACAGATCATCTGCCAAATAATAAAAACCGGGGAGATTCACATGTCAGATCAAATCCTTGCTCTCGACCAGGCCTCCGAGCTTGAAAGCACCGCTTTTACCTTCAGTGAGCGAGTAGGTTACCTGAAGAGGTTTGGCGGCCATTCCCAATCCTTCTCTACCCTGCAGCCAGGTATGCAATATTTTGATGTACCAGGGATGGGGTATGTGGCCTACATGCGGCAGTGGGGCACCACCATTGTTCTCTCAGACCCAGTCTGCGCCCCGGAAAACTTCGGTGCGGTTCTGGAGCTGTTTCAAAAGCGCTTCCCTAACGCCTCCTATGTACAGGTTTCCAAACCGGTTGTGGACTTCTTGCACCAGCGCTTTGGCTTGTACGGCACACAGTTTGGCAGCGAATCCCGAATCGACCTGGCAAAGTGGTCTCTTAGCGGCAAGAAAAAACAGATTCTGCGCACCGCATTGAACCAGGCTGAAAAAAGCGCCATCACGGTGCAGGAACGGTTCAGCGACGACCACACCCGGGAAATCTCGGAAGCCTGGATTCGTACCCGCAAATGTAAAAGTAACGAAATCCGCTTTCTGATTCGCCCCATGGACATGGAATACCGGGAAAACGAGCGTCGCTTCTATGCGTACCAGGATGGCAAAGCGGTTGGATTTATCTACTTTGATCCGATTTACCGCGACAACGAAATCATCAGTTACGTCCCTAATATTTCCCGCGCAAACGCAGATTTCAAACAGGGCATTTTCTATACTCTGATGGCACACGCCATGGAAGCATTCAAGGCCGAAGGCGTTCCCTATCTGGATTTGGGGCTTATCCCGCTGTCGCTTGACTCAACCACGGAACACCAGGAAGGACGGCTTCTAAAACGCATTTTGCACAGCATCTACAACCGGGGTAATTTCATCTATAACTTCAAGGGACTGGAGTTCACTAAATCACGGTTCCGCGGCGACAACTTCAAGACATACTGCTGCCACAAGCGGAGCATACCAGCACTCGAGTTTCTTGCCATGTTCAAGCTGACCCAAGTGCTATGACTCTGAAGGCCAATTCCCGACAACCCTGGCAGGCTGCAGGCCCATGATTGCCATATAATTGGCAACACCTTCCGGAGCCTTACCGGTGAACAGGGCTGCAGCCACAGGTTCGCCTTTAACGTCACTGGGCGCCGTCGCGGTTAAAGGCTTTTCGGCTTGCGCCAGAAGCCAGGCAACACGGCGCGCAATAGCCTCCCCGGAATCCACCCAGAACTTCACCTCCGGCAGACTTAACCGAAGATTATCCAGCAACAGTGGATAGTGAGTACACCCGAGGACAACGGTATCCACTCCAGCATTTCGCAGGCTAGCAACTGCGCTGTCGAGTTCAGCCTGAGGCACAGCTACACCTCTGGCCAAATCCTCCGCCCACTGAACCAACGCCGGGTGCCCAACACGCTCAACCTCGCAGTGAGAGGCAAATTCCCGCACCAACTCGTCGAGGTAAGGCCGGCGTACCGTTGCAGGGGTGGCCAGAAGCCCAATCCGGTGATTGAGGGTTTGCGCCGCAGCAGGTTTCACCGCTGGCACAACACCCACCACCGGCACAGCTGTTATAGCGCGCAGGTGCGGCAGGGCAACCGTGCTGGCCGTGTTGCAAGCCACCACAATTGCATCACATGGGTATTGTTCCAGTGCTTTTGCAATAAGCGAGCAACAACGCTCAATAACGACAGATTCTGGCTGACCACCGTAGGGAAAGGCGGCGTTATCTGCCAAATATACAATAGATGTCTGCGGCAGCTTTTCATGGACACAGGCTGCAACGCTTAACCCGCCAACGCCTGAATCAAAAACCAGAACCCGCGGTAAGCCACGCTCACTCAAGGCCGGACACTCCACCAGTAATCATTCTTTCCATATCCCGTATCAGTCGCCCGGAAATTGTCGTTTCTGGTGGCACTGGCGGCCTGCTACCAGGTAAAAACCAACCTGCATCAGCAAGCTCATCCTCCTGGAGAACCAGCTCGCCACCAGCATAGTCAGCAAAAAAACCGGCCATCAACTGGTGTGGAAAGGGCCAGGGCTCAGACGCCCGATATTGAATATTAGTCACATCCAACCCGGTTTCTTCTTTTACCTCACGCACAACGGCAGCTTCCAGGCTTTCTCCTGGCTCCACAAAACCTGCTATCAGGCTATAGAAATGGCGCTTCACACGAGAGGACTTGGCCAAAAGGTAGTGGTCCTCTTTGCGAATCACCACAATCACACAGGGCGCAAGCCGCGGATACCAAGGAATGCTGCAGCTATCGCACCACTTTGCCCGTTCCCGGCGATGAAACCCCATGCAGCCACCACAGCGCCCACAATACTGGTGATCCTGAAACCACTGCCAAACCTGAAAGCCGGTGCTGAGCATGGCCGCGGGCACATCGCTGATCATCATCAAGGCATCGCGCAACGAAACAATATCACCGTCAGCACTAACGGATTCCGGTACTTCGGTCACGAAAACTGCACGGCCATCTGCGCTTCCCAAAGATACAAAGCCCGCATTTCCTGCCTGCACAGGCATACTTTCCAACGGCTGCAACCATCCATCGCCCGGCTTGAACACACCGGATCCAGACAGTACCAGTACAAGGTCTCCCCGCTCGGGCTGCCTGGTAGTCCATCCGGGGTTCCACTGAATAGATGATGTCGCCATCTGCTATCGCACCTTATAGTGTTAAACGGGCCAAACAGGAATGTATCACACGTAAGAGAGCTTCAAGAATGAAGCATTGGCTTTCCGGCTCTCACTCAACCAAGTAAACTTGGCGGCTGTTTTTCATCGGAGCGACATTTTATGCGTCTTTACCAGGGTATTCGAAGCCTGATCCTGACACTTTTCCGGAAAATCCTGTTTTTATGGGTTCGGACAGACGTCAGCGGGAACAGCATTGAAGCACTGGGGCTGTCGCCTGAAAAGCCCGTCTGTTATGTACTGCAATACAGCTCGCTATCGAGTCGACTGGTTCTTGAGCAGGAGGTGATACGGGCAAATCTGCCCGGTGCCACTACATCACTTCCGGTAAAAAATGGCCCTTCGCACTCCTTCTTTTTTCTGTACCGTCGAGTTGGCAGATCCTTCCGCAAACGCCAGGCGCCTGTTCCAACCCCTGAATTCCAGGCGCTGGTGCGCTACGGTCTGGAAAACCCGGAGAAGGATGTACAGATTGTTCCTGTATCCCTGTTCTGGGGACGTTCTCCGGACAAAGAAAAGTCCCTGGTGAAACTGCTTTTATCAGACACCTGGTCTGTTGCTGGCCGACTGCAAAAATTCCTGATTATTCTGGTGCATGGTCGTAACACCTATGTTCAGTTCAATAAGCCCTTCCCGCTGAAGCAGATTATTGAAGAGTATCGCCACAGCGAAGAGCGCGCCAACCGCAAGCTTGCCCGTATTTTGCGAACCCACTTCCGCAAGGTTCGACAAGCGGTGTTAGGCCCGGATTTGTCGCACCGGAGAACGCTCGTAGAAGGCTTGGTAAGAACCCAGGCCGTTAAAGAGGCTATCCGGGAGACCGCAGTCAAAGAAGACATAGCGCCAGAAAAAGTACGTGCCCGGGCCTACAAATACGCTGATGAAATTGCCGCCAGCATGTCCATCGTCACCATCCGTATTTTTGAGGTACTACTTGCCTGGCTCTGGAACCGCATTTACAAAGGCATTGCCGTTAACAACATTCGCGTGGCCAAGGAAACTGCTCAGAACAACACGGTCATATACGTGCCCTGCCACCGCTCCCATATCGACTACCTGTTGCTGTCTTACGTGCTCTACAAAAACGGCCTGATGCCCCCGCACATCGCAGCAGGCATCAACCTGAACATGCCGATATTGGGGCCAATCCTGCGCCGGGGTGGGGCCTTCTTCATGCGCAGAAGCTTCCGGGACAACCCGCTTTACAGCACCGTTTTCAACGAATACATGCACGTAATGTTTACCCGTGGCTACTCGGTTGAATATTTTGTAGAAGGCGGCCGCAGCCGCACCGGCCGTATGCTGCAACCCCGCCCGGGCATGCTCGCCATGACAGTGCGCAGCTTCCTGCGCGACCACCGCAAGCCGATTGTTTTCGTTCCTGTGTACATCGGGTATGAAAAGGTCATGGAAGGGCGATCTTACCTGGGCGAACTCCGGGGTAAGAAAAAGCAGAAAGAAAGCGTGTTCGGGCTGGCCAAATCCGCCCGCAACCTTGGTAGCTCCTTCGGCAAAGTTGCACTCAACTTTGGCGAGGCCATACATCTGTCTGAGGTATTGGACGATGTCCGCGACAGCTGGCGCGATGAGGCTTACAGCTCAGAGTATCGTCCTGCCTGGCTCAATGAAGCGGTTGGCGAACTATCACAGCGCGTTGCCTCAAGCATCAACGCATCGGTAGCAGTAAACCCCATTGGCATGATCGCAACCGTATTGCTTGGCGCTGAAAGGCTGGCCATGGATGAAGGCCAGCTTGTTCGCCTGGCGGATCAGTACGGAGACCTTCTCAAGGCTTTCCCCTACGCAGACACTGTAACCTTGCCTGAAGGCTCAGGAAAAGACTGGGTTACCTACTGCGAATCCATGGGGCTGGTCTCACGCCAACCCCAGAAGCTGGGTGACATCATTGGGCTGGAAGGCAGCAATGCCATCCTGATGACCTACTATCGCAACAACATCCAGCACCTTTTTGCCTTGCCTGCACTGGTGGCTAGCCTGTTCGAGAACAAAAGCTCACTTGCACGTGAACGAATCGTCCATCTTGCTGGCGTCGCCTACCCTTATATCCAGTCTGAACTGTTCCTGAAGTACCAACCTGAAGAAGCGGAAGCGGTTATTAACCAGTGGATTGACGTTCTGGTAGAACAGGGCCTGCTGGTTGCCCAGGAGAACGACAGAATCGCGCGCCCCGAAGAAGGCACTGAAGCCATGCTGCGCCTCAGAATACTGTCCAGATTCATCATTCAGACGGTAGAGCGGTACCACATCGCGCTGGGTATATTGCGCAAAAATGGTTCAGGGACGATTACCGCAGCAGAACTGGAAGAGCAGTGCACCTTGCTGGCAGAACGTATGTCTATCTTGTTCGGGCTGAATGCGCCTGAGTTTTTTGACAAGAGCCTGTTCCGGAACTTTATTGCCAACATGCAAAAAAACGGTGTTATCACCACCGATGACAACGAATTGCTATGCTATGGCGAAGGCCTGGATGAAGTGGCGGATGATGCCCGACTGGTACTGAGCGTGGAGAAACGACAGGCCATTCAGCAAGTCACTATGCTAGGCGTGTAACGCCGCCCGGCAACGGCCTCTGGTTAACTGCACTTGCATGCGCACAACCTATCACTAAGCATGTTGCTGCAACTGGAGGCTACAACGGCCGATCTATGCAACATTGCCGCTCCCAAAAAGGCCGCTAATTTGTCGGTTAACAGCGACTTGCTGAACAGAGCTCGTGCTCTGAACATTAACCTACCAGCGCCCCCTTCCTGAAGGCGCCATTCAAGCCCCCCCCTCATACAGTGCGATATCGTAGCCTTTGGGAAAGAGGAAAAGGACTTCCGCATCTTTTGTCTCGCCTGGATTAATCCATTCCACCGCTTTGACTTTCAACTCGACGCTATAGCGTTGGGTCTTCTTCCCCGTGATCATTTTCGGCATCGTACTTCTCCTGTGGCGGAGTTATCGATGCGTGTCTACTGAAGTGGGGGAAGTCCACGTCGGCCTGCCTTGCCTTGTTATGGGTGTCTTGGCACAATGTACCAATATTTGGTACAGGAGGCTACTCATGGCTAGAAATACCAGCATTACACTTGGCCCTCACTTTGATGAGTTTATTGCGGCCCAAGTGGAGAATGGCCGTTATGGCTCGGCGAGCGAAGTGGTCCGCGCCGGACTGCGCCTGCTTGAAGAAACAGAGAGCAAGCTTGATCGCCTCCGACGCCTCTTGGATGAAGGTGAGCAAAGCGGGATAGCGGATTATTCCCTTGAAAGCATTATTGCAGAACTGGATAACGAAGCTCACTAATGCGTCCTTACCTGCTTACCGCTTCTGCCCGTAAAGATCTTATTAATATTGGCCGCTTTACCACCGAAAAATGGGGAAAGCGGCAACGCGATAAATACCTCAAGCAGTTTGATGATGCATTCAAACTGCTTTCTCGCCAGCCTGAAATAGGCCGCGATGCGGACGATATCAAGCCAGGGTACAAAAAATTCAGCCAGGGTAGCCATGTCATCTTTTACCGGGCTGGCACGGAATCCCATATCGTTGTAATACGGATTCTTCACAACAGCATGGATGTGGAACAGCACCTGTAACCCCATAACGCTGAAGCACAGCGGCGCCACGTCAGTGGCGTCCGGCGGCCATCGGCCGCAAACTGCTGCGACTTGTTAATTTGTGGGTGTAGCACTGCGCCCGATCCAGTATTCAAACGGCCGAACCAGGCCTGGAATTTTTAAATTTCTCCCACGAAACCCTGCAACTGAAAGGAACACGGTTGCAACGATGCTCAAGCCCATACCAACCAGCATGAGTATATTTTTGAGACCATCGCCTGAAAGGTAAGGGATGCTCGTGCCTGCGTCACGAACCGCAATACGAACCCCAACAACTAGTGCCGCCAGAAGCATGAGGTAAATAAATGTTGATAGCCAAAGATCCATGAACTTCAGCAGAGTCATCTTGCTATGCGTAAATTCGAAACGACGAGCCAATAGCAGGAAAAGAATAACCAATGGTACATACAGCCAGAAATAGGTATAGAAAATGATCAAGCTGACCAATGGCACCGTGCCAGCGATGATACGTTCTTGAGTGCTTACTTCCATATACCGACAATCTCCTTGAAATTAACAGCTAATTATACGAACGAGTTCGTATATCACTTATTCGTAAAACTCCATTCAAACACACTCAAGAAAACACGATTTTCCAAATAAAAACAAAATCTTGAGGACCAATTACCACGACTACCGCCGGAGTTATACGCCCTATTTCGAGCCACTCCTGCTCCCACCACGGGCGTATAACTCCACCCTTCCTGCTTCAACTTTCCAACCCTATCAGATAGTTACCTTCTTTTCTTTGGAGATTTCTGGAGTTTTGCGAACGCGTTCGTATAACTCCTGCAGCATGCGCGCCCGTGCTGGTTAGATTCGGATCTTCGAATATCACAGGAACTACAACACCAGCTTCAAACCTGGAGGCCAGGTTAGGCCAAAATGTATCTGAGGAGGTCAGTCATGGCTTGTAGTGGCATCGTAACGCGGAGCGTCGGTGGGCAAAGGATCGGCTAGAGGGCTAGCGCGAGGGTAATGCGCGGACAGGGTAGATATCGTAACGGCTACTCTTGCCCTCTACCCGGGTGCTCGGCTCAGGCCCGGGGATCGCCGGGGCCTTCCGTGGGCGTTTAACCACCACGCGATAGGTTGCGGTGGCCAGTGCAGCGTTCAACAAAGCTTCTGAGTCGTCGTCATCCCCTACTACCGTTCGGAACACCTGCATTTCTTTCTTCACCAGCGCAGATTTGTCCCTGTGGGGAAACATGGGGTCGAGATAGATAACATCGGCCACTTCTGAGGCCTCTTCAACGCTAGTCAACCAGTCAATGCTACTCCCGGCCCTCAGTGTCATTCGGGCGATGATGGGTGCGCAATCCATATTCAGGGCTGCCCGGGCCAAACCATCCGCCAGCAACGCATGAATCACGGGGTTACGTTCAAACAGGCTGACATGACAACCAAGGCTAGCGAGCACGAACGCGTCCTGACCCAAGCCAGCAGTGGCATCCAGAACATGCAAGCCTGCTTTGGCTTTCTGTAAGCCAACAGCGCGCGCAACAAGCTGGCCGGAGCCTCCACCATGCTCACGACGGTATCCCATCTTGCCGGTCACAAACTCTGCTCTCACAGGGCCTGGTGCGCCTTTTCCGGCTACTTGCAGACACAATCCGTTCTCGTCCAGAAACAGTAAGGCATCAGCCTGCTGCACATCTTTCGGGCGGACAACACCAAGGTACGGCAAGGATAAATCAGAGCCAAGCAGTTTGGCCTTGTGATCATCGCCAAGCGGACTTCGGGCGACAGCCAACGGAATACGTGTGTGGTCAAAGGGGACTTTCGAAGCGTTAGGACGTGACATCAGATAAAAACCTTATTCACGGCCCGGCAATTTCTTCCAGGTAACTTCATCGCGGATGTAAACCGGTTGCGCCTGCTCTGCCGGCACAGCCAATCCCTGACTGAACTTCAACGCGGCCAGACGTGCAACCCAGGCAGCCCGGGGAATGAGAGATTCATCCACCGCAGTGATCAGGCTTGAAGCCTCCGGGGGCATCTTTTCACGAAATGCCCAACCCTGGCCCGCACCAGCCCACTCTTCAATTCCGGGCTCCAGAACAACGCTGGACGGTGAACAGACGCGCTCCGCGCCAATCAGCTCTGGCAAGCCCGAGCGATTCAAAAAGCAGCCCCAGTAGACTTCGCTCATGCGGGCATCAAAGGCGACAGCTACGCCTTGGCCTTCACTTACCTGCAAGGCCTCAATAGCGCCAAGCGCAACCGTTTCAAGCGAAGAGACCGGAACAACCGGAAGGTTGAGCCCCCATGCCAGGCCCTGAACCACACCCGTGGCGATTCGGACACCAGTAAAGGATCCCGGGCCACGGGCAAATGCCAGGGCATCGAGATCGGCTGGTTTAAGCCCTTGCTCCGCCAATAACTCTCGCAGCATGGGCATCAGAAGGCGTGTATGGCCTCTGGGCGCAATCTCAAACCTCTCGATAACCTCACCGTCAACAAAAAGGGCTGCAGAGCAGCCCTCTGAGGAGGTGTCCAGTGCCAAAAGTTTCACAGGCGTGAATGGCCTCGATAGAACATCAATGGATTACTTGAGGCGAGCACTAATCTGTTCGCGAATACTGTCCAGACTGCCTACACCGTCTACGCTCACATATTCTGGTGCCACTTCTGGCTGGGTCTTGGCCAGATCCTGATAGTAGCCGATCAACGGCGCGGTCTGATCGTGGTAGATCTTCAGGCGCTTGCGAACGGTTTCTTCCTTGTCGTCTGCACGCTGCATCAGCGGCTCACCCGTTTCATCGTCTTTACCTTCCACCTTGGGTGGATCGTATTTGACGTGATAAATCCGGCCACTACCCTCATGCACACGGCGACCAGACAAACGGCTAACAATCTCTTCGTCGTCGACAGCGATCTCGACAACATAGTCGATAACAATGCCCTGATCTTTCAAAGCTTCAGCCTGGGGAATTGTGCGCGGGAAGCCGTCCAGCAAATATCCATTTTTGCAGTCAGGGCTCTTAACCCGCTCTTCAATCAGCGCAATAATGATGTCATCAGAGACCAGGCCGCCGGTCGCCATCACTTCTTTAACCTGCAGTCCAAGCTCAGTTTCAGCTTTAACAGCGGCCCGCAGCATATCGCCAGTGGAAATCTGGGGAATACCAAAACGCTCAGTTATAAATTGGGCCTGAGTCCCCTTTCCCGCGCCTGGTGCGCCTAACATGATGATTCGCATACAGCTGTGCTCCCGTTTTCGTTATTAAAGTTTGAAAAACTGTGGCAAAAACCCGTGCCTTTGCGACAACCTCTCCCGTTGAAACAGATGTCGGTCGAATTCGACGATGGCGCATTATACGAAGTCAGGCACTTCAGAGAAAGTCGACCTCCGTATCATCTACATAAAACTGACGTATAACGGAGGCTAGCAAGACCAGTATCAGGTGTTCAGTGACGATGCCAGGGCATCCAGTTCCGGGGCCACCTGATCAATTTCGACATTCAACTCATCCACGAATCCTGGCTCCAACCCCAGGCCATCCAGCAAGGCAGGAATATCATCTGAATTGAACTCGTCGCCAATGCCTCGCTCCTTCAGCAATGCGTTAGCCAGCTGAACCATCATCACATAGTTTTGATGCTCACCTTGGTAGCCTGGCTGCTGGTGCACGCCTGCAGCTTTGACAACCGGGTCAGGCAACTCCCAGAGACGATGCAGAATTCCGCCAATGGCACCGTGACCTACAGAAATAATTTCCTGCTCACCGCCCTGCCCGAACACCTGCTGCTCCAGAGACTGCATGCTGGCTTCCGGGTTGGCTTCTCGCAGCTTATTGAGCTCTTTGAATTCTGCCGGAAACAAGTGCCCAACCAGCAACAAACCAAAGTTGTGCAACAAGCCGCACAAATACGCCAAGCCTTTGTCTGCACCGCAGCGAGGTGCCATGCGTTGACTCACAAAAGCGCAGTAAAGTGAGTGACGCCAAAAACTATCCATACCCAGGATGCCCGCCTTGGGCACATCGAACGCACGAACTGAAGCAATGCCCAATGCTATGTGGGCAACCCGGTCGAAGCCCAGCACGCGGGTTACAGCATCCTGAACAGAGTTAATCTGGCCCGGGTAATTGAACAGCGCCGACCGGGCATAGCGCATTACCTGCGCCGTCAGGCTAGGGTCAAACTCAATAAGCTCCGCCAGCTCCCGGGCCGTGGCCTCGGTGTTGGACGTCAAGCGCAAAATACGCAATGCCAGTGCCGGCATAGGCGGCAATCGATACAGTTTTTTCAATTTGCTGGCGACTTCTGCCAGCGTCAGCGCATCCCGGCCACCGTTATTACCCGGCCCGCGAATAGCCAGATTCCCTTCCCGGCTACCGGCCATCGCCAGCCGCAACGAGCGCCCATCCAGCTCTACCATGGAGTGATCTGTGCCACTGGAAAACAACACCTGCTCAGCCTGTGAGATACCTTCATCCAGCAATACTGGCAACTCGTAAGCATTGCCAATTGGTGGCGTAAACCCGGGGTCACAATCACCGAACAACCGCATGGTCTGCTGCGCCGTCAGGGGTTGCAAATGGCGCCCTGTCAACTGGTGTAGAGCTTCTGTATCAAGCGCACTGTCGAATTTGTGCACAGCCATAACAATGCCACTGATATCAATCAGCAGTGTTGCTTTAATGACGTTTTTCCGGGATTCGCCCAAGGCCGATACGGCCTCATCCAGGCTGCTAGCCCGACCGATGGGCCGCTCCTGATAAGCAATGCCTTGCTGATTAAAAAATCGCTCCAGTCGCGCTGCGAGAGCCAAAAGAATACTCCTGTTATCCATGGCAGGGGCGCCTCTGCCCCTCTATCCATTCCCGGCCGATTTAGCCGGTGTTGCGCATTCCGGCGGAAATTCCCGCCATTGTAACCTTAAGTGCTCGTTCTACCAGCTCAGGAACCTCTCCTTTGCCTTCACTCTCCCGGTCACGCCTCAACAATTCTGCCTGAAGATAGTGCAAGGGATCTGTGTAGGGGTTGCGAACGCGCATGGAGTGAGCAAAAACCGGCTCGTCTTCCAGCAACTTGTCCTGTTCCTTGAGTTCCAGCAAGCGCTGAACGCAGCCCTCAAGACGAGCACCCAGGCTTACCCCGAGCGCTCTGAGCTTATCGTCGTCCAGCAGAGTTTTCTCATAGTAACTGGCAATGCGCAGATCCGCCTTGGCCAACACCATTTCAAGCATGTCTACATAGGTGCGGAAGAACGGCCAGCCATGCATCATCTCACGCAAGACAGGCAAGCGTCCCTCTTTAGCTGCATCTTCCAACGCCACGTCGCTGCCAAGCCAGCTGGGTAGCATTAGCCGCATTTGAGTCCAGGCAAAAATCCAGGGAATAGCCCGCAAGCTTTCCACTCCACCGCTGGCTTTACGCCTGGCTGGCCGGCTGCCCAACGCCAGCTTTCCCAAAGCCTGCTCGGGGGTTACCTGGCGGAAATAGGGTACAAAATCCGGGTTCTCCCGAACCACATCCCGATAAGCTTTGAGCGATCGCTCCGTCAACCAGTCCATGGTGTCTCGCCATGCATCTTCTGGCTCAGGTGGTGGTGCCAGAGTCGCCTCAATAACAGCTGTGGTGTATAGCGTCAGGCTTTGCACCGCAAGCTGGGGCAGGCCGAACTTGAACCGGATCATTTCGCCCTGTTCTGTAATGCGGAAACTGCCATTTACCGAACCGGGAGGCTGGGAAAGAATCGCACGATTGGCGGGTCCACCACCTCGGCCAACAGTTCCCCCCCGACCATGGAACAGAGTCAGGTGCACGCCGTAACGACCTGCCACCTGAGTAAGCTTTTCCTGGGCCTGGTATTGCGCCCAGGCAGCCATTAGCTGGCCGGCATCCTTGGACGAATCCGAGTAACCAATCATGACCTCCTGACGTCCCTGGCAGTAGTCCCGGTACCAGTCCACCTCGTACAAGGCGGCCATGCTTTCAGGCGCACCTTGCAGGTCGTCCAGGGTTTCAAACAAGGGCACAACACGCAGGGGGAATTTCATGCCGGATTCACGAAGCAGCAAGATGACACTCAGAACATCAGACGGCTTGCTGGCCATCGAAATAACGTAGGAGCCCAGCGCTTCCGGCGTTTGCTGTGCAACCACCTCGCAGGTATCCAAAACCTCACGCACCAGCTCGGAAGGCTCCCAGTTCCGGGGGACCAGCGGGCGACGCCCCTGCAGCTCACGAACCAGGAAGGCCTGTCGGTCTTTTTCAGGCCATGAAAGGTAATCACCCAAGCCAAGATACTCCACCATTTCCGCAACCGCTTCCGCGTGTCGGGTGGCTTCCTGGCGGATATCGAGACGAATCAATGGCAAGCCGAACGTATGGGCGCGGCGGATAGTGTCCAGCAAAGCACCTTTGGCTATGTGCTCAAGCCCGCACTCCGCCATTGAGCGATAACAAAGTTCAAGCGGCGCAGTGAGATCTTCATTTTCGAACAATATGCCATTGCTATCGGCAGGCTCTCCGTTGATAGAGGCTTCTGCCCAATCGCGGGTTTTAATCAGCCGGTCACGAAGCTCCGCCAACACATGACGGTAGGGTTCGCGGGAATCGCCGGCAAGGCCACGCAGCTCATCGTTTGCTTGCCACATGGAAAGCTCAGCCCGCAGCGATTTGATGTCGCGGAGAAACAGATCGGCAGCCATCCAGCGCCCAAGCAGGAATACCTTTCGGGTTACCTCATGGGTGACGTTCGGATTGCCATCGCGGTCGCCACCCATCCAGGATGCAATGCGCACAGGCGTTGCCTGCAATGGCAGCCCTTGGCCCGTTGCGTCCTGAAGCGACGTATCAAGATCGGCAAGAAACCGGGGCAGAGCTTGCCAAAGGCTGTTTTCGATAACTGCAAACCCCCACTTGGCTTCATCAACTGCCGTAGGGCGCTCATGTCGAATTTCATCTGTGTGCCAGGCTTCTGCCACAAGCCGGGACAAACGCTCGGTGATGGCATCCTGTTCTGCCGGCAACAGGTCATCGTGATCCAGACGGGCCAAGCATTCCGACATCTCATCGTATTTCATGATCAATGTGCGGCGTGCGACTTCTGTGGGATGCGCCGTTAGCACAAACTCCACACGCATATCGGCTACACATTTATGCAATGCTTCGGCCGTCACTCCGCTGGTTTTCAAGCGTTCGAACACGCCCGCCAAAGGCTCAACCATAAGGTCCGACTGGTGCCCGCGCTTGCGACGAATACCATGATACTGCTCAGCCAGGTTCGCAAGGTTAAGAAACTGGTTGAAGGCTCTGGTGACCGGTAACAGCTCATCATCGCTTAATTTGCCCAGAAGGCTGACCAGTCGCTGGCCAGAGCCGCTTTCCTGCCGGCGGTCCGATTTGGCAGCAGCCCGGATTTCCTCAATAAGGTCATAACATTCACGGCCGGGGTGTCGCTGTATGCTCTGCCCCAGCAACTCGCCCAGCATTCGGACATTTTCTCGGAGATCAGGGTGTAGCTCGGTCACATTGGCGTCCTTATGGATTGACGGAGACAAAGTAAACTAACGATACTAAGGAACGACTGGAAAAGTCTATTGGCGTTTAGATGCCTGAGGAGCGACCATGAAAGTCACAGATCTGCCCAAGCAATGGGAGCAAAAGAAAGAGCCTGCAGAGCGCACTCATGAATACAGCCTGAGGCTTCCCCTTGGAGACGCTGCAAGAGTTGCAGCTCTGGCCGAGCTTTACCCCGATCGCAACGAAAGCGACATTCTCAATGACATGGTGGCTGCCGCCTTGGACGAACTGACCAGCCGAAATCCGCTAAAAGAAAAGTTGGGCAAGCATAAGCTGTAGGTGTTTAATTCCAGTTTACCGATGGCGAGCGAGTAATCAGGCTACAGATTCGATCTGGCGAGCCTTCAGGCGCTTGATATGCTTTTGGCTAAGACGCACAAATTCCGGTGTAAGCCCTTTGTCTTCATACAGTTCAAAGCCATCCTCGTCAAAGGCAACTACCTGATCCCCCTGCACATAGGGGAACTCAGCTTCAATCTCATCAAGCGCCACCGTTATCAAGTCGCGCAACAAATCCTCAGGCGATTTCAGTGGGTAGAGGGTCGATAAGGCCTCAAGTTGCTGGTGATGATGATCAGACAAAGCCATAAGGTGGGTATCACGAGTAAGCTTTCGGCTTGCGTGCTTGTCCCAGTATCTGACCAGATCTTTTATTTTCATCAAACCTGACTCCTGCATCCTGTTGGTGACACTCAGAGCCCAAACAGCGCTCCTGCTTCAACCAGTGTAGACGAAGCCAAGGATCAGCTCTTCTTTTCCACACCTTTGACTGACTGCCAGATATCATCGAGTGCTTCGAGCGTTTCCCCATCAAAGTCGCGGCCTTCTTGAACCAGCGCCTGTTCAATGGCCCTGAACCGTGCCTCAAATTTGTGATTGGTGCGCCCAATTGCCTGTTCCGGGTTAACCTTCATAAAGCGGGCGAGGTTCACACACACAAACAGCACATCGCCCAGTTCGTCCTCAACGGCATCGCGCTCACCCTGCCCGGATTCGGCGGCCTGCCAGGCCTCTTTCAGCTCATCAATCTCTTCATGGAGCTTGTCAAAAACAGGCTCGATATTTGGCCAATCAAACCCGTGCCTTGCCGCCCGCTTCTGCAATTTTTCCGCACGCACCATCGCAGGCAGTGCCCGTGCAATGCCATCAAGCCGGCTTGGAGATGGCGCATCCGCTGCGTCTGCTTTTTGCGCCTGTGCCCGTTCTTCCGCCTTGATACGCTCCCAACTCTCTTTGATCCAGGCTTCGTCCGGCCGGTTATCCGGATCAATACGGCTTTCCAGCGTACCCTCGGGAAAAACATGAGGGTGTCGCCGAACAAGTTTGCGCACCAGGTTATCGACCACAGAATCAAAATTGAAGCGGCCTTCCTCATCCCCTATCTGCGAGTAGAAGATCACCTGAAACAACAGATCACCCAGCTCATCCTTGAGGTTACCGTAATCCTCCCGCTCAATGGCATCCGCCACTTCGTGGGCCTCTTCCAGCGTATGGGGCACGATGCTTTTGAACGTTTGTTTTGTATCCCAGGGGCAACCGGTTTCAGGGTCACGCAGCCGGGCCATCAATACTTTCAAATCGTCAATGGAGTAAGTCATGAGCGCTTACGCCTGACGTCAATAATATTGGGCAGGTTACGAATCTGGGCCAGCAACCGCGCCAACTGTTCCAGGCTGGAGATTTCTACCGTCACAATCATGGTTGCGGTGTTGTCATCCCGGTTCGTCATGGTATGAAGCGCCAGAACATCACTCTTTGACAAGGACAATACCTGGGTAATATCACGCAGCAGACCCGACCTGTCGTAGGCTTCGATTTCGATATCCACCGGGTAAACAGAGGCTTGCTGGCCACCCCAACTCACTTCAATAATCCGGTTCGGCTCGAATTCCTGCAAGTTCAGGAAGGTAAGGCAATCCTGCCGGTGAACCGTTACTCCCCGCCCGACGGTAATGTAGCCACCTATAGCGTCCCCCGGCAGAGGCTTGCAGCACTTCGCCACCTGGGTTTTCAGCTTGCCTACACCCAGTATGTGAATATCCGATTCGGTATCGTATGGCTTACGGCGCTGGGCAGTCAGCTTCAGATCAAGCTGTTCCGATTTCGGTTCCAGCATTTGCTGGGCAACATTGGCCACATGCGCCGGCCGCAGGTCGCCTGCACCCACTGCGGCAAACATATCTTCGGCGTTGTGATAGTTTACTTTTACCGCCACCTGGCCGAAATCCACGTCGTGCAACGACAAGCGCCTGAGCTCGTCTTCAATGATGGCGCGCCCATCGGTCACGTTACGTTCGCGATTCTGCTGCTTGAACCAGTGAGTAACCTTGGCTCTTGCACGGGACGTTTGGAGATACCCAAGGCTTGGGTTCAGCCAGTCCCGGCTTGGAGCGGGATTATTCTTGGAGGTGAGCACGAATACCTGCTCCCCGGTTTTCAGCGGGTAGGTCAGCGGCACTATCCGGCTATCTACCCGTGCACCGCGGCAGGCATGGCCTATCTCGGTGTGCACCCGGTAGGCGAAATCCACAGGAGTAGCGCCCTGAGGCAAATCAACCACATGCCCATCGGGCGTGAAGACGTATATCCGGTCTGATACAACGTCCGTTTTAAGATGATCAGCCAGCCCGGAGAGATCGCCCAATTCCTCCTGCCACTCCAGCACCTGGCGAAGCCAGTTGATCTTGGCTTCATAGCCGGATGCTTTCTGATTTTTATCCGTACCCTTGTAAAGCCAGTGAGCACACACTCCCAACTCGGCATCTTCATGCATGCTGTGGGTGCGAATCTGAACCTCCATTACCTTGCCATCAGGCCCGATAACCGCCGTGTGCAGAGACTGGTAACCATTTTCCTTGGGGTTGGCCACGTAGTCATCAAATTCATTGGGTATGTGGCGCCAGAGTGCATGCACAATCCCAAGTGCCGCGTAGCAGTCTTTAACTTCCGGCACCAGTATGCGCACAGCTCTGATGTCGTACACCTGAGAAAAGTCGATGCCCTTTATGCGCATTTTCCGCCAGATGCTGTAGATATGCTTGGCGCGACCGGAAAGTTCAGCGTTGATACCAGAAGCTTTCAGCTCAGCCTGAAGCGTGCTGATAACACGGCGAATATACTCCTCGCGATCAAGGCGTTTTTCATCCAGAAGCTTTGCGATTTTCTTGTACGCAGTCTCATGGAGATAGCGAAAGGACAGATCTTCCAGCTCCCACTTGATGTGCCCGATACCCAGGCGATGGGCCAGGGGCGCGTAGATATCAAATACTTCCCGGGCCACCCGCATGCGCTTTTCTTCCGGCGCATTCTTGACCCCGCGGATAGCACAGGTGCGTTCCGCAAGTTTGATTAACGCCACCCGGACATCATCAATCATGGTGACCAGCATTTTGCGGACATTGTCCAGCTGGCCCTCACTTTGCCCAAGCACATTGCCTTTAAGCGGATGATGAATCGAGGAGATGGCTGCCATTTGCTGAACACCGTTGATCAGCATGGCCACTTCGTCACCAAACTCCTTGCGGATAACCTCAAGAGCAACTCGCTCTTCCCGTACTGCCCGGTAGAGAATGGCGGCAACCAGGCTGGTTTGATCCAAGCGCAGCTCTGCAAGCACCTGAGCCATTTCTATGCCAATGCGAAAGCTGCTGGAACCAGCCGCCCACAGGCGGTCTTCACGGTACGCCTGCAGATCTATTTCAGCAGCTTTTTCGCAAGCCCTGCGGAATTGCGCCACATCATCCAGGTGGGTCTGCGATGAAATCTGCTGAACCCAACCATCGATATCAATCTGGCCATCGCCATCCACTGCGTAGTCTTCGCGAACTTTTACCATATCTGTTTTGTTATTCCTGGTGGTTCACGCAGCAGTCCTTTGCTGCGCACAACAACATTCATTGTCAGTCGCGCTCAAACAGCGCAATCGACTCCACATGCGTGGTGTGAGGAAACATATCCATCACTCCAGCACGTACCAACCGGTACCCATTTCGGGCCATTACACCCGCATCCCTGGCCAGGGTGGCAGGGTTACAGGACACATACACAATGGTCTTGGCGCCGAATGCGGTCAGGTACTTGCAGATTTCTTCTGCCCCCGACCGGGGCGGATCGATCAGGATTTTATCAAACCCCTCCTGCGCCCAGCTCTGGCCGGTAAAATCTCCGTGCAGATCCGCGCCGTGGAACGCTACGTTCGTAAGCCCGTTCAGTTCCGCATTCTCCCGGCCCCGCACAACCATCGCATCGTCGCCTTCAACGCCAATCACCTGCCCGCCCTTGCGCGCAAGTGGCAGTGTAAAGTTGCCTAACCCGCAGAACAGATCCAGAACCCGCTCACCTGGCTGCACATCCAGCCACTCCACAGCCCTGTGTACCATGGCCTTGTTAATATCTGCATTGACTTGGGTAAAGTCCATGGGATGGAACTTCATGGTCAGGTCGAAGGCGTCAAGCCGGTAGCTGAGCCGCTCATCCTGCCGGCCGGCCGATTCCGGCCAGATGCGATGAACAGTATCCGGCCCTTTCGGCTGCAGATAAATATGCAGTTCGTGCGCCTGACCAAAGGCAATCAGTTTTTCCTGGTCGCCACTGCTCAGTTCATCCATATTGCGGAAAACCATAGCCGCTGTATCATCGCCACAGGCAATCTCCACTTGGGGAATGCGGGCATAGGCATCCATGCTGTGCAGTAACTCGCGCAGCGGAACAATACGCTCCCCAATGCGCGGGTCCAAAACCACACACCGGTCAATATCCGTAAGGAAGCTGTTGCGCTTCTCCCGGAAACCAACCAATACCGACTCGCGAGCCTTCACATAACGCACACCCATACGCGCCTTGCGCCGATAAGCCAAAGTGCTGTCAGGGCGTAGCGGCTCAATCCACTCCTCAGGCTCTATACCGCCAAAGTGCGCGAACTGTTCACGCAGTGTGTCTTCCTTGAAGCGGATCTGGGCATCGCTACTCATGTGCTGAAGACTACAACCACCGCACAGATCTGCGAACTCGCATGGAGGTGTTTGGCGGTCCGGTGCAGACTCCAGCACCTCAAGGGTACGCAGCTCATCAAATTTGCTGCGGCTGGACACCACTTTGGCCATCACCGTTTCACCGGGCAAGGCACCATCGACAAACAGGATTTTTCCGTCCTGACGAGCTATGCCGCGGCCATCATGGCTTAGCTTGTCCACTTCACAGCGTACGGGTTCCGTAGGAAGTGCCTTCCTGCGTCGTCTGCTCATAATCTGTTCTCTTGGTGTCGTCAGTCAGGTTCAGGTGTTTGGAAACACACCCGTGGATAAATAGCGGTCGCCGCGGTCACAGATAATGGCTACGATAATGGCGTTTTCAACCTGGGCAGACAGTCGAAGTGCAGCGGCAACTGAGCCGCCGGATGATACGCCACAGAAAATCCCTTCTCGCTCAGCAAGCGCACGCATGGTGTCCTCGGCTTCTTGCTGGCCAATATCGAGTACCTGATCCACCCGGGCAGCATCGTATATGCTGGGCAGGTAAGCTTCAGGCCAGCGGCGGATTCCCGGTATGGAAGCACCCTCTTTTGGCTGCAGGCCAATGATGCTGATATCCGGGTTGCGCTCTTTCAGGTAACGGGACACGCCCATAATAGTACCGGTGGTACCCATGGAACTGACAAAGTGCGTTACCCGCCCCGCCGTCTGCTCCCAGATTTCAGGGCCTGTGGTGCGGTAATGCGACAGTGGGTTGTCCTGGTTACTGAACTGATCCAGCACCTTGCCTTTGCCTTCCTCCTGCATTTTCAAAGCCATGTCTCTGGCCACTTCCATACCTTCTTTCTGGCTCACGGTAATGATCCGGGCGCCGTAGGCTCTCATGGATGCACGGCGCTCTTCGCTCATGTTGGCCGGCATAATAAGTATCAGCCGGTAACCCTTGATGGCGGCTGCCATTGCCAGAGCAATACCGGTATTACCGCTGGTCGCCTCAATCAGCGTATCCCCGGGCTGAATCTCACCGCGACGCTCCGCTTCCTGAATCATTCCCAGAGCAGGTCGGTCTTTTACAGAGCCCGCCGGGTTATTGCCTTCCAGCTTTGCCAGAATTACATTGCTGGTCTCGCCAGGAAGACGCTGCAATCGAACCAGAGGCGTATGCCCGACATAATCTTCAACTGTTGGAAAATGCATATGAGAACCCTGTGGTACACTTTTGCGTGGCATGATACGCCTTATGGCCCCGGTCGCCCAATACAGCTTCTCGCTAAAACCATGACTGGAGGCTATATGAGCAACGTATTTTTCGGCTCCGCCGGCTTGGATACTCAGAACATCCGCGCCCGGATGACCTACTATTACAAGGACGTAACCCGCCCATAAAGGTGGCGTTAAGTTATTTTTCAGGAATTTCGTATGCGACGTTGGGGCATTCGCAAAAAGGTGCTGGTGGTTACTCTGGTTCCCACCCTTATCACCACCCTTATGCTAGGGATGTTTTTTACCTATAGCTGGGTTAACAATATTGAAAGCCTTCTGAAGGATCGTGGCGAGTCACTCTCTCGCCAACTCGCGGCTGGCTCAGAATATGGCCTGTTCACGGCGAACCGCAGTCTGTTGAGCAATCTTTCCAGCGCCCTGCTGGAAGAGCAGGATGTTCGCTCAATTACCTTCTTCGACAGCAACCGCCGTCGTTTACTGCACACTGGGCCCGGCAGTTCAGACAACCTCGACAGCAAAGAGCTGATCAGCGAAGAGGCAAGCCGGATTACCCGCAAGACCAGTACACGTTTTGTGAACCCTGTTTTTCTCCAGGATCTGATCATTCAGTCCATCCACGACCAGGGCTCACAGCAGCCCTCCTCCGAGCAAAGGCAGCCGCTTGGCTGGGTGGCAGTGGAGATGTCTCATATCCGTACGGAAAAAGAGACCTACAAAGCCTTACTGATTTCCCTTCTGCTGGTTCTGGGTGGCGTTATTTTCAGTTTACTGATCGCCCTGCGCTTGAGCCGTGCCTTCACCGGGCCAGTGTTCGAGCTCAACGAAGCTGTCGCAAAGCTTAAAGAAGGCAAGCTGGACACCCGCATTCATACCAAGGCTGGCCCGGAATTCGAGCAGCTTGAATCGGGCCTTAATGCCATGGCAGAGGAGCTGAGCAAAGCCCAGGCCGAAATGCAGCAAAACATTGATCAGGCCACGGAAGACCTGCGCGAGACTCTGGAAACCATTGAAATCCAGAACATAGAGCTGGATTTCGCGCGCAAGGAAGCCCTGGAAGCCAGCCGCATAAAATCTGAATTCCTGGCAAATATGTCCCATGAGATCCGGACACCACTGAACGGGATTATCGGCTTTACCGAACTACTACTCAAAAGCCCCTTGCCGCGCCAACAAAGGGATCATTTGAGCACCATTCGCAAATCATCCGAAATTTTGCTCACCATCATTAACGACATTCTGGATTTCTCCAAGATTGAAGCCGGCAAGCTGATTCTCGACCGTGTTCCCTTCCAGCTCAGGGATATTGTGGAAGAGGTAATGGTGATGCTGGCCCCCGCTGCCCATAGCAAAAACCTCGATTTGGTACCGCTGGTCTACAACGATGTGCCCGATAACATAATGGGCGACCCTTTGCGGGTAAAACAGGTAATTACCAATCTCGTCAACAACGCCATCAAGTTTACCCAGACCGGTGAAGTCGTTCTGCGGGCGAGCCTGGAAGAGGAAGACAAAGAAGGTAACCGCGTTACCCTGCGCCTGAGCATTACCGATTCTGGCGTTGGCTTGTCACGGGCCCAGCAGCAATCGCTGTTCAACGCCTTCAGCCAGGCCGATGCATCTACCGCAAGGCAATATGGTGGCACAGGCCTTGGGCTGGCCATTTCCAAGCGCCTGGTGGAAGAAATGGGTGGCCAGATTGGCTTGCAAAGTGAACTGGGCAAAGGCTCTACCTTCTGGTTCACTCTAACTCCAGAACTGTCCTCAAGTGGCGAAGCCGTCGCCCCCCGGGACGCTTTGCGGGGCGAGCGGGCCATCTATCTGGAACACCAGAAAACCTGTGGCCTTGCCGTTGAACACCTGCTGCGGGACTGGGGAATGACGGTTGATCGCGTTACCTGCCCAAGCGCCATGCAGGAGAAGATTGAAGAGGCCCAGAAAAGCCAATCCGGGTACGCCGTCGCTATCATTGGTATTACACGGCATCTGCTCAATTCCAGCCAGTACTGCGGGCTGGTGCGAGCGGTGGAGATAGAGCGGGATTGCCGCACCCTGCTTCTTACACCGACCCTCGACGTCCATGACACCCCGCTGGCCGGGCTGGCCAGTGGCCACCTGACAAAGCCCGTTTGTCGAGATGCCTTGTACGATGAATTGCTGCTCCTGGTACACGGCATCAACACATCCGGACAAGGCATTTCACGCCAGGACTACAGCGCACGACTGCCCGCCCCGGTGAATGTGCCCCGCGTACTGGCAGTGGACGACAACGATGCCAACCTCAAGCTGGTCATGACCCTGTTGCAGGATTATCAAATAGACGCAGAAGGCGCTTCAAGCGGCTTCGAGGCCCTGAGCAAAGCCAGGCAGAAGTCCTTTGATCTGGTGTTCATGGATCTTCAGATGCCTGGCATGGACGGAGTAGAAACAACGGCCCGAATCCGTGACATGGACAACAGCAACCACAGAACAGCCATTATTGCCCTCACGGCACACGCCCTGGCGGATGAGCAGGGGCGTTTGACCCGGCAGGGTTTTGACGGCTATATGCCCAAGCCTATCAGTAGCGGGCAGCTTGCAGATACCATCTTCGAATGCACCGGATACCGTTGCCAAAGCGCCGGTGAAGCAGGCCGAATTCCTGTGCCGGAGGTGCGCGACACCAGGCGCGCCCTCAGACCTTCCACCCGGAAGATGCAGCGAGAGTGCGTAAGTGTGGATGAGGGTATTCAACTGGCGGCAGGGAAAACAGATTTGGCGGAAGAGTTGTTCAGCATGCTGCTGGAACAGTTGCCGGCAGATTTCAACAGTATTAACCAGCTCTGGAATACTGGTGATCTGGCCGGCCTGCTGGAGTGCGTGCATAAGCTGCACGGTGCCACGCGCTACTGCGGTGTTCCGGAACTGCGAACTGCCGCAAACCAGCTGGAAGCCGCCCTCAAATGCTCAGCGCCTGACATGGAACTGCAGAAAGACCAGCTAATGTCAGCTATTGAGCGTTTGCAAATCTGGAGCGAACAAACAGACTGGCAGCAAATGTTCCGGGCTCATCATCAGCGGGCCGAAACCAGCTGATGATGGATGGGTGCACCTGCAAGACCTTATCCGGCTTGCCTGCCCGCCCGATCAAGAATGGCCTTCATATCCTTAACTGCCTCTTTGAGGCCGGTGAATAAGGCTCTGGCAATAATCGCGTGGCCAATGTTCAGTTCATTGATACCGGGAATAGCGGCGATCCGCTCGGTGTTGTGATAATGCAAGCCATGCCCCGCATTCACAATTAGCCCTTTCTTGCGGGCGTAACTGACGGCGTCTGATAGCGCTTTGAACGTCGCGTCCTGGGCTTCAGCACCAACCGCCTCAGCGTACTCGCCAGTATGAAGCTCGATAACCGGAGCACCACAACGCACTGCTGCATCAATCTGTGCAGGGTCCGGATCAATAAAGAGCGAGACTTCGGCGCCAAGCTTGGCAAGGCGCTCACACGCATTTGCCACGCGCTTCTCCTGACCTACCACATCAAGACCACCCTCGGTTGTTAACTCTTCCCGCTTTTCCGGAACCAGGCACACACACTCAGGGCGGACTTTCTCGGCGAATTCCAGCATGGCATCAGTTACCGCCATCTCGAGATTCATTTTGGTTTGAAGCACTTCTTTTAGCAGCAATACATCGCGGTCCTGAATGTGACGACGATCTTCTCTGGGATGGATGGTAATACCATCGGCCCCGGCTTCTTCTGCCATCAAAGCGGCCTGGACCGGATCGGGATAACGCGTTCCCCGGGCCTCACGTAAGGTAGCAATATGATCGATATTGACACCAAGCAATACTCTAGGATTCATGTCGTTCTCCCTCATGATGAGCGAATAGAAAGATGACTAAAAAGACTGCGACTGTTCAACGGGCGCCCCTGAAGCAGATAATCTGTCAGTACGCGCATGACCCGCTTTGACACCCGTCGGCTCGCGGCAGATTCATAATCCCCACCAGCAAGTGCCAGCAGCGTCTCCCCAGGCAGATTTTGCAAACGCACACCGGCGGACGCTGCAGCAACAATACCCTGTTCCGGGTCGTAGCAATAAACCTGTGCGGCATGGACTGCCTTGCCCGTGTCCATCACCTCATCCCAGCGAAAATCGTACCCCAGGGCAGCCGCAAACGCCTGCTCAAACTTTCGCAATACCGGCTCTACATCCGACGTTTGTGCAAGCTGGCCCAGCGCTTCAATATAAGCAGCAAAGAGTGTGGGGTGAGGATCGGCCTGGGGCAATACCCGTTGTATCAACTCATTCAGATACAGACCACTATAAAGGGAAACCGTGCGGTGCAGGGCCTGGCCATCACGCACATCCACATCGGTCAGGGTTTTCAGATCGCCGCGCCCCACCCAACTCAGCATCAGTGGCTGGAAAGGCTGAAGCTGAGCTTTCAGTGGGCTTTTATTACCGCTGGCACCCCGGGCTACCACGCTAAGACGGCCGTGATTCAGAGTAAAAAGGTCAACCATGAGGCTGGTTTCCCGCCAGGGCCGCCGATGGATCACATAAGCGGGCTCCTGTTGTTGCGCGTCTCTTCTCATAGTGCCTCAGGGGGGCGTGGTAGCCTCAGAGGTCGTTCATGCCCAGGCTTTTAAGTGCACGGTCACTGTCGGCCCAACCGCGTTTTACCTTAACCCACAACTTGAGCATGACCTTACAGTCGAACATGCGTTCCATATCGGCCCGGGCCTCTTGGCCAATACTTCGCAGCCGATCGCCTTTATCACCAATCATGATTTTTTTCTGGCCTTCGCGCTCCACAAGAATCAACGCCGATATATGGAGTGTCTTGCCATCATGCTTGAACTCTTCAATTTCCACAGCAACGGAGTAAGGCAGTTCAGCGCCCAGTTGGCGGGTGATTTTCTCACGCACCATCTCCGAAGCCATAAAACGCTCGCTCCGATCGGTAATCTGATCGTCCGGATAAAAGTGGACGCTTTCTGGCAGGAAACGTGTCACCGCTTTTTCCAGAGGCTCCAGATTGGTTTCCTTTAGCGCAGACATGGGAATAATTTCCGCAAAATTGCGCTTTCTGGATAGCATATCGAGGTGCGGCAACAGACTTTCCCGCTTCTCAATCCGGTCAACTTTATTCACAGCCAGAATAACCGGGCAATCGAGCTTGCTCAGCTTTTCGAGCACCATTTCATCTGCCGTGGTCCACGCAAGTTGATCCACCACAAACACCACAACATCCACGCCAGAAAGCGCAGAAGTTGCTGCTTTGTTCATATAGCGGTTAAGAGCACGAGGCTCTTCCACATGCATCCCTGGCGTATCCACATAAATCGCCTGCACTGGCCCCTCGGTTTTAATACCCAGCACCTTGTGGCGAGTGGTTTGGGGTTTACGGGAAGTAATGCTCAGCTTCTGCCCCAGAATATGGTTTAGCAGCGTCGATTTGCCCACATTGGGACGGCCGACAATAGCGACAAAACCACAACGACTGTCGGGGTTTTCGGGACGAGTAATATCATTCATCAGGGTGTCTCCACGCCAAGTTGCTTCAGCGCGCTACGGGCCGCTTCCTGCTCCGCCACACGGCGACTGTTGCCCACTCCACTGGTTTTCCGATCCAGCGATGGCAACACACAGGACACATGAAATGTCTGTTTATGAGCTTCCCCATCTACCGAAATAACATCGTATCTGGGCAAGGGGAACTGTCGGGACTGCAAATATTCCTGCAAACGGGTTTTCGGGTCTTTCTGGGTATCCTGAAGATCCAGCTTTTGCAGACGCGCCTCAAACCAGCGCAGCACCTGCTCGCGACAGGTGTAAAAATCGCTATCGAGGTAAATGGCACCGATTACCGATTCCACTGCATCTGCAAGAATGGATTCTCGACGAAAGCCCCCGCTTTTCAGCTCACCGGAACCTAGCCGCATGTAGCTTCCAAGATCAAACTCTCGCCCAATCTCCGCCAGGGTTACGCCTTTAACCATGCGAGCCCGAAGCCGGCTCAAGTGGCCTTCCCGGGCTTTATCAAAACTCTGAAACAGGTACTCGGCAATCACCATGTTAACAATGGAGTCGCCAAGAAACTCAAGCCGTTCATTGTTCTGATTTCCGTAACTCCGGTGTGTAAGCGCCAGCATAAGACGCTCTGGCGACTTGAATTGATAACCAATCCGTCGCTGTAGTTGATCGAGGTCTGGTTGCGAACTCACTTACCCCTCATCTCGTAACTGTGCTGAAAGTGAACAACCGTATCAATGTTGCGGAAGATGTTATTGCGGACTTCGTAGTCCACAGCAATCACAACAATCTCACCGTCCTTCTCAACAGAAATGTTTTTGGTATCAAAACCCCGGATGCTGTTCACGCTCAGTCGCTTGTTGATCAGGGTAAGAATTTGAGCCGGCCCCATCTGCGACAGACCTTCCGTGCCATCCAGACTTTGAAGCGCTTCCTGAATGGTGTAGTCATCCATATACGCTGGCCCAACCTTGATCAGCAAGGTAAGCAAACTGCCAAAAAACAGGACCATAATGAGAATGACAAGCGCTGAGGCGCCGCCTTGGCGGCCCATGGCGGACAGATTAATGTGTTTCATTACAACTGGACTCCAGAATAGTCAAAATTACTCAATTCCACCCACACGCTTGAAGGATGGCAGACTGGTGAGGGATTTCCAGTGCATCCAGATCGCGAAAGCTTTGCCCACAATCAACTCGTCGGGAACCGTGCCCCAATAACGGCTATCGTTACTGTTATCGCGATTGTCACCCATCATGAAGTACTCACCTTCGGGGATTTGCCATTCTCCCTCTCCGGCTGTACCCGGGCGCCCCATGGTCAGGAAAATATCATGCTCTACCTTGCCCAGATCTTCGCGGCGCACTTCCACCGGCGGCAAGCGCACAACAAACTCGCTTTCCACCTTTTGGTCGTTGATAAACAACTGCTTGTCGCGATAGCGCACCGTATCCCCGGGCAGGCCAATCACCCGCTTGATGTAGTTGGTTTTGCCGTCTTCGGGATAGCGGAATACCATCACGTCACCCCTTTCTGGCTCCCCTATACTCAATATTTTGGTTCCCGCAACAGGCAAGCGCAGGCCATAGGCGTACTTGTTAACCAGAATAAAATCGCCAACCTCCAGGGTTGGCAACATGGAACCCGAAGGAATCTGAAAGGGCTCCACCAAAAACGACCTGAGGATAAGCACAACCGCCAGTACCGGGAAAAACGAGCGGCTGAGGTCTACCAGGTACGGTTCTTTAGGTAGTTCCTCGCCATCCACGGAGGCAGCCGGGGACGCTGCAAGGCGACGCTTACGCAAAAACAGAATGTCTGCCAGCCAGATCAACCCTGACACCAGAGTCAGAACAACCAGAACCAGAGGAAAATCAATATCCATCAAGATGCCTTCTAATTATCGACTTTCAATACGGCAAGGAACGCTTCCTGAGGTACTTCAACATTACCTACCTGCTTCATGCGTTTTTTACCTTCCTTCTGCTTCTGGAGCAGCTTTTTCTTTCGGCTGACATCGCCGCCGTAACATTTTGCAGTTACGTTTTTCCGTAGCGCCTTAACGCTGACTCTGGATACCACCTGATTACCGATAGCTGCCTGAATGGCTATATCGAACATCTGACGGGGAATCAGTTCTTTCATCTTCTCAATGAGCTGGCGCCCCTTATAGTGGGACTGATCTTTGTGAACAATCAGCGCCAGAGCATCTACCCGATCACCATTTATGAGAACATCCAGACGCACCAGATTCGCCGGCTGAAAGCGCACAAAGTGGTAGTCCAGAGAAGCAAAACCACGGCTGGCAGATTTGATGCGATCAAAGAAATCGAGCACTACTTCAGCCATGGGCAGCTCGTATGTCAGCTGCACCTGATTGGTCGTAAAGTGCATGTTTTTCTGAACACCACGCTTCTCTTCACAGAGCGCTATAACGTTGCCCAGATGCTCTTGGGGCACCAGAATATTCGCTTCGACGATAGGCTCGCGCATTTCCTCAATCGAGCCGGTATCCGGCAACTTTGAGGGGCTATCCACGGTCAGGGTCTCGCCCTGCTTGGTCAGCACTTCGTATATAACCGTAGGCGCGGTTGTGATCAGGTTAATATCGTATTCACGTTCTAGCCGTTCCTGAATGATCTCCATGTGCAGCATGCCAAGGAAACCACAGCGGAAGCCAAAGCCGAGAGCGTCAGAGCTTTCTGGCTCGTAAAATAGTGAAGCGTCATTCAGGGTGAGCTTCTCCAGTGCATCACGGAAGTCGTTGTAATCATCCGCACTCACCGGGAACAGGCCAGCGTATACTTGAGGCTGAACCTTCTTGAACCCCGGCAGCATTGGAGTTTCTTCAGCAAATTTGTGGTGCACGATGGTGTCGCCAACCGGCGCCCCGTGAATATCCTTGATACCGGCAACCACAAAGCCAACTTCGCCAGCTTCCAGTATGTTGGTGTCGTGGGGTTTGGGTTTGAAAATCCCTACCTTATCGGCATTCCAGGCTTTGCCCGTCGACTTGAGGACAATCTTGTCACCTTTTCTCAAAACGCCCTGAGTTACCCGGACAAGAGAAACAACACCCAGATAGTTGTCGAACCAGGAATCGATAATCAGCGCTTGCAGGGGCGCGGAACGGTCACCCTGCGGTGGCGGAATTTTCTTGATCAGGTCTTCAAGAACATCTTCAACGCCCATCCCACTCTTGGCAGAGCAGCGCACCGCGTCGGTTGCATCGATACCGATAATGTCTTCTATTTCTGCCGCAACCCGCTCCGGCTCCGCCTGAGGCAGGTCCATCTTGTTCAGAACCGGAACGACTTCCAGGCCCTGCTCAATGGCTGTATAGCAGTTAGCGACCGACTGGGCTTCAACGCCCTGCCCCGCATCCACAACCAGCAACGCGCCTTCACAGGCATACAGTGAGCGCGACACTTCGTAGGAAAAATCCACGTGCCCCGGTGTGTCGATAAGGTTCAGTTTATAAATTTCGCCATCCCGGGCCGTATAGTGCAGCGTAACGCTCTGGGCCTTGATAGTGATGCCCCGCTCCCGCTCCAGATCCATGGAGTCCAATACTTGTTCGGCCATTTCCCTTTGGGTCAAACCACCGCATATCTGGATAAAACGGTCAGCAAGGGTAGATTTGCCATGGTCAATGTGGGCAATAATGGAGAAGTTACGGATTCGGCTCAGTTCAGTCACAGACAATGAATACTCATAAAAAGACGAAGGATTGAGCCCGGAGAGGCCATTATCAGGATCCGGGACCGGCGTGATTTTACCGGTAACCGGCCGCTATTGCCATGATCAGGAAATAACCGGCCGTTCATACTGCCGCACAAGGAAACCAATCAAAGCATCCTCATCCAGCGGGTAACTGAACAGATTGCCCTGGCACTGGGTACACCCGGCAGATTTCAGGAAACTCAGCTGCTGCGGTGTTTCCACACCTTCAGCAACCACAGTAAGATGAAGCTTGTGTGCAAGCGCAATAACCGCAGAGGCCACGTCGGTTGCGCTTACATTGTACGGAATATCGCGAATAAAGCGGTGATCAATTTTGATAACATCAAGGGGTAACTGCTGCAAGGCAACCAGGGAGCAGGAACCTGCCCCAAAATCATCCAGAATCAGGCACACACCAAGATCATTGAGTGACACCAGCAGCTCACGCACCGCCCGCGAGTCCTCATTCAACAGTTCAACAGGCATTTCGAGCTCAAGCTTCTCAGGGGATACGCCCGTCTCTGTAATCACCTGCCGAACCATATCAAGGAAGCGCGAATCCGTTACCTGCCTCACGGAAAGATTAACCGCCATTTTCAGGTCCTCAAAACCCGCACGTTCCAACGCTTGAACCTGAATACAGGCCTGACGCAGGGCCATCTCACCCAACCTCACAATCAGGCCGGTTTCCTCTGCCAGCCCGATAAACTGCTGCGCAGATACCAAGCCTTTTTCCGGATGATGCCAGCGCAGGAAGGCCTCAACACCAATTACCCGCTCCGTGGACAGGTCTATCTTCGGTTGGTAGTGCAGAACAAATCTTTCTTCTTCAAGTGCACTGGCCAACTCTTCCTGCTGCAACAAGCGGCGGGCGGCCTTTATATTCATAGCGGGGGTGAAGAACTGGTAGGTGTTACGGCCCATTTCTTTAGCGCGGTACATGGCCAAATCCGCAAACTTCATCAGGGTTCCCGGGTCTTCACTGTCATGGGGGATCATAGTCACGCCAATACTGACAGTAATTCCCACCTCATGGTCGTTCAGGCGAATCCGTTGGCACAGCCTGCGCAGAATGGTTTCAGCAACCTTGCCGGCCGCCTCGGCGCCACTGATCTGCGACAACAACACCACAAATTCATCACCACCAAGCCTTGCAACAGAATCCTCTTCTCGCACACAGCCCTCAAGCCAGGTTGCCACCTGACTCAAGAGTTCGTCACCCGCATCATGGCCGAGCGTATCATTGATGCGTTTGAAGCCATCAAGGTCCAGGAACATAAGGGCGGCGGGCTCGCCACTGCGACGGCTTCGTTGCACTACACTATTCAAACGGTCACGAAATAACTGTCGGTTGGCCAGCCCGGTGAGCGGGTCGTAAAATGCCAACCGGTGCAGCTCAGTCTGTGCAGCTTTCAGCTGGGTAAGATCACGCAAGCTAAGAACCACACCATCCACGCCCGGCACCGTCAACATTGCAGTGTAAGTGCCTTCCATGTCGCGCCAGTTGTGTTCTGCATCGTAGATACGCGCACGGATAACCGGCATCTGCTTGCCCGGGGCCTTAACTGCGTCTTCAAACCCCTGTTTCAGTTGAGCCCAGTCGTCTTCATGAACAAGGTTTTCCAGTGCAAGCACCTGTATTTCGCCGGGATTAAACCCGAGAATATCAAAGCTGGAGGGGCTGGCATAAAGGGGCTTGCCTGCTTCGTCCATAACCAGAGTTACGTTGGCGGCGCCCTCTGTAATTGCCCGGTAACGCCCTTCACTGATCTGCGCCATAAGACGGGAACGGATCAACACCAAAGCGACGATGAACAGCAGCAGGCTTATTGCAATGCCGCTGCCCAGCACTATGGACGGGCGCGGATCAGAGGCCAGATAATCGAATGCAGGAGTAGACCGGGTTTGCAGCAGCCACTCGCGCCCACCGTGGCTTACGGTCTGGCTCATGTCGAAACTGAACTGGTCGTCCAGAGAGCCAAGGTTTGAGCCGTACATGAGGTTTTCACGGGCAGCGATGGCATTGTCGTAGATACGAACATCAAGAAACGGCGAGATAAGGCCAACGATGCCATCAAGAAGGTTATTCATACGGAAGGCACTGAACACAAAGCCCGCCAGCATCATACGTCGCTCAGCGCGTATTTCAGGCACCTCCCCGCCTTGATAAACCGGGTAATACATGAGGAAACTGGCCTGCCCTTCTTCCATTTCCTCCTGAATCAGAACCACCTTGCCCGTTACCGTTGGAATGGCATTGTCGCGGGACTGCTCCATGGCTTTGCGGTGAACCGGGTCACTGAAGGCGTCGTAGCCTAGCGCCCTGCGATTACTGACGGTTCCCGGCTCGAGGTACACCATAGGGTAGTAAAAAGGCCCGACCCCCAAAGGCTTCACCAAATAATTATGAACACCCTCTGCGCGCACCGAAGCAATGTGATCAGCCATATCCCGCACTTCAATACGTTCAACAAACCCTATGCCCTGAATACCCGGGTAGTAGCGATTTATATCGACATTGTGAACATATTCCTGCCACTGATCACGGGAGACATTGCCTGCAACAGCAAAGAGGCCTGCACTACCGGCCAGAACCTGCTCGTAGTTGATCAGGCGCTCTTCAATTGCAGTTTTCAATTGCAGTGACTGGGTTCGGAATCTGGCTTCTGTACGATCTTCAACCAAGCGGATCGAAAACTGCCAGGACGCAATAGTGACAGCGATCGCCACAAGCAGAAGCAACCAGGCAAGCCAGGCGTTACGGAGTTTCAGAAGTTGCAGGAGGGGGAGATCCTTTCTGTTCATCATAATCTGACCTGGTCCATTCCGTGGCCGTTCTTATTATTACCGCGAAGCAGTATAACAAAAGCCTCCTGACCTGTCGTTTATAACATCAGGCCAGGAGGCTTAACGCCATTATATGCGACCAGTCAGATCAGGGCTTCATTACCAGATAGATTGCTCGCCCCTGACGCACCACTCGAACTGAGACCGCCCGCCCTTCCGGCAAGGTTCTGACAACCTTACGGAAGTCATCAACCGATGACACAGCTTTTCTGTTGATTTCGGTAATCACATCCCGGGCGCGAATACCTGCATTGTAAGCCGGACCTCTGCCAACGCCTGTTACAATAACGCCGCCCGACACACCTATAGAGTCCGCCAGCTCTGATGGTAATGGTTCAACGGTGAGCCCCAGTGGCGCCGCAGATGAATTACTGCCCGAGGGGCTCGCTTGCTGAGCGCCACGCTCGTCCGGTAACTGGCCGATCTCCACATTCAGGGTGATTTCTTTCCCACCGCGAAGAACGGTCAGCCGCGCTGATTCTCCTACCGGGGTGCGCCCCACCCTTGGTGGCAGATCAGACGACAAATGAATATCTTCACCATCGTACTCAAGAACAATATCACCGGACTGCAAACCACCAGCTTCGGCCGGTGAACCTGACATCACCTCTGCAATCAAGGCACCCCTTGGGCGCTTGAGGCCAAACGACTCAGCCAGGTCGCGATTAACTTCCTGAATCAACACGCCGAGCCAGCCACGGGATACCACACCGCTATCACGTATCTGACGAAATACACTCATGGCATCATCAATGGGGATGGCAAATGAAACCCCCATAAAGCCGCCCGAACGCGTGTAAATTTGTGAATTGATACCAATAACCTCACCATCCATATTGAACAGCGGGCCGCCAGAGTTGCCTGGATTAATAGCAACATCTGTTTGAATAAAAGGCACATAGTTCTCTGACGGCAGTGAGCGCCCGAGCGCACTGACAATGCCAGCCGTGACCGTGTAGTCAAAGCCAAACGGTGAGCCTATTGCAAACACCCACTCCCCCACTCTGAGATCCTTGGACCGCCCTGTTTTTACAACGGGCAAGTCATCCCCATTCTCGATCTTTAAAACTGCCATATCCGAGCGGGGATCTGTGCCAACCAGTGTTGCTGGCAACTCACGACGGTCGTTGAGCCGGACGATAATCTCATCAGCCCCTTCAACCACGTGATTATTGGTCAGCACGTACCCGTCAGCAGATACAATGAACCCGGACCCCATAGAGCGGCTTGGCTGTGAACCACCCGGCGCACCACCAAACGGCGATTGCGGGCCACGGAAGAACTCCTGAAAAAACTCGGGCAACTGATCGAACTGACGCTCATCAAAAGGCAACCCGTGAAAGCGTGTGCCGCCTGCTGCAGGAGTACTGGTGGTGCTTATATTGACGACTGCGTCTGCATTTTCTTCAACAAGCTCGGTAAAGTCTGGCAAGCTCCGCGCTGCACCTGACTGACTCCAGACCACCAGCACAAAGGCCAGCAACATCATCAGCACAGAAGCCGGCACCCTCTGAGTGAGTGATGCCGGGGAAAGCCAGGTAACTGCTGGTGTAGTTCTCAGCATATCAGGGTCCCCTGTAAGTCATGTTAGCGAGTCTGTATGTGAAACCGCTCCGGCCGGGATACGGTTAACCCGAAGCAGCCTGGGTTCATAACCACCGGATTTCCGGTGTTGTAATTTCCGGCTTATAAAAAAGCCTGATGCAAGGCCAGCGGCCGCGCCGACCATAGAAACAAAATCATTGCCTCCGGACACCTGATGCCCAACCACACTGGCAACCACCATAAGCAGTAACGGTAGCGCATACACCAGCATCGATGCTCCCAGGAGTGCACTTTCCTCAATACCGAGCGTAACGTCCTGGCCAACACAGGCATTCACAGAATTAACAACCCGAACCTGATTGGCACGCCCGCCTGTCGCTGAAGCCAGTAACTTCTGCCCACACCCGTTGCGTGCCGAACAGCTTTGGCAGGCACTGATGCGAATGGTCTGAACCCAGGCGTGTTCACCTGAAACAGCAACCACTTTGCCAGTCTCGGTAATCACGGCTTTGCTACACCCAGCACAAACGTCTCATCAATCCGCACTGACTCAGCAACCTGACGCGCAGAGGCGGGAGGCAACTCACCTACCACAGTCACTAAAAACATTTTGTTACCGCTTTCCAACTGACGCATATAAACGGTTGTTGCTCCGATACGCGAGGCCCCTGTAGGCATACTGATCCTGCCGGCAGGTTCAACAAAGACCGAGAATGCTGCCAACCCATCCGAAAATGCAACTGCCTGACCTTTGCCGGACCCTGGCGCAGCAGCCGGTTCAAACCCTTCTGGCCGCCAACCCAGGTGCCACCCATGCATACGCGGCACTTTAGAAACCTCTCCCTCCGAGCCTGAACCACTGAGGGTGCGGGAGATCTCTCGCCCTTTGGAGCGGATCTCAAATTCGCTGTCAGAAATATCCTCGGTGATCTCCAGGCTGGTGAACTGGAAGTGTTCCAGCACTTCACCTTTTGCGGTGCGTACGTGGCTTTTTACCAGAAGTCCTGTCGATTTTTCCAGCCAAAGGCTGTGACTGTATCTGTGTTTATCGTTAGCCGTTAACGCCACAGTTACCACCTCATAACCGGCAACTCGATCCTCACCTTTCAGCTCGGCAGTGTACCACCGGTTTACGGGAATCAGCTGGTTTGTAAAGGCCTCAGCAAAAGGGCCGGAAGGTATGATCTGATCCAGTTGCACCTTACCCTGTTCCGGGAGCACACAGACGACTTTCATATCCCGGCGCACGATTTCACCAGTGCCTCCATCCTGCAAAACCAGCCGTTCCTCCACAATGCCATTGTGATAACGGTGGGCAATCTGCATGGAATGGACGTTGGCACCCCGGGCATACACAAACACACCGCGGTAAGAAGTCATATTGAGGGCGGGCCCCAACTGTTCAAGCCAGTCAGCCGCCGTTTTATCCCCGGCAAATGAGTACGCCGGCATCATCACTGCCAAGACAAGGGCGAGGAGGCTCTGCGCTGTCAGATCAGTTAAACTCAGGCCAAAATAACGGGCTTTGCTCATGGACACCTTCATCACTTGCTATCAATAGCCGCCACTTGCGCTGACAAGGCGGGCATAGCCCACTGAGCCCTGCCCTGCACCTACACTATTGTGCTGGGCGTGCTCCAACAGATAGCGGCTCATGTGCTCCCACTGTTTTTCATCAAGCCCCTGCAAGGCAACCTCCTGAACTGGCCCGGCATTGGCGGGCGATTCATTTGCAGATGCTTCCGTGGCAGGAGCAGATGCCAGCGTACCGGAAGAAACCGCATCGGAGTCCCAGCCTGTGCCCGCACCAAAACCAACCAGCAAAGCAGCGGCAACCATGGCCGCGGCTGCTGGCCACTGCCAGAATCGCTGCGGCTCTCGGTGCCGCGCTGCGGCAGGATTTTGCGGCCTGGCACGCCCATCGAGCGCTTCACGCACTGCAGCACTGACATCAACGCCCTCAGCCGGGGAGCGCCCCCGGTGCATCAGATCATGCACACCCTGCCACCGCTGCCACTGGGCGCGAACATCGGCCTGATTTTCATGGGACAACAGACGCCGAACCGACAGTTCATCGGCTTCATCGTCCATCATGGCCGACAGCGTTTCTCTGAGACGATCATCCATAGGATGCACCTTCAATTACGTCACCGAATGATTGAGCATAGGCCCCAAATGCTTGTCAACAGCATCCCTGGCCCGAAAAATACGCGAGCGCACAGTCCCGATAGGGCACTCCAGAATCCCCGCGATGTCTTCATAACTGAGACCGTCATACTCCCGCAACAGGAACGCTGATCGCAGCTCCTCTGGCAGATTGGCTATGGCGTTACTCAGCTCTTTCTGCAACTGCTCTCGCTGAAGCAAGCGCTCGGGCGAAGCGATGTCACGCAACCGCCGTCCATCATCAAAGTTCTCGGCTTCCGCTGAGTCAGCGCTGCCCTGAGGCCTTCGATTACGAGATTCAAGATGGTTTTTCGCGGTGTTCACTGCAATACGATACAGCCAGGTATAAAAAGCACTGTCGCCACGGAAACGGTCAATGGCACGGTAGGCCTTGATGAACGCCTCTTGGGTAAGGTCCATGACCTCTTGGCTGTCGTATACATAACGGCTGATGATAGAAGCCACCCTTGACTGGTATTTAACTACCAACAAGTCAAAGGCTGCACGATCCCCACCCCGAACTTTGCGAACAAGTTGCAAATCGGTCTGGCGATCTGACGGCTCAGCCTGTTTTTGATCATTTTGGGCCATGGTCGATGTGCCGGTACGCTCCGGTTTCATGGCCAGTATTTCGGCCGATACGAGTTTCTGGTGATTCATACGCTCTATCCGGCGCCCGTTTCAAGAAAAGGACAACCCTGCCTGCTAAGCCTGTTATCCGTTAGGCCAAATAGACAGCAAGCGTAAAGTTTAGTTCAATACACGTCTACATTATGGCCCGCGACAACGACCCGATGCCACAGTCCCACGAATACGATGTTCTTATTATTGGCAGCGGCGCTGCCGGCCTGACCGTTGCCTTAAATCTGCCGGAACACCTGAAGGTGTGTGTTGTGAGCAAGGCAGACATCAGCAGCGGCGCCACCCTCTGGGCCCAGGGCGGCATTGCCGCCGTTCTGGACGACCAGGACTGTACCGAAAACCATGTGCAGGACACACTCGTGGCCGGCGGAGGTCTTTGTAACGAAGATGCCGTGCGCTTTACGGTTGATAACAGCAAAGAAAGCATAGATTGGCTTATTGGCACCGGGGTTGATTTCACACGGGATACAGACGCCCAACTCCACCTCACCCGGGAAGGCGGGCATAGCCACAGGCGCATAATCCATGCTGCCGATGCCACTGGGTACGCGGTATCGACAACTTTGACCTCCCAGGCACAGGCCCGATCCAACATTGAGCTGAAGTCCGGACGTGTTGCGGTAGATCTGATTACCAATCGCAAGCTGGCCCTACCCGGCAACCGCTGTGTTGGCGCCTACATACTGAACCTTGAAGACAACCACGTGGAACTGTTCCGGGCGCGCTTCACGGTGATCGCAACCGGCGGCGCATCCAAGGCGTACCGATACACCACCAACCCTGACGGCGCCTCCGGGGATGGCATTGCCATGGCCTGGCGTGCAGGCTGTCGTGTCGCGAACATGGAGTTTAACCAGTTCCACCCGACCTGCCTGTACCATCCTCACGCCAAGTCATTCCTGATTACCGAAGCCGTGAGAGGCGAAGGTGGATTACTGAAACTGCCTGACGGCTCCCGCTTTATGGATCGCTTCGACAAGCGTGGAGAGCTGGCGCCCCGAGACATAGTGGCCCGCGCCATTGACCATGAAATGAAGCGACTGGGTGCCGACCACCTGTATCTCGACATAAGCCACAAGCCTGACGACTTCATCCGGCATCACTTCCCGACTATCTACGAGAAGTGCCTTGAATTTGGTATCGACATTACACGCGATCCAATCCCAGTGGTGCCAGCAGCACATTACACCTGTGGCGGTATTGTCAGTGATGTGCGGGCAAGAACCGATATCAACCAGCTTTATGTGGTGGGTGAAGCCGGGTTTACCGGACTTCATGGCGCCAACCGTATGGCCAGTAACTCGTTGCTGGAATGTCTGGTCTATGGGCGAGCTGCCGCAGCCGATATTGCGCGCAGGGAGGCAGACATTCCGCCCCCACCGGACGCCCCGGCATGGGACGAAAGCCAGGTACGCGATTCCGACGAAGACGTTGTTATCTCCCACAACTGGGACGAACTGCGGCACTTCATGTGGGACTACGTTGGCATTGTGCGCACCAGCAAACGCCTGCAGCGGGCAAAACACCGGGTTGATCTTCTTTCTGCAGAAATCAGCGAGTTCTACAGCAACTACCGGGTAACCAACGACCTTCTGGAATTGAGGAACCTGGTAACCGTGTCCGATCTGATTATCTGCTCAGCGTTGCAACGCAAAGAGAGCCGAGGCCTGCACTACACGCTGGATTACCCGGGACTACTACACGAAGCCCGTGATACCGTACTCGTACCAACCACTTACAGAACCCCTTCGCCGTAAGGGCAGCGACCAAGAGAGCAATTATGCAAGACACCCAAGCAGAAAACCCGGATTTCAAACGTCTCTGGTGGCATAGCCGCCGTGGCATGCTGGAACTGGATGTCCTGCTTATCCCGTTCCTGGAAGAAGCCTACCTTGGCCTGGACGCGGAAGACCAGGAGCGCTACAAAAAGCTCCTGAGCTGCGAAGACGCGGACATGTTTGAATGGTTTATGCAACGCAGCCGCCCAGATGACGCAGATCTGCAGCGTATCGTTGACATCATTCTCGCCCGTGTCCAGCCGGATTGACCTGACGCTGTCACCCAGTGTGGCGGTTGGTTGCCTGGCCGCCACGCCATGGCTAACAGCCAGCGCTTTCGTACTCATTGCCGCTGCTGCCGGTAAAAGCTGGCTGTACGCGCTAGCGCCACTTACCCTTGCGGGTGCCCTCTTCCAATACCGACTCAACGGGCTGCTTATTGGTCCTTCTGCAGTTCTCGGGTTGTACCTGGAAAAAAACACGCTCTACGCACGACTCGGCAACGGGCAAACCGCAGCTGTTAGCGCCTGCCGTTCTAGCCGCCTGAACTCCCGGATGGCGCTCTTGAAACTGCACGCTGTCGCCTCCAGATCTACTTCATATCCGGTTGTGATACTCTCGGGCCAACGGGTTTCCGGTAATCTGCCCGAAGAACAATTTCGTCGCCTGAGACTGTGGCTCAGACTGGGCCGCACTCAACAATCCTTTGATTAGCATTCTGCCCGGAGTTTTTCCATGACTGGTACAGAAACACCTGTTTCAGCCACGCCTGTTTATGCTTCTGCCGAACGCCCACTTCCAACGTCGGGCCACATCCAGCTGACCAACCGAGTCCTGGTTCGCATCTCCGGTCCAGGCACTGACAAGTTCTTGCAGGGCCAGTTAAGCCAGAACCTTGATGACGTCAAAACCGGTACTTCACCCCGCGCTGCAGGCGCCACACCCAAGGGCCGGGCATACTGCCTGACCCGTCTGGTGCGCGATGGTGATGACGTGCTCATGGACCTGCCTTCCGAGCTGGCAGAAGCAATCATGACTCACCTGAAAAAATACATGATGCTGTTTCGTGGAACCACCATGACCGCGCTCACTGACGGAAGGATCATCGGGCTACTGGGCATTGAGGCAGCATCAGGCCTTGCAAGAGATGAGCTGAACAGCCTTGAGGCTGCCGGGGATACCCTTATGCTGGATTGTGGGTTTCTGATTCGCACAGAAAACACAGCAGACGGCCTACCTCGTTTTGAACTGTGGCAAGCCAGTGCAAGTGATGTGCAACTGGGCGACATTCCTGAAAAAAACCTCTCTGACTGGCAAGCCTCGGAGATTGCAGCAGGCGTGCCCATGCTGAGCAAGGCCTCCAGCGACGCCTACGTGCCGCAAATGCTTAACTGGCAGCATCTGGGTGGCGTGCATTTCAAGAAAGGCTGTTATACCGGCCAGGAAATTATCGCCAGAATGCACTTTCTCGGACAACTTAAAAAAAGCCTGTTCCGCTTTCGTATTGCGGATGCCAACTCGCTACCTGTGCCGGGAGCCTCAATCATGGCGGGCGATCGGTCAGTAGGGGAAATCGTCAACGCGGTGGGCTTCACTGACGGCTCTTGCGAACTACTTGCCGTTATTCGGCATGACGCCGCTAACGCAGTCCTGTTAGCAGAAGGTTTGCCACAGGCAGTGCTGGAGCAGCAGCCACTGCCCTACTCGGTTACCGAGCGTGAGGGAAGTGAACCAAAGGATACATAAGTTGACAGGCAAGGCTGTCAGAATTTGCTATAAATAGGGACTATACTTCTGGCCTTCAGATTGCTCATCTCACAGGATAATGGGCGACCTGAACTGACAAGCGGATCCATACGAAATCATGTCGAACATTGCCGAAACCATCAAAGCGGATCTTATAACCGCGATCGAAGAAGACAAACTCCTACTCCCAACATTACCGGAAGCCGCACTTCAGGTAAGGGATATTGCCGAGTCTGAAGACTCCGCCATCGCAGATCTGGTAAAGGTCATCAGCAACGACACTGCCCTGTCTGCACGCATCATCCGTGTGTGTAACAGCCCTCTCTTCCGGGGCAATCGAGCTATAGAGAACCTGAACATGGCTGTTAGCCGTCTGGGCATGGCTTACACCAGCAGCCTGGCCATGGGCTTGGCGATGCAGCAAATGTTCCAGGCAACCTCAGAGATGATCGACAAGCGCTTGCGCGCAACCTGGCAAGCGAGTACCGAAGTAGCAGGCATTTGCCACGTACTGGCCCAGCACTACACCAAACTGAAACCGGATCAGGCAACGTTGGCAGGCCTGGTTCACCTGATTGGCGTGTTACCTATCTTGCGTTACGTGGAAGATGAAGACATACAAATCAGCGGCGCCATGCTCGACAGCGTTATTGAAGAACTGCACCCAAGAATCGGCACTGCCATCCTGAAAAAGTGGGACTTCCCCAAGGACCTGTTGAACGTTCCTCTGGAATTCGCCAAATTCAAGAGGGAGGTCCCTTCAGCCGACTACGCCGATCTGGTTATGATCGCTAACTTGCAGCTGATTTCAGGGACAGAGCACCCTTGGGCACAGATGGACTGGACTGCCATTTCAGCATTTGACCGCCTCGGCCTTGACCCGAACATTGATATGAACGAAGAAGAAGATCTTAATGCTCAAATGGAAGCCGCAATGGCGCTGCTTCAATAATCGGCATCCAGATCTGCTTTCGAAGGTAGCGCCCAACATACTGGCGCATGTCCTTGCTCCCGGAGCCATTCATTGGCCCGGGAGAAATGCTTGCAACCAAAGAATCCACGATACGAACTGAGTGGTGACGGGTGCGGCCCTTCAAGCACCAAATGCCGACTACGATCAATGTGCCGCCCTTTCTTTCTGGCATAGTTACCCCAGAGCAAAAACACGACCCCATCGCCTTTACGATTCACCGTTTCGATCACACGATCAGTAAACGTCTCCCAACCTTTGCCTTGATGGGCGCCTGCCTGGCCTTGCACGACTGTGAGCACGCTGTTCAGCAGCAATACGCCCTGTTCTGCCCATGGCTGCAGACAGCCGTGATCAGGCGGAGCAATGCCCAAATCACTCTCGATTTCCTTAAAAATGTTAACAAGTGAGGGCGGCGGCGGAACGTCTGGCCTTACAGAAAAGCACAGGCCGTGCGCCTGGCCGGGGCCGTGGTAGGGGTCTTGCCCAAGAATCACAACACGCACATTACCCAGAGGCGTGCTGTTAAGGGCATTAAAACAGTGTTTGCTGTCCGGGAAGAGGACCTTTCCGGCACTTTCTTCTTCGGCGAGAAATTCTGCCAGCGCCTTCATGTAGGGCTGGCAGAATTCACCTGAGAGATGTTCTTTCCAGCCCCGGTCGGGCCTGAGAGTGTTTGCCAGTGCCTCAACCGGGTGCATGATTACTCCTCGTCTTTCGAGTTCTCGGCCTTGTGCTCAGGGCGCATGGCCGGGAACAGGATTACGTCGCGAATGGACGGCGAATTGGTCAGCAGCATGGCCAGGCGGTCAATGCCAATGCCCTCGCCCGCTGTTGGCGGCAGGCCGTACTCCAGTGCCATCACGTAATCTTCATCGTAGAACATGGCCTCATCGTCGCCGGCATCTTTCTCGGCAACCTGCGCCCTGAAGCGCTCAGCCTGATCTTCCGCATCGTTAAGCTCGGAGAAACCATTGGCAATTTCACGACCACCCACAAAGAACTCGAAGCGCTCGGTCACAAACGGATTACTATCCTTGCTGCGGGCCAGCGGCGACACTTCCTTCGGGTACTCGGTAATGAACGTTGGTTGCATCAGGCGGTGCTCTGCCGTTGCTTCAAAAATTTCGATTTGAATCCTGCCCAGGCCCCAGCCGGATTTCACATGGATGCCCAGATCTTTTGCCACCTGACGAGCAGACGTCTCATCCGCCAACTGCTCGGCAGTTACATCAGGCGCATAACGCAGGATTGCATCAACTACGGTCAGACGCTCAAAGGACTTACCAAAATCGTACTCGATACGCTCTTCGGTGCCGTCGGCCAACATGCGTGTATTCACGACAGTGGTGGTACCCAAAACATTCTGCGCGATCGTGCGTAGCATGTCCTCGGTAAGATCCATCAGATCGTTGTAATCCGCATACGCCTGATAGAACTCGACCATGGTAAATTCGGGGTTATGGCGGGTAGAAAGCCCTTCGTTCCGAAAGTTTCGGTTGATCTCGAATACCCGCTCAAATCCGCCTACAACCAGGCGTTTAAGGTACAGCTCCGGCGCAATGCGCAGATACATATCCATACCCAGTGCGTTGTGATGGGTAACGAACGGGCGCGCAGTTGCCCCACCGGGAATCACCTGCAGCATGGGCGTTTCAACTTCAATGAAATCCCGATCTGCGAAAAACTGGCGCATGGAAGTGATGATTTTCGAGCGCGCCAGGAACACCCGGCGACTGTCTTCGTTAACCATCAAATCCACATAACGGTGGCGGTAGCGTGATTCAGTATCGGTCAGCCCTTTATGTTTCTCGGGCAGCGGACGCAGAGACTTGGTGAGCAATACATACTCATCCATAGCCACATAGAGATCGCCTTTACCTGATTTACACAAGGTTCCCCGCACACCGACAATATCCCCCAGGTCCCAATGCTTGGTGTCTTTCTGCACATCCTTGGTGGCGTAGATCTGGATACGACCAGTCATGTCCTGAACCACCTTGAATGCCTTGCGGTCCAGCATCATGCGGCCTGCAATCGCAACCTTGATATCCAGTGACTCAAGCTCTTCCTTGCCATGATCACCGTATTTAGCCTGCAACTCAGCAGCGGTGGCATCACGACGGAAGTCGTTAGGGAACGGATTGCCACTTTCACGCAGTTCGGCCAACTTGGCGCGACGCTCAGCAATCAGCTTGTTGTCCTCTTGGGGTGCATTCTTGGCGTGTTCAGTCATGTTGGCTCACTAGAAAATCAGGGGTGTCCGGAGTTGGCTTGGCAATGGCGCTGATTACAGCGCCATCTTCAGGCTGGCTTCAATGAACTTATCAATATCACCATCCAACACCGACTGGGTGTTGCTGGTTTCAATTTTGGTACGCAAATCCTTGATGCGGCCGTCGTCCAGCACGTAGGAACGAATCTGGCTGCCCCATCCAATATCGGATTTGGCATCTTCAGCTTTCTGTTTCTCAGCGTTACGCGCCTGCATCTCATGCTCATACAGCTTGGCTTTGAGCTGTTTCATCGCCTGATCTTTGTTCTGATGCTGGCTTCGGCCGGCCTGACAGGCAACAACAATACCGGTCGGGTTGTGGGTCAAACGTACCGCAGATTCTGTGCGGTTAACGTGCTGACCACCTGCGCCAGAGGCACGGTAAACATCTACCCGCAGATCTGCCGGGTTGATCTCAATCTCGAAACTGTCATCCACTTCGGGGGTAACAACCACCGATGAAAACGATGTATGGCGACGGTTACCAGAGTCAAAAGGCGACTTGCGAACCAGGCGGTGAACACCGGTTTCTGTTCGGGCCCAACCAAAGGCATACTCACCTTGAATATGAACCGTGGCACTCTTCACGCCCGCTACTTCACCTTCCTGAAGCTCCACAATTTCTGTCTTGAACCCCCGGCTCTCAGCCCAGCGCAGGTACATGCGCAGAAGCATATTAGCCCAGTCCTGAGCCTCAGTTCCGCCCGACCCTGCCTGAATTTCCAGATAGGCGTTGTTTGGGTCCATCTCACCGGAAAACATCCGGCGGAATTCAAGCTTCTCAAGCTCGGCTTCCAGAGCTTCAAGATCCGACACAATCTCATCGACCGTGTCGGCATCATCTTCCTCAACAGCCATTTCCAGCAGGCCTTCTGCATCAGAAAGGCCGGATGTGAGGTTATCGATGGTGCTAACAATCAAATCAAGATCAGAACGCTCCTTGCCCAACGCCTGGGCGCGCTCAGGATCATCCCACACCGTGGGCATTTCCAATTCACGTTCTACTTCGACCAGCCGCTCACTACGCTGATCGTAGTCAAAGATACCCCCTGAGCGTCTCAGTACGCTCACGAAGCTCTTTAATCTTCGTCACAATGGGATTAACTTCCATAAGACCAATACTCAATGTTGGAAAATGATGCGTAAAACAGACGCGGGATTCTACCGGAATTCCAGCGGTAAATCAGCCGTTGCCTATACTCTGGTGGCTGCGCTGATCAGGAACGGCTTGCCGGGAGGCGCTGTTAATACGTCCCTGTACGCTTGACGAAAACATCCATGTTTTCGACACTCCCGGCAAGCCGTTCCCGACCAGCGCCCGTTGTTTGGAGTAAGTCTGCTGCAAATACAGCCTCAACCCTACTAGTTAGTCTTAGTCGATTAAATTCGCCCAACCTGAGCAAGCAACCGAGATATCTTTAAAGTCTGATCGGTCAGGGGGCGGGTACGCTTTTCTGCCGGAAAAAGATGTCTGAGCGCAGCGAGTTGTTTTTCCAGAAGAAAAGCGTACCCGCCCCCTGACCAGCCACCAGAAGCCAGAAGCCAGGCAAAGCTAAGAAAGCGGCTCCAGATAATCCACCAAAAGCTGCAAATTAGTCCGCCCACGAAACGTATTCGAATCCGGCTTATAAACCACCCGAGCCCCGGTGCGCGTGTAATCAGGCACCTCCGGCCCGGTATTGAACGCAATACCGTCAATAATCCCGCTGCCGTCCACCGGCTGCAAAACCAGCTTCAAATGATTTTCGCCAACAATACGCTGGCTAACCACCCGGAATTCACCATCAAACAAAGGCTCCGGGAAATGCTGCCCCCAAGGGCCGGCGCGCTTCAGCAGGGCTGCGGTTTCAAGCGATAACTCATCAGCACTCAATGGCCCATCAGTAGTAATGGCCGCTTCAAGATCTGCTGCAGTCAAGGTATCCCGCACAGCCCGGTCAAAGGCCTCAGAAAACGCATCCAGATCGCGTCGAGCCAGAGTCATGCCCGCTGCCATAGCGTGGCCTCCGTACTTGTGCATCACTCCGGGATGGCGGGCATCCACTACCGCCAGCACATCACGGATATGCAGCCCCGGGATTGAACGGGCAGAACCCTTTATATCCACGCCATTTTCGTCCGGAGCGAAGGCAATCGTCGGTCGGTGAGTCTGCTCCCGAATCCTTGCAGCAAGAATGCCTATCACACCCTGATGCCAGTCCTGATCAAACAGCGCCAGGCCCCAGGGTAGTCCTTCCAGATCCAGTGACATGGAGGCAAGCAGGTCCTGCGCCTGAGTCTTCATATCCTTTTCAATGGTGCGCCTTTCCCGGTTGAAGGTGTCCAGCTCACGGGCAAGTCGCCGTGCTTCATCCGGGTTGTCAGCCAACAGGCAAGCTATGCCAACGCTCATATCATCCAGCCGGCCCGCAGCATTCAAACGCGGGCCAACTACAAATCCCAAATCGGTTGAACTGATGTTCCCGTGCTCACGGCCTGCTACTTCCAGCAAGGCAAGAATTCCCGGACGAGCTTCACCCTGACGGATTCGGCGCAAACCCTGCTCTACAAAGATACGGTTGTTATGATCCAACGGCACAACGTCGGCCACAGTGCCCAAGGCAACCAAATCCAACAAAGAACCCAGATTGGGTTCAGGCTGCGGCAAGCGGCCAGCATCCCGAAGTTTTTTGCGCAGAGCAGTGAGAACGTAGAACATCACGCCCACACCAGCAGCGTTTTTACTCAGAAAAGCACATCCAGGCTGGTTGGGGTTAACAATAGCGTCTGCATCCGGAAGCGTTTCACCTGCAAGGTGGTGATCCGTAACCACCACCTTGATGCCCAGTCGCCTGGCCGCACTTACCCCTTCAACAGCAGAGATTCCGTTATCGACCGTCACCAGAAGATCTGGCAGCTCGCCTTCTTCCCGTAGTCGCTCAATAATCCCCGGAGTCAGGCCGTAACCGTCGGAAAAGCGACTGGGCACCCGGAAATCTATGCTCTGTAGCCCAAGCATGGAAAGGCCAAGCATGGCGACAGCAGTGCTGGTGGCTCCGTCGGCATCAAAATCCCCGAGCACAAGTACTCGCTGGTTCTGCGCAATGGCATCTGCCAACAGTTCAACTGCTCGATCAATACCACGCAACTCAAAAGGTGAGGCCAGATGTTTAAGGGTATAGCTTAGCTGTGCATCGGAGGTTACACCCCGGGCAGAGTACAAACGGCGGAGTATGGGAGGGAGATCTTGCCCCCAGCCTGGAGTATTGTCCGGCTGGGGGCGACGCAGGATCTTTTTTGGTGTCATACCGTATCAGGCATTCTTCCAGTGTTTTGCTATGAAATCCTGCACGCCAGCGCGGTCATTATCAAGCACCGTGTAGCGCTCTTCCCGCTCAAACAGATCGGCCATATGGGCAGGCAGTTCAGGCTTAACCGTTAGACCGGATTCAGTAATGGCATCCGGGAACTTGGCCGGGTGGGCAGTACCAAGGGTAATCATTGGTATCTCAACATCCCGACGACAGGTTCTGGCTGCGCGTACGCCAATGGCGGTGTGTGGGTCCAGAAGGTATTCATTCTGTTCGTACACTTCACGAATGGTGGCGCACGTAGCCTTATCATCAACCGCGGCGCTATCGAACAGCTTGCGAGCCTGCTTCCAGCGGTAGTCTTCGATGCTGACAGGGCCTTTGGATGCGTTTTCCAGCAGCTCTTTCACTGCCAACCCATCGCGACCATGAAGATCAAACAGCAAGCGCTCAAAGTTGCTGGACACCATAATATCCATACTTGGCGACAGCGTGTGCTCAAGCTGGTGCTGTTCGTATTTATTGCCACTCATGAAGCGATGGAGAATGTCATTTCGGTTGGTAGCAATAACCAACTGCGAAATCGGCAGGCCCATTTTCTTCGCAAGATAGCCGGCGAAGATATCGCCGAAGTTTCCGGTAGGCACAGAAAACGCCATGCTGCGATCCGGACCACCAAGCGCCAGGGATGCATGGAAGTAATAGACAATCTGAGCCATGATCCGGGCCCAGTTGATAGAGTTAACCGCGGCCAACCTGGCCTTGCCACCAAGGAAAGACTGGTCGCCGAAGCTCTCTTTCACCATGCGCTGACAGTCATCAAAATTGCCCTTGATGGCAATATTGTGAACGTTGTCACCCAGGACCGTTGTCATCTGACGGCGCTGCACTTCCGACACTCGCTGGTATGGGTGCAGGATAAAGATATCCACGTGCTCGCAGTGGCGGCAACCTTCAATAGCGGCAGACCCGGTATCGCCGGAGGTCGCGCCCATAATCACGGCGTGTTCCTGACGCTTTTCCAGTACGTAGTCCAGCAAGCGGCCCAGCAATTGAAGTGCGAAATCCTTGAATGCCAAGGTTGGTCCGCGGAACAACTCCATTACCCACTCGTTGGTATCAAGCTGCACCAGCGGGGCAACCGCCTTATGGGCAAACGCCGCGTAGGTTTCATCCAACATGTGTCGGAAATCGGCCTCAGGAATGGCCTCTTCCACAAACGGATACATAATGTTGAATGCGAGCTGGGTGTAGGGAAGCCCCCGCCAACTACGGATTTCTTCCAGACTAAAGTGCGGAAGTGATTCCGGCACGTACAGCCCGCCATCAGGAGCCAATCCTGTTAGCAGGACATCTTCAAAGCCCAGTGCGGGTGCTTCTCCCCGCGTACTGATGTATCTCACGTGAGTACCTGTTGGTTAGGGTGTTCTCAGTTAAAGTTTTCAGCGCGAATACGGACAACCGGGCCATCTGTATCAGCCAGGGCTTCCAGTTCTGCAATAGCGCGGTTTACCTGTCGCTCCTGCACCGTATGGGTCAGGATAATGACCGGTATGCGACCATCCTGTACCTCAGATTCTTTCTGCATGATCGACTCGATGTTAATGCCATGCTCACTCAGAATCGACGCAATCTTGGCCAAAACACCCGGGCGATCAAGAGCCGTTATGCGCAGGTAATAAGCAGACTGGATGTCTTCCATGGACAGCACATCAAGCTTTTCCAGGGCATCCGGAGCAAACCCGAGATGGGGCACGCGAAGCGAGCTTCCGCTCGCCACAATTCGGGCAACGTCCACAATATCTGCAATCACAGCGGAAGCCGTTGCTTCGTCGCCGGCACCTGGCCCGTAATACATGGTCTGACCAACAGCATCACCATCCACAAGAACAGCGTTCAGCACGCCATCTACCTGAGCAATCAGGTGACTTTGAGGAACCAGGGTCGGATGCACGCGAAGTTCAATGCCTTCATCACGGCGACGGGCAATGCCCAGATGCTTGATGCGATAGCCTAGCTGCTCGGCGTGGGCGATATCGTAGGGCGTGATCGAAGAGATGCCTTCGGTGAAAGCTTTTTCGAACTGAAGCGGAACGCCAAAGCCAGCGGAAGCCAGAATGGTCAGTTTGTGAGCTGCATCAATGCCTTCCACATCGAACGTGGGGTCGGCTTCTGCGTAACCAAGATCCTGGGCCTCTTTGAGCACATCGGCAAACGCACGGCCAGCGCGCATTTCGGTAAGAATGTAGTTACCCGTGCCGTTGATGATGCCGGCAATCCAGTCGATACGGTTCCCCGCCAAACCTTCGCGAATAGCCTTCATTACAGGGATACCACCTGCTACACCCGCTTCGTAGGCAACAACAACACCCGCCTTTTCTGCTGCAGCAAAAATTTCGTTTCCGTGCACCGCAATCAGGGCCTTATTGGCTGTAACCACGTGCTTGCCATTAGCGATAGCCGTCAGCACAAGCTCCCGCGCAGTGTCGTACCCACCAATCAGTTCAACCACCACATCAACCGCGGGATCATTCACCACGTCAAAAATTTCGGTACTGAAGGCAACGCCACCAAGATCTATATCATCACGATTGCGCCGGCTGGCGACCCGGGTAATCCGGATGTTACAGCCTGCACGGCCCGCAATAAGTGCGGCGTTGCGAGTCAATACATTGAATGTACCGCCGCCAACGGTTCCCAATCCGCAGATTCCGACACTGACGTCTTTCAAGCTCTCACCTCTGATCCCGAAGGGGTCCTGATGTATTGTAATAGTGCAGCATAATGATTCCGCGACACTAAAAGGTCGCATAGTATACCGGTTCAGGGCCGGTTGAATAAGCCCTGAACCAAAAGCCTGTCACATAACCAGGCCCACCCGGAGGAAGCAGTGGCCTGTAAAGGATTTAAAGCAGCCCCAGCCCCTCGGCAAGGTTTCTGGCCGGCACAAAACCAGGCACGATATTACCGTCTTCCAGCACAATCGCCGGAGTGCCCGTTACGCCAACACGCTGCCCAAGCTCATACTGCTCCAACACTGGATTATCACAGGTTGCCGCAGGAACAGTATGACCAGCTTTAGCTGCATTCATTGCAGACTGCTGGTCTTCAGCGCACCAAACAGAAACGTATTTTACAAAAGATGGCGAACCGGGCTTGGAGCGCGGGTAAGCGTAATAATTCACCGTGATACCGTAGTCATTGAGTTTTGGAACCTCGTCATGGAGCTTGCGGCAATACGGGCAATCAATGTCGGTGAACACATCAATCACCGCCTTTTCATCACTGGCCTTGTAACTGATAAGGCCGTCCCTTCCAAAGTCGGTCATAGCCTTGTGCCGCGCATTTGCTTTGGTCTCTTTGGTGACGTTGGCAATGCCCATATTGGTAACTTTCAACAAATCACCGGTAAACAGGTACTGGCCATCCTGGGTGGCATACACGGTCTCACCACCCCCACTCTGAATCTCATAGAGCCCCTTCGCCTCAGATTCGCGAACCGACACTATTTCCAGCCCGGGTATGGCACTGGATAGGCGCTCACTAATTTTGTCTTCAACATCACCAGCAACGCTGAAGGCTGATCCCAGAACCCCGACCGCCATTAGCACCAACATAAACCACTGTTTTACATTCATTCTGGAAAACACACCTATTCAGCAGAGTAATTAAGGGGCTTGCGAAACTGTGTTCACAAACCATGAAATGGTTCTTTTAGCCAAAACCGTGCGACAGCAGCTTGTAAAGAAAGTTCAGAGCGCCACCTTACCTAAAAATCGCAATATCAGCCACGGGGGTGATGAGCCTTATGCAACGATTGTAAACGCTGGCGCGCGACATGGGTGTATATCTGGGTCGTGGAAAGGTCAGAGTGCCCCAACAGCATCTGAACCACACGCAAATCTGCACCATGATTAAGCAGATGTGTTGCAAAGGCATGACGGAGCGTGTGGGGCGACAAGTGCTTACGAATACCTGTTCGGGTGGCGTAGTGGCGAACCCTGTACCAGAAAGTTTGGCGCGTCATGGCCGCAGCGCGATTTCCCGGAAAAAGCGCATCACAGGCCCGCCCCTTCAGAAGCTCCGGGCGACCTTCTTTCATATACAGGACAAGCCAATCTATCGCCTCCTCACCCAGCGGAACCAGGCGCTCTTTGTCGCCCTTTCCGGTCACACGTATGACCCCCTGCCGCAGGTTTACCTGATCCACCCGCAGGCCGGTGAGCTCAGATACTCGCAGACCACAGCCATACAGTATCTCCAGCATGGCCTTATCACGCTGCTCAATGGGCAAACCCGGATCTGGCTCAGCCAAAAGCGCGTCCACTTCATCTTCTGTCAACGAGTCCGGCAGGCGACGCGGCAAACGGGGGCTGTCGATGCGCAAGGTGGGGTCTTCAGAGATCAGCCGCTCGCGAAGAAGAAAGCGGTAAAACCGACGAATACCCGAGAGGCGACGAGCAGCGGTAGACGTTTTTAGACCCCGGGTGAATCCGTTGGCCATCCACGCAAGCAAATCCGTTCGCCGCACCTCAGTTAGCAATAACCGCCCCGGCTGCTCCTCCAGCCACGCGGCCAGGCGCTGCAAATCGCTGCGGTAGGCTTCGCGGGTTTGCTCACCCAGCCCGTCTTCCAGCCAGACGGCATCAACAAACCGGGCAATTGCCGCTTCATTTTCTGGTCTCATACCCCAACCCCTAACAGCCTCGCCAGGTACAATGAGCATTCTGGCTTGCCAGAAACGAAAAAGGCAGCCCTCAGGCTGCCTTTTTCACTGCAAGGTTGCTCAGCAAAAAGCTGATCAGCCCAGCTTTTCCTTGATACGTGCTGCCTTGCCCGAAAGCTCGCGCAGGTAGTAAAGCTTGGCTTGACGTACTTCACCACGACGCTTCACAGCAACACTGTCGATCAGCTTGGAGAAAGTCTGGAAAGTACGCTCAACGCCTACGCCGTAGGAAATCTTCCGTACGGTGAATGACGAGTTCATGCCACGGTTACGCTTACCGATAACAACGCCCTCAAACGCCTGCAGACGCTCACGGTTGCCTTCAGTTACACGAACCTGAACAACCACGGTATCACCCGGCGCAAACGCGGGTACTTCCTTGGTCATCTGTTCTGTTTCAAGTTGATTGATGATGTTGTTCTTGCCGCTCATCGTAATGCTCCTGATACCCAATCTTTTAATGCCCTGATTATTCAGAGGCACACGGTTCGTTTAAAATCTCACCCAGCAACTCACGCTCTTCATCCGTAAGCACCCGCTTTTCAAGCAGGTCGGGGCGTCGTTCCCGGGTTCGCCTCAGCGACTGTTTAAGTCGCCAACGCCGGATCTGATCATGGTGACCGCCCAACAAAATATCCGGCACCGCCTGACCTTCGTATACTTCGGGCCGGGTGTAGTGCGGACAATCCAGCAAACCGTCAGCAAAAGAATCCTGCTCTGCTGACTGCGCATGACCCAGCGCTCCGGGGATGAGGCGTGTAACCGCATCAATAACAGTCATCGCTGCCAGTTCACCACCAGAGAGTACAAAATCTCCCAGTGATATTTCCCGGTCGACTTCTGTCGCTAGCAGGCGCTCATCAACACCTTCATAACGCCCCGCTACCAGAATCAACCGCTCTTCTGCAGCAAGTGACTCAACAACCGCCTGGTTCAGTGTTTCACCCTGAGGTGAAAGATAAACCACACAGGCCTTGCCTGGCGCCGCTTTCCGCGCTGCGTGAATGGCATCCCTGAGCGGCTGAATTTTCATCAGCATCCCGGGGCCACCCCCGTAGGGACGGTCATCAACGGTGCGGTGACGATCCTGGGTAAAGTCGCGAGGATTCCAGCTCTCGAAGGTCAACAGACCATCGCGCACTGCCCTGCTCGTTACCCCGTATTCCGTTACCGCCTGGAACATCTCCGGAAACAGACTGACTGCGCCAATCCACACCCGTCAGAACTCCGGATCCCAGTCTGCGATCAGTTTGTGCTCTGCCAGATTCACTTCCCGAACAACTTGCTCAGGAAGGTATGGAATCAGGCGCTCACGTTGATCGATGGAGCCCGCAGTTGCATGCACCACCAGAACATCATTAGAGCCGGTTTCTATGAGGTGATCCACTCGCCCAAGGCATTCGCCCTCAACCGTGAACACATCAAGCCCCTGCAACTGACGCCAATAAAATTCCCCTTCAGGAAGTTCAGGCAGCTCAGAAGTGGGCACCCTGACCTCGGCACCACAGTATGTCCGGGCCTGATCACGATCATTAATACCTTTAAGCCTTACAACGATCGCCTTGCCTTGCCGGCGACCCTCTTCAAGCTTTGCCGGAATACGCTTACCGTCCAGATCGAGAACCCAGTTGGTATAGCCAAGTATTCCGTCAATGGGGTCGGTGAAGGAATAAACCTTTAACCACCCCTTAACCCCAAACACCGAGGTAATCCGACCGATCACAGTTTCCTGCGAATTCTGCGTCATACAACAACCTCGGTAGTCAGTAAAAGCTTACTCAGCAGCCTTGAGCAGCTGCGCAACGCGATCGCTGGTCTGTGCACCCTGGCCAACCCAGTAATTCACACGGTCGCGATCAATACGGAGACGCTCTTCCTGACCGCGTGCGATCGGGTTGAAAAAGCCTACGCGCTCAATGAAAGCGCCGTCACGTGCATTGCGGCTGTCAGTGACTGTCAGATGATAGAACGGGCGCTTCTTGGAGCCGCCGCGAGCCAAACGGATTGTTACCATTTAACCAATATCCTGTTCTGTTATACGAACTTTGTACGTTTCACGCCTGCCACTATAGTGACTGACGCGGAGACCCATACTCGAAAGGGGCGCTATTCTATGCTAAATGAGCGCCAAAGAAAACAGGCAAACTAACTGTTTGCAGGTTTTCCATGTAAGGCTTTTTACATACGGCCAAATGGAGGCATTCCACCGCCGCCACCGCCCGGCGGCATCATACCACCAAGACCGCGCATCATATTCGCCATTCCACCTTTTTTGCTAAACTTTTTCATCATTTTTTGCATCTGCTTATGCTGCTTGAGCAGACGATTCACATCTTGTATCTGCGTTCCGGAACCTGCGGCAATGCGGCGTTTACGGGAATTATTGATTACATCCGGGTAGCGACGCTCTTTTGGCGTCATCGAACAAATGATCGCCTCCAATTGCCCCATCGACTTATCGTTAACCTGCTGCTGCGCCGCCTGAGCCATCTGCCCCATTCCGGGAAGCTTATCCATCAAGCCACCGATACCGCCCATATTCTTCATTTGCTGAAGCTGGTCGCGGAAATCTTCCAGATCAAAGCTTTTGCCTTTTTTGATTTTTTTGGTGAGTTTCTGAGCCTTCTTCTGGTCCAGCTTGCGCTCGGCTTCCTCGATAAGGGACAGAACATCGCCCATACCCAATATCCGGGAAGCAACCCGATCCGGGTGGAACGGTTCCAGGGCATCCGACTTCTCGCCAACACCCAGAAACTTGATGGGCTTACCCGTAATATGCCTGACCGAAAGCGCAGCACCACCGCGGGCATCGCCGTCAGTTTTCGTTAAAATCACACCGGTCAGCGGCAAGGCATCGTTGAATGCCTTGGCAGTATTGGCAGCATCCTGCCCGGTCATGGCATCAACCACGAACAGGGTTTCTATCGGATTGACCGCCTTATGCAACCGACCAATCTCGCCCATCATCTGCTCATCGACATGCAAGCGACCGGCGGTATCGAGGATAACCACATCGACATGCTTCTTGCGGGCAGCAGCTACAGCACCTTCCGCGATGACAACAGGATCCTGATCAGCGGTACTGGAAAAAAACTCAACACCCACCTCGCCTGCCAAAGTCTCCAACTGCTTGATCGCAGCCGGCCGATAAACATCGGCACTCACGACCATTACTGATTTCTTGTGCCGCTCCTTGAGAAAACGCGACAACTTCGCAACCGTGGTGGTTTTACCCGCACCCTGAAGACCTGCCATCATGATTACGGCGGGAGGCTGAACGGCAAGATTGAGGGCTTCATTCCCCTCACCCATGACCCGTTCCAGCTCCTGCTGAACAACCTTGATAAAGACCTGGCCCGGGGAAAGGCTGCGCTGAACTTCCTGCCCGATAGCGCGCTGACGGACACCCTCTACAAAGTCTTTCACCACTGGCAGGGCGACGTCCGCCTCCAGCAGTGCCATGCGCACTTCCCGGAGAGTGTCCTTTATATTATCTTCGGTGAGCCGCGCCTGACCGGAAATCTTGCGCAGGCTACCGGAAAGTCGGTCTTGGAGATTCTCAAACATGTTGCTCTTCCGTTCCCCGGGTAAATTGAGTGCACAAACCTCAGAGCCAGCTTCGGCTCCTTGATTCCTGTTGCATAATCGCGACATTATAACCAGACTATCGTCCTGAAACGACCAACCCGGTCAAATCGACAGCTATATCTGTCGATCTCCAGCCAGCACAGTGGTTAATAAAGGAAGTTATGGGAACGCTGATTCTCGCGGTCACCTCTCTTTTTCTGTACAGCGTCGGCACCGCTTTGCAGGCGCTCCACTTCCGTGGTCGCGTGCACAGCAATATCGCGATAACCACCCTTATCGGCATGCTGGCGCTCACGTCTCACGGGCTTTTGATCTCGCAGACCATCTACCACGATGGAGGTGTCGATCTGGGTTTTTTCAAAAGCTCGGTTCTGATCTCCTGGTTAATCGTGTTTTTACTGCTGGGCCTGAACCTGAGAAAACCGGTTCAAAGCCTGTTCCTCGGCGTTTACCCGCTTGCAGCGCTGACCATCATAATGACACTGATTACTCATACGCCATCGCGACTGGTATCTGACGAAAGCTATGGAGTACTGTCTCACATCGCACTGTCTGTCACAGCCTACAGCCTGTTCTCTCTTGCGGCTATACAAGCAATCCTGCTTTATTTTCAGAACCGGCAGCTCAAACAAAATTATAACAGCCCGCTGATACGTAATTTGCCGCCGCTCCAAACCATGGAATCACTGCTCTTCGAAATGGTCTGGGCTGGCGTTGTCATGTTAACCCTGGCCATCATTACCGGCGCTGTATTCATAGAAAATCTTTTCGCCCAGAATCTGGCCCATAAAACCGTATTTTCCATACTGTCGCTGCTGGTCTTTATAGCCCTGCTTGTGGGCCGCTATACCAAGGGCTGGCGAGGCATGACGGCAAGCCGCTGGACACTGGCCGGCTGCGCCCTTCTCATGGTGGCCTTTTACGGCAGCAAATTCGCACTTGAACTGGTATTCCAGAGGGGCGGCTGATATCTGGCCCACAATCTCTTGACACCAGGCACAATCACAACCTATTTTCGCTACTTGTCAGCAACATAAGGACACCTCTGGTTTGGACGGTACATCGCTTACTGCGCTGTCGATTATTCTCGTCGGGCTGATCATGCTGTCGGCATTCTTTTCCAGCTCTGAAACCGGAATGATGTCTCTTAACCGGTATCGCCTCAAACATATGGCCAAGACCGGCCATAAAGGCGCCAAACGGGCACAGGGGCTGCTGAAACGCACCGATCAGCTCATCGGCATCATTCTGATCGGCAACAACTTCGTCAACATTCTGGCATCATCTATAGCCACTGTTATAGCAATAAGGCTTTGGGGCGACGCCGGTATCGCCATCGCCACGCTGCTGCTGACCATCGTCATCCTGATTTTTGCGGAGGTCACCCCCAAGACTCTGGCCGCCCTGTTCCCTGAAAAAATTGCTTTTCCAGCAAGCTATATTCTTGGGCCCCTGCTGAAAATCCTTTATCCGATTGTATGGGCGGTCAACCTGTTTACCGGCGCCATTCTCTGGGTCCTCCGGATTTCTCCAAATGACTCAGCCAGCGACCATCTGAGCCGTGAAGAGCTGAGGACTTTGGTAAACGAGGCAGGCGCCCTGATCCCGACCAAACACAAGGATATGCTGGTCAGTATCCTCGATCTCGAAAAGGTCACCGTTAACGACATCATGGTGCCCCGCAATGAGGTTTCCGGCATCGATCTGGACGACGACACTGACACCATTTTGCGCCAATTAAGAAATAGCCAGCACACTCGCCTGCCGGTATTCAAAGGTGACATCAATAACATTCAGGGCATCCTGCACCTGCGCAGCGCAACAAAACTGCTGCAGCAAGATGAGATAAGCAAGCCCATGATCATGCAGCTATGCCAGGAGCCCTACTTCGTTCCCGAAAGCACACCACTGAACACGCAACTCATTAACTTCCAGAAGGGAAAACGCCGGTTCGGTATTGTCGTGGATGAGTATGGCGATGTACTTGGGCTCGCAACTCTTGAGGATATTCTGGAAGAGATCGTTGGCGAATTCACAACAGACTACGCTGCAGCCAGCCCCGACATCATCCCCCAGGAAGACGGCACGTTTATTGTTGATGGCACCGCATCCGTGCGCTCAATCAACAAATCCCTTGGTTGGAAACTGCCCACAGACGGCCCCAAGACCCTCAACGGCTTAATCACCGAAACCCTTGAGAATATACCGGACACCAACGTATGCCTGAGGGTCGATGGGCACCGGGTAGAGGTACTCCAAATCAAAGACAACGTTGTGAAAGCCGCAATTGTGCACCCCAAGAAGCGCAAAAAACGCGCACTCTCCATCGTTTAAGCCATCCTGTCCTCACTTCGCTATAGACGTTCCAGTTATAGCGAAGCCCTTTCTTGAAAGATCAAAATGTAACCAGCTCCTTGACGCATATCAATCTACCGCCAACACTCAATGGGAACACTGAAAAACAATAATGCTAAGGAGTTTATCCATGAGCTTGTCGCACACTTTTGGTCTTCTGACCCACCCTGATCAGCAATGGAAAGCCATTCGGAAAGATTCCGAGTCCACCACCCAACTCTATCTTGGACACGTACTGCTTCTCGCTCTTATCCCCGCCCTGGCCGGTTTCTTCGGAACCACCCAGGTAGGCTGGCAGATTGGTGACGGACAAGTCACACGCCTTTCCGTAAACAGCGCGTTAAGCCTGTCCGTGCTGTTCTATGCTGCCATGCTGGCAGGCATTTTCATTCTTGGTAAATTCATTGATTTCTTTGCAGCAACCTACGATGCGGTAGACAACGCGCCCAGGGGCGTAGCAATGGCGGCCTATACCGCCACACCCATGTTCCTTATCGGAGTTATCGCAGCCTACCCTAATATATGGGTAAACATGCTGGCAGGGCTCATTGCCATTGCGTATGCGGTGTATCTTCTTTATGAAGGCCTCCCCATCCTCATGAAAATCCCCGAGGAGCGAGGATTCATGTTTGCCACAGCGGTGCTGACAGTTGGGTTGATCATGTTTGTCGCACTTCTTGCTATCAGTGTCGTTATCTGGAGCGTTGGAATTGGCCCGGTCTATGTAAGCTAGGAGGCAACCCCAGCCACTACACCTTCACACCATTAAATCAATCAAGGGTGCTCCGCTGGGTCACCCTTTTTTGCGGATAAGAGCACTGGTTAGATTTTATTCATGTTATCCCGGCAGAAAATGCGGTAAATTTAGCCTATAACTAAAAAACAGAAAGTCTAACTCGGTCATGTACCCGGTTGAGCCGTAAACAGGAGTCGGCCATGAACAAGCAGTCCGGCATACATTACCTCCGTGAGCACAGGGAAGCGGGAAGCAGCGAGCCGGTTCCTGTGGAGGTCACCCGCATCCGCGACACAGTCGTCGCCGGGCTCGGAGATCTATTGCAGGGCGCATTTGATGCCGTTGATGATTCGCTGTTCGAACTGGCAAACAATGCCCGCAGCAACAACGAGCAGAACCGCTATTTTGAAGCCATGCGGGAAATCCGTATCAAGCGCAAAGGCGTGGAGCGCCACTTCCAGAATACCGTTGCACAATTTTTTGCAAATCCCCCCCATACGGTTCAACTGCACGAAGACACCTTGGGGCGGCAAGCAAACGCAGACAACCTGGCACTCGTTGGCAACGATGATCTTGAGGAGCAAGTAGCTCTTAATGCCATGATCACCAAAGCAAAAGCGCATTTCCAGGGGCCGCTCATTCAGCTTCAAACTCGCTTTAGCCATGTCTATGATGGTGCCTCTGAGGAGTCACCGGTCAACCCTATGGCGCCGGAGCATCTTTGCAGCGCGTTCACCGAAGCGATTCAGGCTCTGGAAATTCAAATCCGGGAACGATTGATTCTGCTCAAGCAGTTTGATCGTTATGTTGTTTCCAATCTGGGCATGCTTCTGGATGAAGCCAACAGGATTCTCGTTCAAGCAGGAGTTATTCCCAACTTCCGCTATCACGGGAAAACCGGGACGCAGCACAGCAGCGCTACGGAGAGCCAGGAATCTTCCGAAAGCTCCGCCGCTCATGAAAGCCAGTCAAGTGGTGACCAGGGCAGCAACGCCGTCTTCGAACAGATACATCAGCTGCTGGCTCGCCAGAGGGCCAATGCCGGCATACCATCGCGTCAATACAGCTCAGACATACGCGTTATCGGCGGCAACGAATTGGTCAGCCTGCTGGCTGCGCTGCCTTTAAATACCCAGCCAGACGCCCAACTTAACCTCAGCGAGGGCGATCCGCTTACTATCGATCTCCTCAGCGTCGTACAACAGATTCTGGCCCAGGCCCAAACAAACGACGGCAAGAAGCCTGCGCTGAAGGAGATGGATGAGGATCTGATCAACCTCGTATCCATGTTATTTGAGTTCATCCTTGACGATTACAACTTGTCAGCACCGGTTCAGGTTTTGATCAGTCGGCTGCAGATACCCATCCTTAAAGTTGTTATCAAAGACAAAAGCTTTTTCAGCAAGACTGCCCATCCCGCGCGCAAACTGCTTAATGCTCTTGCCCGCGCAGGTATTGGTTGGAGCAACAGCGACGAAAAAGCGCGAGATAAGCTGTATGAAAAAATTCACAGCATTGTGCAGCGAATCCTTAGTGAATTTGATGGTGATATAACTCTTTTCGAAACCCTGAATGAAGAGTTTGAAGAGTTTCTTGCCAGAGAAAACCGGAAATCGTCTCTTGTAGAGCAGCGCACTCGTGAATCTGAGCGTGGCCGCATCAAATCCCAGAAGGCCCAGGAAATGGTCGACCGGGTAATAAAAGAACGAATAGCGCGCTACCGCCTCCCCGAACCTGTCCATAATATCCTTATTAATGGCTGGAGCCGGTTTATGTTCCTTGCATACCTGCGGGACGATGTGGAGCATCGCTGGCAAGAAAGCGTCAAAGTTGTTGACGATCTGATCTGGTGTCTTCACCCGCATCAGGAAGACACTGAAAGGGACCAGTGGGTACGCATTGTACCTGGCCTTCTCAAGTCGCTCAGAGCGGGCCTGGAAGAGGTTTCATATAACGCCACCAAGCTTGATGACACCATGAGCTTACTCAAACATGAGCTGGCAGAAGCGTTCCGCGCAAGTTCCAGTATGGAGGTCGCGGAAGAGCCACCCGCTCAGGAAGAGCCAAAGGATGAAGCCAAGAGCCAGGCTGAGCCCGAAGATGCAGTGATCGCCGAGTTCATGGCTCAGGTTGATAGCCTGGAAATTGGCCACTGGGTTGAGTTCAGGCTGGTTAATGGTGCAAGCTTCCGCTGCAAGCTGTCCGCAATCATTGAGGAAGCGGACTGTTTTGTCTTTGTAAATCGCATGGGGCTTAAAGTCATCGAAAAGACCCGCACCGACCTTGCCCATGAAATGCGACGAGGAAGAATGACACGGCTTGAGCAAGGGGCCCTCATCGACCGGGCACTGGATGCCGTTGTTGGTTCCCTACGTAGTAAAACTGCTTGACCTGGCCTGGGCCTGCAATCACCTTGCGGGCCCAGCGTCTGGCGCAGTGAACACTTGGCAGTAAAGGAGATACCTGAGTTAAATGCTGGAGCACGGCAGCAACAACAGCCTTCCGGCGAAGCATCGGATCGCCCTAGCCTTATCAACCGCCTTCCTGATTCATACGCTGCTATTATCCGGGTTTCCTGCCATTCTTCCGGATTTACCCATCCGGCACAGGCACCAACTAAACCTGGAGTTGGTAGCAGTAGATAGCAGCCAGGGAATACCCGCATCTGCAAATCCGCAACGGCCAAACGATACGCCCGAACCCCGCAACCCGCCCTTTGAGGTACCGCCCCAAAACACCCCCGGGCTGACAACGCCAGAAGTTACAACAACCAACTCTCAACAAAAAATTTCTGTCGGCAGCAAGGTACAAGCTACAACGCCAAACAATAAAGCCGACGCCACGCAAACAACGGCAACCCCATCTACCTCGGGAGCACAATCCAATTCCGGGGTCCGCACTCAGGTTGCGGACAAGCAAACGACAGAAGATGTCACAAAAATAACTCTGTCGCCCAGCGAACAGGATCCTTACTTGATAAAGCTGGCAACGCACTTGGCAACGAAGCTTGAAACACTGAGGATACCCGCTATCAGGCAGCTGACTGATACAAGCACCATGGAACTGGAGCTTCAGCTACTGAGCAATGGGGCATTAACACGGGCCAGGGTGGTCAAATCGACAGGTATTCAACAAATAGATCTTGCAGCCTACCAGGCCGCGCTGTCAGCGAGTCCTTACCCGGAGCCGCCACCTGATCAGAAAAGCAAAAGCCGCTTCGAAGTAAAACTGGTGTTTTCTCCGTCGCGGCTTTAATTGGCGGACCTGCACTCCAGGCAGGTAAAGATCAGGCCTCGGCCTGTTTGGCAGCCTCTTTTACCAAAGCGGCCAGTTCGCCGTTTTCTGACATTTCCATAATGATGTCACAGCCGCCAACCAGCTCGCCGTTTACATACAGCTGGGGGTATGTAGGCCAGCTGGAGTAGACTTTCAGGCCTTCGCGCAGCTCCTGATTGTCAAGAATATTCACAAATGCAAAACGCTCGCCACACGCCATCAGGGCCTGCGATGTTTTAGCAGAAAAGCCACACTGCGGAGCCTGGGGAGACCCTTTCATGTAAAGAATGATCGGATTCTCTGCGAGCTGATTTTTAATGGTTTCGTTAATATCCATGAACATTCACCTCTGGTTGAAAACAGAACAGTCTGCCGCGCCGGTTTGCGCTATTGCTCCTGCCTTGACTGGCGCCTATTGTACACGTCGGGCAGGCTACTCAACAAACCGTGTGATTTGATACAGAGCAAGCCTGACACCCGCAGCGTTGTCATCAAACGCGTGAAGGGCTAGACTTGTTCCCCCCGTTTTTTTCACCAGTATTTATACTCATCCAGGGCTTCATCTAGGTAAGGGCCACCCCATGGCAGTAAGGCATTTTCTGACACTGAATGACATGTCCACAACCGAACTGGAAAACCTGGTGGATCATGGCACCAGACTCCGGAACGAATGGCGCCAGGGCAAGGTCAGGGACTCACTCAAAAACCGTGTTTTGGCGATGATTTTTGAAAAATCTTCAACCCGCACACGGGTTTCGTTTGAGGCAGGCATGACCCAACTGGGTGGATCAGCGATGTTTCTATCGCCGCGAGATACTCAGCTCGGTCGCGGCGAGCCCATAGAAGACTCTGCGATTGTTATCTCCAGCATGGTTGACGCGGTGATGATCCGCACATTCGCCCATGAAACGGTTGAAAAGTTTGCCCGGGCATCGCGGGCGCCGGTCATCAACGCACTTACTGATGACTTCCACCCCTGCCAACTGCTGGCTGACATGCAAACCTATCGCGAGCATCGCGGTAGCATCCGGGGCGCTACTGTGGCCTGGATCGGGGATGGCAACAACATGTGCCACTCTTACATCAATGCCGCCACGCAGTTCGACTTTCACCTGAACGTGGCTACCCCCGAGGGTTACGAGCCGGACCCGGAACTGGTGAAGGCCCACAGTTCTCGCATCACGCTGATGCGTGAACCAGAGGAGGCTGCACGTAACGCGAACCTTCTGGTCACCGATGTGTGGGCATCCATGGGTCAGGAAGACGAGCAGAAAGCCCGTGAGAAGGCTTTCAGAAAATACCAGATCAACAAGGCACTAATGGATATAGCCGCGAAAGACGCGCTCCTAATGCACTGTCTGCCGGCTCATCGCGGCGAGGAAATTGCAGCCGATATGATTGAGCACCCGGGCTCCGTTATCTGGGACGAAGCCGAAAACCGGCTCCACGCTCAGAAAGCCCTGCTGGAATTCCTGATCCTGAACCGTCTGGACTAAGATTTATGAGCGCGCCGAAAACGACTGCTGACACCTGGTTGCTTGAAGTAGACAATCTGACCTGTGGTTATGGGGGAGATGCTGTTGTAAAAGATGTCAGCTTCGCGCTAAGCCATGGCGATATCGGCTGCCTGCTCGGGCCTAGCGGTTGCGGGAAAAGCACAATTTTACGAGCGCTGGCCGGTTTTCTTCCTCTAACCAGCGGCGAGATACGGTTACAATCCCAACCTATCAGCCTTCCTGGTCGCACGCTCGCGCCTGAGAAACGCCGTATTGGCATGGTTTTTCAGGATTACGCCCTGTTTCCCCACTTGAGCATTGCCGACAACGTAGGTTTCGGTTTGCGCGGGCTGGATAAAGCCGAGAAGCGGAACAGAGTAATGGAGCTACTGCACGTGGTTCACCTGCAGGACCTGGCAGACAACTATCCTCACGAGCTGTCAGGCGGCCAGCAACAGCGGGTGGCTCTGGCTCGGGCCCTCGCGCCTGAGCCAACACTGATTCTGCTCGATGAGCCTTTCTCCAACCTGGACACAGATCTACGCCGCAGGCTAAGCCTCGACGTTCGTGAGATTCTGAAAACCCTTGGGATCAGCGCCATTCTGGTAACTCACGACCAGCAAGAAGCCTTCGCCATGTGCGATCAGGTAGCTGTGCTGCAAAGCGGAAAAATCCAGCAGTGGGATGTCCCGTACAACCTCTACCACGAGCCAGTGAATCGCTTTGTAGCGAGCTTTGTGGGACAAGGCGGGTTCATACCGGGAAAAGCCGTGGGACCAGACATAATAGAGTCCGAGCTTGGCATCATTCACGGAAACCGGGCCTACAAATGGCCTTCCGGCACTTTGGTGGATGTGCTTATCCGACCCGATGACATAGTCTACGATGCAGAATCCAATCTGCGCCCGAAAGTTGTAGAGAAAACTTTCGCAGGCACCTCCACGCTTTATCGCTTCCGCTGCTCCGAAGATACTGAATTTGAGGCGCTGTTCCGCAGCCATCTGGATTTCCACCTGGGCGAAACTGTACCTGTGCGGGTAGAAGCCGACCACCTGATAGCATTTGAGCGTGGAATCTGACCTACTGGGCCGCAGAGGAAAGCACTGAACTCGTCAAAAAAAATGCAAAAAAAAGGGCCGGAAAACCGACCCTCAAATGACGAATGAAACAAGGAAAGTTCGTAAGAACCACAACCTCAAAAGTCATCCCTTACGCTTTAAATTATTGCTGCAGCCGGCTGAGCATTCAGTAGTACTTGTGTAGTCGCTTTGTAACATCTGGTGAGAGCCCCGGGGCGGGCTCTCGAACCTCTTCACTCGCTCTGCTCCAATGGCTTTCTTCGGGGCCAAACCAGGCTGAAGCGCGCGCCGCCCAGACTGTCACTCCGGCTCACGAAAGCCTGCCCGTTGTGCCAGTAGAGAATACGTCGCACGATAGAGAGGCCAAGCCCGTACCCACCAGAGGTGCGAGTGCGGCTGTCATCAAGCCGTGAGAAGGCTGTGAAGACCTTTTCCCACTCATCTTCTGGAATGCCCGGGCCGTCGTCTTCTACATCAACCCGACAATGCTCCTCATCAATATGGCAGCGAACGAGCACCTTCCCCGCCGCGTAGCGCCCTGCATTACCCACGAGATTCTGGACAGCCCGATGGATATAACGCGGCTCAACATCGGCCATCGCCAGGAGCTCTGTTTCTTCATCAATCTCGCCTTCGATACTGAGAGCCGGGCGTAAAATTCTCTGTTCGGCGACAACCTGCCTGACAATATCGGTTACCGAGGCCTCTTCAAGGGTAAAAACAGGCCCACCCTGTTCCAGGCGCGCGTAGGTGAGAATCTCATCAATTAACTCATCCAACTCCTGAATATCACCATCAATACCATCCAACTGCCTTTGCCGGGCCTCCTCGCTTTGGCAGTCTTCGATCATCTGCACACCAAAACGGATACGGGCAACGGGAGTTCTCAATTCGTGGGAGACTGCGTGGATCATTTCACGCTGAACATTCACAAGGCGCTGAATGTGTTCTGCCATACCGTTGAACGCTGCAGCTAAACGGGAGACAACGGTGCCTTCCCCAGTCTCTACACGGGCACCCATTTCACCCCGTGCAATGCGCACAGCCACAGATTCCACTTTACGCAGATTGCTATCCAGATTCCGGAGTACAAACAATAGTGCCAGAGCTAAGACGCTTCCGGAAATCACCACCATCAACAAAATGACAGGCCATGCCCACGGATTGAAAGGCTTGGCAAAACTAACCTGAATCAGCTCACCATCAGACAGCTGAACAAGCACCCGCCCCAGCCCATTGCTGTCATAAAATGCCGAGCCCTGGCTGGCTACCCGTTCAAGAACCTCTTCATCTGGTAGTGCAGCAGACCCCTGAATCCTCAGAACCCCAAGATTCAAGCCGTCTGCCAGCTGCCTGACGGCTGCCTCGCGCTCCTCCGGGCCAACCGCATCAAGATGAACCCGCAGAATTTGAGCAGACGCGACAGCAATATCACGATAGGGCTGGGAGGCTCTGAATTGCAGCGGTTCACCATGAAGCCCGTTCACCAGAAAGCGATAACCCAAACTGCTTTCGATCGCCACCACCTGTCCATAACCCAGGCGCTCGCGAACGATGGGATAGCCCGACAGCTCTTCAGCGCTGGCCACCCGAAAGTCGTACCGGGAAGCCAGCCAGTGGTACTGCTGCTCGGGAGCAGGCGAGGACGCCAGCCAGCGCATTAACGGATCAGAAAAGCGTTCATGCCAGAATTGTGAGCGCACAGAATTCATGCCGACAAACAAAACAATACAGAGCAGTATCACCAGCGCTGTGAGGCCGGCAAGGCGGGAATATAGTTTCAGGAAAAACTTCAGGGGCATGTCAACAAACCCTGGCAGGGAAACGCCGGCCGGAATACCCGTGCCGACGCCAAAGACTGAATCGTCAGACTTCCTTCACAAACAGGTAGCCTTTGCTTCGAACGGTCTTGATTCTGCGGGGGTGAACAGGGTCATCGCCGATTTTCGGGCGAATCCGGGAGACCCGAACGTCAATTGACCTGTCCTGACCGTCGTATTCTATGCCCCGCAACGCAGTGAAGATTTCTTCCCGGCTCAACACGCGGCCGGCGTTGCTCGCCAGTAGCCACAACAGATCGAACTCAGCGCTGGTCAGGTCAATACTTTCGTCGCTAAGCCAGGCTTCACGCATGGAGCGATCTACAACCAGGTTGTTGAACTGCAGGCGCGTTGGCTCTTCAGCGCTTGCCTCATCTGCGGTGTTTTGCGCACTTTCCGTAACACGGCGCAGCAAGGCTCGGATTCTTGCAAGAAGCACACGAGGTTTGACGGGTTTGCTGATGTAGTCATCTGCACCCATCTCAAGCCCCAGCACCTGATCAAGGTCGTCAGTCCGTGCGGTAAGCATGATGATAGGGCCGGAATAAAATGGCCGTACACGGCGACAGATGGACAGCCCATCTTCCCCGGGCAACATCAGATCCAACACAACAAGATCCGGCTGCTCATTTCTGATTCGCTCTACGGCAGGGCTACCATGAGTTTCGAGGGACACGGACAAACCGTTACTCTCAAGGTATTCACGGGTTAGCTCAGCCAGTCGCTCATCATCTTCGACAATAAGAATTCGCCAACTTTCGTTCGTCTGTTCCACAGGCGTCCATCTCTTATTTTATTTTCCGGGTCCATTATTTCGTCTGCATCTGACGATACAGACAACCTGATGTAACAGCAATTATACATGCTATTCAGAAATATACATGGAACGATCATGCGGTTACACCTGGTTACACCCATTGAGCTCTACCAAATTCGGCATGCAACCACTTAATTCACTCAAACAGCGGCCGGCCCTGAGCGATTTCATCATCAGTCGCTTCGCGGCGCCCAATGATTTCCAGATCAAAATACAGGGTGAAACCCGCAAGCGGATGATTTGCATCAATCCGCACAAGATTACCGTCAAACCCCATAACCTGAACAATCTGGGCATTTTCACCGGTATTGGTTTGAAACTTCATGCCAACCTGCAGCTTTTCTACCCCCTCAAACATTGACCGGGGCACCTTCCGAACCAGGTCATCACGGTGTTCGCCGTATGCCATTGAAGGGGGAACCGTAACCTCCAGACAGTCGCCGACATTGCGCTCTTTTACCGCTTTCTGGATACCCTCAATGACATCCGGGCTGCCATATAGAAAGTGTAAGGGCTCACCACCCTCCGAGGTGTCAACCAGCTCGCCAATCTTGTTCTTGAGCACATAGTGAACCGTGAAAACATCAGGTTTTTCTTGAGGAGATTCCATCAGGCTTTCGACTTTCCTGTATCCGTTGGGTTTTCTGTGAGCTGCAAGCCGTGGATCACCAGGCGCTGATCCAGTTTTTCACGCAGGCCCGAAGGCTGGTGCAGGCCCATGCGTTGCAGTAATTCTGCATAACGCCCCTCTTCATCTTTGGCCCGAACAGCTTGCATGAGGGTTGCCAGTTTACCACGACGGGTCGAAGTTTCGGCCTTGAGTTTTTTGAGGGCTTTACCAAGCACCAACTCCTGATCAGTAAAGTCCCGGCCAAAGGGAAACGGAGGGAACCAATCTTTACCGCCAGCCTCAGCAAATGTTCTGGCAATGGCATCTGGCGTGTTGTTCAACCAACTGGCCGGCAAACGGAACTTCGCATCCACCTTGCCTGCTTTTTGCGCCTGCTCCAGAAGGCCCTGCTGAAAACGGGAATCTGCAATGCGGATCAGGCGCAGATAAACCTGCTCATCCGGCTGGCCACGCAGATCTGCCATACCATACTCCGTAATCACCACATCCCGCAGATGACGGGGAATCGTACAATGACCATAACTGAACACAATATTGGACACCGCCCTGCCCCTGGCGTTTCGGCTGCTGCGCAAGGCAATAATCGACCGGGCACCAGGCAGCTCGTGCGCCATAGAGACAAAATTGTACTGGCCACCCACACCGCTGATCACCCGACCATCCTCAAGCCCGTCGGAAACCGCTGCACCGCCCAGGGTATACATCATTGCCGTGTTGATAAACCGACTGTGGATGCGCTGAGCTGCCTTGAGACGCTGATTACCGAAACGGTGATCATAAAGATGATTGATATAGCTGACACTGGTCATGCATATGCGATCGCGATCCTCATCGGAGAGCTCTCGCAGTGACTGGTAGAACTGCTGGGGGCCCACATAGAACCCTCCGTGCATGGCAACTCCGCCAGTAAGCCTCTCACCAAGCGCCAGAGACGCCATTGCCTCTCTCGCCTCGGGATCATCCAGATCGGCGTTGAGTGAATGGTCTCCTATCCGCAACCGGCCACCTTTAAATTCAACCGCGTCACGGAGAATGCCGTAACGCTTCAGCCAGGTTACATCCCGGGCCCGCATGGGTGAATCAATCAGCCCTTCCCGCCTCAGTACGTCGAGGGTATCGAGGGAAACCCGCTCTTCAATGTTGCCGTTGTTGATCAGTATTTGCAGGTCTGCATGATCATATACTTCACGCCGCAAAACCCCTGCTTCCATAAGGTACAGAAAGCCATCGACCATCATCTCGCTGCAACCATAGAGCCCTTTATCAAAGGGGCCGGTTCCACCTTCCTTTTCCGCCAGCGGAAACCGCTCCGCAACATTAAAATTGTCGTAAACAGCCCGCCAGGCGGCGTTATTCTTGTGACGCAATATGGTGCTGTGCACAAGCGCCGCCCCGAGAGAACCAATACCCACCTGCAGCGTGCCGCCATCTTTAAGCAGTGTGCTGGCGTAAAAGCCGATCATGTGGTCTGCGGGACTAATGGCCATCTGAGGCGCAGAGAACAACGGGTACTCGGAAGCCTGATGCTCAAACACCATGTCAAACTCATCTTCCGCAATAGCCGCGTCGCGACCAAACCAGGGCATCTGACGATTAATTTCACCCACAATAGCCACCGGGGTTCCAGCCGTTTCCCGTTCCCTCAGCAGAGGCAGTAGGTCGAGGCTCAGGTCAGGGTTGCAACTCAGGCTTACCATGCCCGGCGCCCCATGCAACTCGCCTGGGGCCACCATTTGCGCCACCACATTAACCCCGAGGTCCATAAGGTCACGAACGGCATGGGTATAGTTGGTCGACACGTAATGGCGCTGCTGACTGCGATTATTTAGGTAACTTCCCGCTTTGAAGAAAAACTCCGACACCTGAACATTGGGGGGCAGATTGTTCTTGTTAACATCCTGCGCATACTGAAGAACCGGAATGCCGCCATAGAGGCGCTCTGCAAACGGTCCCATAAAGCGCTTTTCCAGCGACGAGCTGCCGGAAGGTGCCAGCAACGAAAGGGCAGTAAAAATATGCAGATTTATTTCAGGATCGTCTTTCGCTCTCTGATAGAGCGCATTTACGAAGCGGACAGGCTTTCCAAGACCCAGCGGTAACCCCAAGGTAATGTTCTTGCCCACCCGGCGGATTACGTCATCCACGCAACGCTCCGTGTTATTTGAGCGCTGTTTGCTGCTTACCGCCATATAGAGATCCTCATTGATCATTCAACATATAACTACTATCTGGGAATCATCACATGAGACATGCAGGCAGACAATGCACCAGATCATTAATCTGGCGTTAAACCAATGTATTGCGAGAAAAAAGATATTACAAAGAAGGGTCGGATCAGGGGTGCGTGCAAGAGATATTAAGCAAAGGAGGTGATCAGGAATTGCAGACTACAGATTCAGAAATTCCATTTCAGATTCAGGCAGGCACCTTCATTAAGCAGCGCGATACCATGGTCAGCCTGAGCCGGCTGGGAGGCGTAGTGCTTGCCGTTATCGTTCGTGCGCACCAAAGAAAGGCTTAACAAACGAGAGCCTATTTCGGCAACAGCAACCGCATCGGCATCGTCTTCATCAAAATCGCGGGACATCCGCTGGGGTAACTCGTAGACATATTCTACTGTCATGCTTTCGCTAGTCGCCTCAAACGCGCGCTCCGACGCCTCAGCGCGAACCACAAACGCGGCGACGTTGAGAACAAGCAATGTGACAAATATGCGGATAATCATGATACTTACAGCGACCTTTTAAACGGATTAGAAGTTTACTCACCCCATTGACTAAAGTCTAACCCCTCAGCGGCAAAAAGATGTGAAATCGCGCGCAGTCACGCCTCTTTTTTGTCACGCTTCTGCACACATTTTGTCAATATATGATCACCTATATTTCAGAATGTAACGACTTCCACGCTCAAAGCTGCCAATTCCTTTTGGCGTCAGAAACTTAGGGGAAACTGGAAGTCTTTGACTCTTGCTAAGGGCAAGGGTAGGTAAATTCATGATGAATCGTTTCGAGAGCTTCCAACGTATCCTGGCTCAGGTTCACATTGCATGAGCCGAGGTTTTCCCGGAGCTGCTCCATGCTGGTCGCACCGATGATGTTACTGGTCACAAAACTGCGACTGTTTACATAGGCCAGTGCCATCTGGGCCGGAGACAAACCTATATGTCTCGCGAGTTCTGCATAGGCTCGAGTCGCATCTACCCCTCTTTCACTGGTATAGCGGCTGAACCGCTCATACAGGGTGAGTCGAGCCTTTTCCGGCCACTTACCACCCATATACTTACCAGACAGCATGCCGAAGGCCAGCGGCGAATAGGCCAGCAAGCCCGTTTGTTCCCGATGGGCTATTTCGGCCAGTCCCACCTCAAAAGAGCGGTTCAGCAGATTGTAAGGGTTCTGGATACTGGCAATTCGCGGCAAACCTTTCTCTCCAGCCAGGCGGAGATATTCCATGGCACCCCATGGTGTTTCGTTGGAAATTCCGATGTGTCGGACCTTTCCCGCCTTGACTAACTCGTTGAGCGCTTCGAGGGTCTCTTCAATTGGCGTGGACTTTTCCTTCGGGTCAGGCTGATAGCCGAGTTTGCCGAAAAAATTGGTGCTGCGATCCGGCCAGTGCACCTGGTACAGATCAATATAGTCTGTCTGCAGGCGCTTCAAGCTTGCCTCACAGGCCTCAACAATGTGATCTCGGGTAAGGCGGGGGCCATTTCGCAGGTAACTGAGCCCATTACCGGGCCCGGCCACTTTAGAGGCGATCACCAGATCGTCCCGGCGACCACGCTGCGCCAGCCAGTTGCCCAGATAAGTCTCCGTCAGGCCCTGGGTCTCTGCCCGAGGCGGCACCGGGTACATCTCTGCGGCATCAATAAAATTCACACCTTCAGAGGTGGCATAGTCCAGCTGCTCAAAAGCTTCCTGCTCCGTGTTCTGCTCACCCCAGGTCATGGTGCCAAGGCATATAAGGCTGACATCAATGTCCGTACGGCCTAGCTTTCGGGTTTGCATTGCGTCTCCGATTCAGGTTGTTGGGTGCGTCAAAAGAATGTCACAAGAGTGTCGCGGGCTTGTCGCCTGCAATCTCCATGGTTGAGACATAGTAATAAAAACCAGGGGGAACGTCATGATGAAAACCGCTCAGGCACGCCGGGGTGCACGCAAACTTAAAGGCTCGCCCCCTGTGTCAGAAAGCAGCAAGGCATTCCGCTTATTTGAACTCGCAGGTCAGCGTGAATACGCCCTCTGCCAGCACATAAACAAAATTGCTGAGTTTTGGCCAGAAATGCGCTATTGCCAACTGGGAAGCCGGCTAGGTGATGGGTGGTTTTGGTACGCACTGATCTTGGCTACCCCCTTACTGGAGCGTGTTACTGGCCCGGGCCTGGCACTACTGCCCAGGCTAAACTCAATCAAACAATCTCAGCTGGGTGACCGGTGCATCATCATTGCGAAATCGCACTCCAAGCCCCAGCAGGCGAACCGGCCGCTCGCGATTTGAAACCAGCTCTGTAAGTAGTGGCAGGTAGTCCTCAAACTCTGGCTCTTTAATATTCTCCCGCACGCGCTCCAGGGTGTGGGTAGAAAAATCGCTATAGCGTATTTTTATAAACAGCTTATGTATCGGCTTGTCCCGGCCCTTACGGGCAAGGCGGAGATTAAGGTCAGCAGTCAGTGACGCCAGCACAGTTTCACAAGCCGTCACATCTGGCAAATCCTGAGAAAACGTACGTTCCACGCTCACAGATTTGGCAATTCTGGAAACCACCACTGGCCGCTCATCCCGGCCATGGGCCATTTCATGCAAACGATAGCCCTGCTTACCAAAACGCTCGATCAATACATCAACGCCCAACGCCTGCAAATCGCCACATGTCTTTACGCCCAGCGCATGCAGTTTAGCCGCCGTTACCTGCCCCACGCCAAACAGTTTCTCAACCTTAAGTTCGCGGACAAACCCGTCTACCTCATCAGGCTTCACCACAAACAACCCATCAGGCTTTTGCCAATCACTGGCAATTTTGGCAAGAAATTTATTGGGAGCGACCCCGGCAGAAATAGTAATGCCCACTTCCTTTTCCACCCGTTCCCGCAGATAGCGGGCCATCAGTGTGGCGCTGCCCTTGTGATCGGTAACATCAGACACATCCAGAAAAGCCTCATCCAGAGATAAAGGCTCAACCATATCGGTCAGCTCCCGCAGAATACCCATCACCTTCTGTGACGCCGCTCGATAACGGGCCATATCAGGAGGCACAGTAACCAGCCCCGGGCATAGCCGGCGGGCTTCACCACCCGGCATGGCCGAGCGCACACCGAAAGCCCGGGCTTTATAATTACAGGTAGTTACTACACCACGACCGCCTTCGCCGCCTACCGCCAGCGGCACTTCACGCAGTGTTGGGTCATCACGCATTTCAACTGCAGCATAAAAGCAGTCACAATCCACGTGGATGATCTTGCGTTGAGGCATAATCATTGGGCTCGCGTCAATTTTCTGTACATTTATACAGTCTTGTATCTTAAAGTAAGATGCTGAGAATGTCAGGAACCCCAAGCCAACCATCAAATCGCATATTGAGGCACCATGTCGAACTCTATTCCAGACTCCAAGCGTACTGAAATTGAAGCTGCAGCTTTTCGCCGCCTGGTTAAACACCTGGGAGACAATCCCGAGGTTCAGAACATTGATCTCATGAATCTGGCCGGGTTCTGCCGCAACTGTCTTTCCAAATGGTATCGGGCAGAAGCCAGTGAACGCGGTTTTGAGATATCAGACCCGGCTGCCAGGGAAGAGATTTACGGCATGCCGTACGAAGAGTGGAAAGCCCTGCATCAAACAGGTCCCAAACAGGATCACAAGTAATGAATGTAAATGAGGCTGTACGCATTCATCTGGCTTCAATAGGTGGCGGGCATGCCGATTTTGATGACACCCTGGCCCTGATAGAGCGGCACTTCGACTACAGCCCGGCAGGCTTTCATAACGGCCCTTTATTTAACGCCGCAGGTGACAACTCAGGTTCATGCAGAGTATTTGGCCTGGGCCTATACTGCACCCTCAATGAAGCAGACACGCTAAAACTGTTTGCTCAACATTATCAGCAGGTGCTAGACGACCCCGCTGGAGAAAGCCACAGCAACATTCGCCAATTCATGGGCACCGGCTGGTCTGGCATTCGCTTTGAAGATGCACCCCTGCGCCTGCGCCGCCCTGCCGAGCCATCCATCAAGGAAGACACCCGTTCATGAGCAACACCACCACATCAGGGGTACAGCAGGTATTCCAGCTGAAAAGCGCCAGCGTTTCCATGACTGCACTGGAGCTGTATTACTTCGACAACGACGAATTTGAAGAGATGCTGAGGAACAAAATCAGCCAGGCTCCCGGGTTCTTTCGGGATATCCCTCTTATCATCAGTCTGGAGAAATACGAAGGCCTCGACAGCGAGCTGGATTTCTTCAAGATAATTGGTGCCTGCCGCCGCAACAGCATTCATGTTATCGGCGTTCGTGGCGGGAATGACGATCAACGCCGCTTGGCGCGCGGAGCCTCTCTGGCCCTGATGCCCGGAGGCGGGCAAAGAGACAGGGATCACCAAGCCACAGCCCAAGCGGCTGATTCTCCTGCAGCGCCCGCGCCGCAGACAATAAAAGAAGCCGCTCCCACAAAAATCATCAACCAGCCAGTGCGTTCCGGCCAACAGGTTCACGCTCCCGATGGCGATCTGGTTATTCTGGCGCCGGTTCAGGCCGGCGCAGAAGTGCTGGCTGCGGGTAGCATTCATGTCTACGGCCCACTGCGCGGCCGGGCGCTCGCAGGCATTCATGGCTCGGAGTCCGCAAGAATTTTCTGCCAATCCCTTGAGGCAGAGCTTGTGTCCATCGCCGGACACTATAAAATCTCCGAAGATCTTCAGGACAACGGCTGGAAAAACGCTGTGCAAATTCAGCTCAGGGACGACTTGCTGGTGGTAGCACCACTGGACAAGGCCTGATACTGGAATCGAACAGAATAATTTGACCGGGCTATACAACCGGCTGACACGACGAATCCACGAGATACAGGAAACAAACCTTGGCTAGAATTATTGTCGTAACTTCAGGAAAGGGCGGCGTTGGTAAGACCACCACCAGCGCCTCCATAAGCACCGGTCTTGCCAAACGCGGCCACAAAACCGTGGTGGTGGATTTTGATGTGGGCCTGCGCAACCTCGATCTGATCATGAACTGCGAACGCCGCGTGGTGTATGACTTTGTAAACGTTATACAAGGCGATGCAACGCTCAATCAGGCGCTAATCCGTGACAAACGGGTTGATACCCTCTACATACTCCCGACCTCACAAACCCGGGAAAAAGAAGCTCTCACCAAAGAGGGTGTTGAAAAGGTCATTAACGAACTCGCCGAAACCTTCGACTACATTATCTGCGACTCCCCGGCCGGCATTGAGCACGGGGCTCAGATGGCGTTGTACTATGCGGATGAGGCCATTGTTGTTACCAACCCGGAAGTATCATCAGTTCGGGACTCCGACCGCATTCTTGGCATTCTGCAAAGCAAATCCCGCCGTGCAGAAATGGGTGAAGAGCCGGTTAAGGAGCACCTGCTCCTGACTCGTTACAACCCGGAGCGGGTCGAACGGGGCGAAATGCTATCCGTGGCAGATGTTGAAGAAATTCTCGCCATCCCTTTGCTGGGTGTTATCCCGGAAAGCCAGGTTGTTCTCAACTCCTCCAACCAGGGGTTGCCGGTTATCCTCGAAACTGAGAGCGATGCTGGCCAGGCATATGATGACGCCGTTGCACGCCTTCTGGGTGAGGAGCGCGAACACCGCTTCATGACCAGCCAGAAAAAAGGTTTCTTTTCACGGATGTTCAAGGGGGGCTAACGGATGAGTTTCCTCGACTATTTCAGAGGCAAGAAATCAAGCTCCGCCAATGTGGCAAAAGAGCGTTTGCAGATTATTGTGGCTCACGAGCGTGGGCAGCGCGATCAGCCCGACTACCTGCCGCAAATGCAGCAGGAAATACTGGCGGTTATTCGCAAATATGTCCAGATCAGCGATGACATGGTTCAGGTAGAAGTAGACCGGCATGGTAGCTGCTCCGTTCTGGAGCTGAATGTCACCCTGCCTGAACGCTGAGCCCCTCAGCGCCCGGTGATACAAACGAACGTTGGCCCGCGCCCTGCAGGCCAACGCTCGCTGCCCTTACCACCGAGCAAAATGGTCCTCCATGAACCCTTGCAAACCCTGAACCTCAACCCTGCTGTCACCCTCATCAATAAGGCTTCCATTGAAGGTGCCTACATACTGCCGGAAATTGGAGGCCAGGAGCCCTGCATTCAGCTTTTCCTTTCGAGCCGTGGCCGGCACAAAATGCAGATCTACCCGGCCATCTACCGTGCTTACATGCCAATCATTCCCGGGACTGTAGCGATCGAAGCTAAACCGGGCTGCCCCAAGAGTCTGGCACTGCCCATCCAGCCACAGAGCGTTCTCTGTCATACCGGTTTCATTAACGCCCGCTGCCAGGTTAAGCCCGATTGAGCGACCATCGGGCAATTGTCCAGACAGACTCGCCCAATTCCAGGCCGTTTCACGGCGCATAAAGCCGCAACTCCAGTCAACAGCACCACGAGTGCTGTCATCACACCGCCAGATTTGATGCCCCCAGCGAATCTCGCCATCAACCGGCAAACCCGCCGATTTCCGGGTGAACACCCAACCATTGTAGCCAGCAGGGCACACTAGCCGCAGAGGATCATTATCCTCTTTCAGCGTCAACTCCACGCGAATGCCACCAGGAGCCGACACGGAGATTGCCCTGCCGCCGGCGAAAGGCAGAATGCGCATGGAAACCTTCCCTTTTCTGAACGAGGCTTGGCCATGCTCCGGGTAAGGTTCAATTCGAGTTCCCACTGCCAGAGGGTTCATAAAGCTGTGCTCAAGCATCTGCCCGGATGCAAAATCATAGAGATAGAAAAAGCCGCTTCCCATCAGCTTCAAATCCACCAGAGCCATACCAAACACCCACCCGGGACCGGTGACACTCACAAACTGGAACTGGTTAAACCGCCAGCGCCGGGCGAACCCGGAGCGAGGTTTATCCATTACCGTGCGCAGGTCGTAATCCAGATAGTTTATTTCTTCGACTGGCTGGCTCAGTATGCCGGGTGCAAAGCGCCCCTTGGCATCAATCAGTTTCTTTGTCGTCATAATTGTCGTCAGATCAGGCCAATTTATCGAACTGCTTCACCGGGCAGTAACCTGGTTCACAATCCCCTGCTTCGGGCCCATACTGCCCGCCACCTCGTGATAGACTCTGCCCAATTTTTTCAAGGAAGTGTAGCTTATGAACAAGACCGAAGCCCACGGCTTTAAAGACTGGGCCTCAGTCATCAGCGGTGCAATCTTTGCCCTGCTGGTTTCTGCAATGGCGACCACTACTGTTAGCGCGGCGCTACCGGGAGAAGACAGCGACGTATGGAGCTTGCGCAAGGAATCCGGCGATATCCACATCTACACCATGCGCCAGAGCGATTCCAGCTTTCAGGCATTCAAAGCCGAAGCCCTGATTGATGCCCCGATCGAATCCATTATGGCCGTGATGCAGAACCCCGCATCCTGCATGGAGTGGTTGCTTAACTGCACGGAATCCTATGCTGTGGGCAAAGGTAACTTTCATGAGCGTTACGTCTACTCAGTAAACGACCTGCCTTGGCCGGTAACCGATCGTGACTATGTCCTTAGCGTTCACACACAGGGGAGCAAAGCTTCTGGTGAGATCGTTATGCAAATGAGCGCTGTGCCAGAGATGCGTGCAGAGGTTAGTAATCGCGTAAGGGTTGATCTATCCAACACCCGGTACCGGTTGATTCCCGAGAACGGTAAAACCCGAATGATCTGGCTGCAACATACTGATCCAAAGGGCGCCCTGCCTGGTTGGCTGGTTAACACCCTCCTCGTTGATATACCGGTAAGTTCCCTGGAAGAGCTAGAGCGGGTAGCAAGCAAAGAGCGCTATCAGGGCTTTAGCCTGATCTATGACGAAAGCGGCCAACTGGTTGATGTAAGGCAAACCAGCGGCAACTGAAAAGGTGACGGGCTGGGCGCGAAACGCTAAGCTCTGGTGAAAGGACTTCACAAAGCAGAGATCACTCAATGACAGTGCTCGCACACGAAATAATGACGCCTAGCATCAAGGCGGTGCCACAATCCTGGACAATGGATCGCCTGGCCAGATTCCTGACCGACAATGAAATCACGGGCAGCCCTGTTACGGATGAATCCGGTGAAATTATTGGCATCGCCACCTTAAAGGACATTGCGGAGTTTCGCTGGAACGCCAAGCGGTCTGAGTCCAGTGATGAACTCACCGCTGAAGAACATCAGGAAGCCCGCCGCCTGCGCATGGTGCTTTTTGAGGAGATGGGCAAAGTGCCGGTAGAAGTGCGGGATATCATGACCCCCATTGTATTATCGGTTGATGAAACAACACCGGTGCGCGACATAGCCAATATTATGATGAAAGAGCATCTACACCGGATTTTTGTCACCAAAGACGCCAGGATAACCGGCATCGTAACCACTTATGATATGCTGAAAATCGTCTCGAATGAGGAGCTTACGCAACGCTGTGCCAGTAACAGCTGAACCACCACAGAGGTAGCGCCCCCTATGCCCAGAACACCGGAAAGTGCACCGCAAGCCCGAAGAACCATGTACGTCCTCGACACCAACGTCCTGATCCACGATCCCAACGCCCTCCTCAATTTTGAAGAACACGATGTCATCATCCCGATGACCGTTCTTGAAGAACTCGACGGCCTTAAATCCGGCAAACAAAGTGTCGCTGCCGACTGTCGCCAGGCAATCCGCACCATTGACCGCCTGCTTGGGGATGCCAGCCCGAAAGAGATAGAAAAAGGTGTGCCCATTGTAAGAGCCAAAATGGCTAAACCCTTGGGCACCCTCTCCATACTGATGAGCACCGAGCATGCCAGTGGCCACTCATTACCCGAGCACCTGAACGACAACAAGATTATCAACACCCTTGCCGCGCTTCAGCAACGGCACAAGTCCCGGGATATCATTCTCGTCAGCAAAGACATCAACATGCGGTTGAAGGCCCGTGGCTTTGGTGTTGAAGCCCAGGACTACCAGAATGACCAGTTGGTTGATGACATCGACCTGCTCCCAAAGGGCTACATGGAGTTTCCGAACTCATTCTGGGACACCATTGCCAAAGTAGAAACCTTGCAGCGAGACGGGCTAACCGAACACATCCTCAAGCGGGAAGGTGAGCTGGCCAAACTGAACATCAACGAGTTCGTTCTTGATGAGCAGGGGTTTATAGGCCGGGTGGTCAACATTACCGACACCCAGGTGGTGATCCGGGATCTGCACCAGCACGACTTGATGAACGAAGAAGTCTGGGGCCTGGTGCCACGGGATATTTATCAGGCCATGGCGCTGCACCTGCTGCTCGATCCTGATATCCACCTGGTGAACCTCACCGGTTCAGCCGGCTCCGGTAAAACCATTCTTGCGCTGGCCGCCTGCATCGAAATGACGGTGGCCAGCAAGCTTTATAAACGGATTATTGCCACCCGCTCAACACAAGGCCTGGATGAAGACATTGGCTTCCTGCCCGGTACCGAAGCGGAAAAAATGGAGCCCTGGCTGGGCGCCATTGTGGACAACCTGGAAGCGCTGCACGAAGACGATGAGAACATGACCGCCAGTGTGGACTACATTCTCAGCAAGGTTCCTCTGCACTTCAAATCCATGAACTACATTCGTGGCCGCAGTTTCCAGCACAGCCTGATCATTATTGATGAGTCCCAGAACCTGACTCCGCATCAGATCAAGACCATCATTACCCGTGCAGGTAATGGCTCCAAAGTGATCTGCCTGGGCAACCTGGCACAGATTGACACACCATACCTGAGCGCTTTGAGCTCCGGCCTGACCTACATGACCGAACGCTTCAAAACCTTCAGCCACGGTGGGCACATTCACTTGCAAGGAGTGCCACGCTCACTGCTGGCAGAATTTGCAGAAGCCAACCTGTAAGCGCCTCCCTACCTACACCTTTAGTCCAAGATCTGTGCCGGAATGGCCTCGTTTCGGCACAGATTAGATACACTGCCCCTCACGCCATCCAGGATGTACTCAAACTGCATCCATCCGCGATGGTCTATACTTCGAAACACACCGCTACTCAAACAAATTAGGCAGGTAGGCATCGATGAGCTCTATTATATTGATGGTACTCGGGCTTGGGGGCATGGCACTGGGATTTTTCGTTTACTCGAAATTTCTCGCACACGTTGTTTTCAAACTGAGCGACAGCTTTAAAACCCCGGCTGAAGAATTTGAAGACGGCATCGACTTTGTCCCCACCAATAAATTTGTTCTCTGGGGCCACCACTTCACATCCGTAGCAGGCGCTGCACCCATTGTTGGGCCAGCAATTGCCGTTATCTGGGGCTGGCTGCCCGCCTTTTTGTGGGTCACCCTGGGCACCATCTTCTTCGCAGGCGTTCACGATTTTGGCGCCATCTGGGCCAGTGTACGAAACAAGGCCAAGTCAGTAGGCACCCTCACTGGCGAAGTGGTTGGCGGCCGTGCCAGGGCCATCTTCTCCATTGTGATTTTCCTGGTTCTGCTGATGGTGAACGCGGTATTTGGCGTTGTTATCGCCAAACTGCTGATCAACAACCCTGGCGCAGTCGTTCCTGTTTGGGGCGCCATAGCCGTGGCTCTGGTGATTGGCCAGGCCATCTACCGGGCAAAAATGAGCCTGCCACTGGTTTCAATTGTTGGCGTGATTGCGCTGTATTTCCTGATTTACATTGGCCCTTCCATGCCGGTGTCACTCCCCGACTCCGTTGCCGGGCTGTCACCCAGTGCAGCCTGGATCATTATCCTGTTTGTGTATGCAGCCATCGCATCGCTGTTGCCTGTGTGGGTACTGCTCCAGCCCCGGGATTACATTAACGGCCTGCAGTTGTTCGTAGGGCTGGCTGCACTCTACGCCGCCGTACTGATCGCAAACCCCACTGTGGTCGCGCCCATGATCAACGTTGATGTACCGGCAGGCACACCCTCAATGATTCCGCTACTGTTCGTAACCATTGCCTGTGGTGCTATTTCCGGCTTTCACGGCCTGGTTGCCTCCGGCACCACATCCAAACAACTGGCCAAGGAATCCGACGCCCGTTTTGTGGGCTACTTTGGTGCAACCGGTGAAGGCGCACTGGCGTTGGCCGCCATTATTGCCGCCACAGCCGGCTTTGCTTCCCTCGCGGACTGGCAGGCCATGTATCACTCCTTTGGCCAAGGCGGCGTGCTGGCATTTGTAAACGGCGGTGCAACCATCCTGAGCGCCGGTACCGGCCTCGACATGGCTGTTGCTGCCACCATGCTGACCGTTATGGCTGCCCTCTTTGCAGGCACCACCATGGATACCGGCCTGCGCTTGCAGCGCTATATTTTCCAGGAGTGGGGTGAGATCTATAACATCAAGTGGATGGCCAAGCCATTACCGGCCACACTGCTGTCTGTGGGTACTTGCCTGGCTTTGGCTTTCGGCGCGGGTGGCGCGGATGGCTCCGGCGGACTACTCATATGGCCGCTATTTGGCACCACCAACCAGCTTCTGGCAGGCCTGACCCTTCTGGTTGTCACCGTTATGCTGGTGCGCAAAGGTTCGCCCACGTTCTACACCCTGGCACCATTGGTGTTTGTACTCGCCATGTCGCTCTTTGCCTTGCTGATTCAGCTCAAAGGCTTCTACGACAAGGCAGACTGGTTCCTGTTCACCATGGACCTGGTGGTTCTTGTGGCTGCCATTTTTGTCACCCTGGAGTGCATTGCCGCCCTGAAGCGGGCCAAGGCAGAAATGCGCCTGTCATCGGCAGGCGACTGAGCACTGCGTGAATAGCTGGCCAGGCCTGGCCTGGCCAGTTTCATATCCCGGGAGTCGTTGATGAAAAAGACACTGTCCCGTTTGAAATATCTTTACCAAAAAGCCAGTCAAGCTGGCGCCGAGTACTACAACGCACCCTACAGAGCGGCCATTGCCCGCGCCCGGCGGGACGAAGACGACCTCTTCATGCTACTGGTGTTCAGTGAAATGATGGGCATCCCCAATCCCGCAGGCTGGTACTGCATGGAGCTGCAACCACTCATGCTCGAGCGGTTCCACGACTGGCATACCCGTATGGGCATGGAGCGCTCACCGCTCGACAACTTCCGCTGCTGTTGAGGAAAAAATGCCGCAAGCTCACAACCTGAATATTCTGGAACTTATTACCAGCCGCAAACTTATCATGGTGGGTGGCAAAGGCGGGGTAGGCAAAACCACCACGGCCTCCGCTATTGCAGTTGCTGCGGCTAATCAGGGGCGTCGGGTATTATTGATCTCCACAGACCCGGCCCACAGCCTTGCAGATGCTTTTGACCGGGCCATTGGAGGCCAGGTAACGCGCATGGCGCCCAACCTGGATGCCCTGGAACTGGACCCGGATACAGAAGCTGAAGCTTACATGGACAGGGTTATGCAGCAGATGCGGCGGTTTGCCGGCCCGGACCAGATCAATGAACTGCAGCGACAACTGAGGCTGGGGGCACAATCCCCGGGCGCCCAGGAAGCGGCCATACTGGAGCGCATGGCCACGCTGATAGAAGACAGCGAAAACAACTACGATCTGTTGATCTTCGACACAGCACCCACGGGCCATACCTTGCGGCTGCTGACCCTGCCGGAAATCATGGCTGCCTGGACCGACGGACTACTGAAGCACAACAAACGATCTGAAAAACTGGGCAAGGCGCTGGCGCACCTCACACCAGGGCGCAGTGTCGACAACCCGCTGAAAAGCCCGGAGGAAAACCCGGTTGAAGGCATGGACCAGCGAGGCCAGGAATTAACCGAAACCTTGCTACGCCGCCAGCGGCTGTTTCAACGCACTCGCCGCCGCCTTAACGATACCAACCACACAGCATTCGTGTTCGTGATGACCCCGGAGAAGCTACCTATTCTTGAAACTGGCAGAGCCATAGAGGCACTAGCCAGTGCCAACATCCCGGTTGCCGGGGTGATCGTGAACCGCATCATGCCGGATACCGCAAACAGTCCCTTTTGGCAGGCCCGTGTTGAACGCCAAAGCCGCCATCTGCAGGAAATCGACGATTTGCTGAAGAATCTGCCACAGAAGCGCCTGCCATTAATGGAAGACGATGTTAGTGGGCTTGAGGCGCTCACTCGCTTTGCCAGTCTTATGACCCCGGTTGTCGGCTCCTCATTACTTACACCCGGTAACGACTGACCTGTTCAGACATATCAGTGGCCAGAGCCTTTAGCCGCTGAGCAGCCATGCCTGCCCGATGCGTCCCCTGAGCGGTCTGCTCTGAGATTGCAACAATCTCATGAACATTCTGGTTAATGGTCTCGGAAACACTGGTCTGTTCTTCAGCGGCGCTGGCAATTTGGGTGTTCATATCATTAATAGTACTGACTGCCTGATTAATCTTTTGCAGAGCACCATTCACCTTGCGCGTCTCTGCAACCGTGGCCTCGCTTCGCTCACTGATCGAGCCGATCAGCTTCACTGCGTTGCCTGCACCGGATTGCAGCCGTTCAATGGTTTCCTGGATTTCCTGCGTACTCTTTTGAGTCCTGCTCGCTAGCGTCCGCACTTCATCTGCCACAACCGCGAATCCTCGACCCGCTTCCCCGGCCCGGGCAGCCTCGATAGCCGCATTCAGGGCAAGCAGGTTAGTCTGATCAGCGATCTCCCGGATCACCTCCAGAACCGAGTCGATCTGGCGGGAGTCTGAGCCGAGCTTCTCAATAACACTCACGCCCTGTTCAACCTGTTCAGACAAGCCGCCGATCACCTCAATGGTCTCATGCACCAAACCCTGCGCATCAGATACCTGAACATTGGCGCGATCTGCTGCATCAGAGGCCTCACTGGCATTATTCGCCACTTCCTGAGCTGCCGCGGTCATCTCATTCATGGCCGTTGCCACTTGGTCACTCTCGGATTTTTGGCGCTCCACACCTTGCTCAGCCTCATCCATTATTTCGCTCAACTCTGTAGAGGCCTCATTCAGGGTGCGGGTAGAAGTGAGAACCTGCTCAACCAAACCATGCACCTGGTCTGCAAAGCTATTGAATGCCGTCGCCAACTGCCCCAACTCATCCTTGCTGCCTGCATCCAATCTGCGGGTCAGATCTCCATCACCGCTGGCGATGTCGTTCATTGCAGATACTGCAGTTTTCAGCGGCCGGATAATACTGCGCACAACAATCAATGCCAGCAAAACGATAACCGCCAGCGCAATCACGGAGGTTGTTATTGAGCCGACAACCGCATTGCTCAATGCATTAGCAACATTGCTGTCCATTGTAGCCACCTGCGCCTCCAGACCATCTATCCAAAACCCCGTGCCAATCATGATATTCCACTCAGGTATCATTTCGGCGTAACCCAGTTTTGGGGCTACCTGCCCGGTGCTCTCGTTTTCCCACTCGTAGGGGACATAGCCTCCTCCGTTACGAGCCACCTGAACGAGCTCACGAATCAGAAATTTTCCGGTGGGGTCTTTAAAGCCCCATAGGTTCTTGCCTTCCAGGGCTGGCTTTACGCCATGCATGACACTTACACCGCTGGTGTCGTAGGCAAACATGTAGCCCGGGCTGCCGGAGTCATCAAACCTGAGCTGGCGCAGAATATTCCAGGCTTGCTCCTTAATTTCAGGGTCATTGGCAGAGCCAGGCTGCTTATAAAGGTGAGCTATCGAGGTGCGGGCAAGCTCAATATAGTTCTTAAGCTCTTGGCGCTTGCTTGCCTCCATATCCGCGGAAAAGCCCGCAACCGCTTCATCGCCTATGCCTTGGGCCTGTTTAAGATTGTAAGTCGTCAGGAATGCTGTGAGCACAATCACTGGTACAAGCGCCAATAAAAGCACCCGTGTCTGAATGGTCAGATTTTTCATAACTAATAAGTCTTGTGTCTGCTGGGAGGAATGGGCGGAAGACTCAACCCGTTATTAAAGGTGGCAGAATGCTACAGAATAACCATCAAAATTATCATTGAGGGTACTGCGTAGTTTGTATCCCCCATGTAAATATTCGTGCGCCTGCGTATCAGCCGCCGGGCTCAATCTTTAAACTGCGCCTTGTCCAGACCGTGCTTCTTCATTTTGTCGTAGAGGGTTTTGCGGGCTACTCCCAACTGCACCATGGTGTCTTTAATGCTCCCCTGACAAGCATTCAAGGCACTGGTCAGCACTGAATGCTCAAAGCTGTCCATCATTTCTGTCAGGGTACGTCGCCCGCTCACATCCGCCTTGGCCGCTGGTTCACTATCATCAAGTGCCGCCGGACCCAGCAGCACATACCGCTCGGCAAGGTTACGCAATTCACGGACATTTCCCGGCCAGCTGTGATGCATAAGCCGCGCAGCCTGGCTCGCATCCAGAGGAATACTCTCCCGGTCGTAACGGGCTGCGGCAATCAGAACAAAGTGATGAAACAGCATGGGAATATCTTCTTTGCGCTCCCGCAAGGGCGGAATATCCACCTTCACCACGTTCAACCGATAGTATAGGTCGGCACGAAAACTCCCTTCATCACTGAGCGCCTTCAGGTCCGCTTTGGTGGCGGCAATAATGCGCACATCCACCTCCTGCACCTGATTGCTGCCCAAGCGCTCCACCTTCTGTTCTTCAAGTACACGCAGCAGCTTGATCTGCAGTGGCATGGGCATACTTTCCACTTCATCCAGAAACAGAGTGCCCCGATGTGCGTGTTCGATCTTACCTATGCGGCGTTTGTCTGCGCCGGTAAAGGCGCCTGCCTCGTGCCCGAACAACTCGCTTTCAATGAGGTTTTCCGGCACGGCTCCGCAGTTGATCGCGACAAAGTTATGAGCGCCCCGCGGGCTGTTCTCGTGAATATAGCGAGCCAGGGCATCCTTACCGGAACCTGTCTCGCCAAACAGCAGGGTGTTGGCAGAAATATCGAGAATCGGCGTGATGGTATCCATCACTTTTTGCATGCTTGGCGTGTCACCAAGGATTCTGGGGCCTGGCCGGGCCAGATGGCGCAACTGGGCCTTGAGCCGACGGTTTTCCAGCGCAAGATTGCGTTTCTCCAGAGCGTGCCGAAGAAGCTCAATCAGTTCATCGTGATTGAAGGGCTTTTCTATAAAATCGTAGGCGCCTTGCTGCATGGCGGAAACTGCCGTGCTGATGTCACCCTGACCGGTCAGAATAATCACCGGAATGGCTTTATCCAGTGCCTGGACGGCGCTTAGCATCTCCAGCCCATCCATTCCCGGCATGTTGTAATCGCACAACACTACACCACTGTAATCCGGCGTAACGGCCTCAAGCCCTGCCTCGGCGCTTTCAAAACATTGCACAGGCAAGTCTTCCAGAGTCAGCGTTTGGGCAATTGATTTCCGTATGTGCGGATCATCATCAACAAAAATTACCGAGGGTTCTGTCATTCCGTTGCCTCCCGTTTTTGCAGTGTAAATTCAAACTCCGCTCCCGGCGCGTCGCTACGATTGCGCCCCGTAAGCCGGCCACCCAAAGCATCCGCAATTTGCCTTGATATTGACAATCCCAGCCCAAGCCCCTGTTTAACAGACTTGGTAGTAAAGAAGGGTTCAAAAATCTGTTCGGTATTTGCTGGCAGCCCGGTTCCGTTATCCCGCACAAGGCAGCGCCAGCACTCTCCCTGCTCCTCAACATCAATTGTAATAACTGGCTGCCCCTGGCTTTCAACAGCCTGAACCGCATTGGCGAGCAAGTTAACCATAACCTGCTCAATCCGGATCAGGTCGCCGTGACATAGCACAGGCTGCTCAGGGCGATTCCACCGGATATCAATACCCACACTGCTTTTCTGCGCCACGATAATCTTCAGGGAGGCATCCACAGACAAGCGAAAATCCACAATGGTTGGTGGCCCTTCAGATTTGCGGGCAAATACCTTGAACTGGCGGGTCAACTCGGCCATTTTGTCGCACAGAAGCACAATTTCACTAAGGTTCTCATCCACCATATCGGCGGCACCTTTTTCCAGAAACCGTCGGCTGTTTCTGGCATAAGTCTGGATTGCAGTAAGTGGCTGGCTCATTTCGTGATTAAGCCCAGCCGACATCTGGCCCAACACCGCCAGCTTGGCGGCCTGAATCAGCTCCTGCTGGGTTTCCCGTAATTCACTCTGGGTGCGCTCACGCTCTCGAATTTCGTCCATGAGTTTGCGATTGGATTGCTCCAGGTCGGCCGTTCGCTCGGCAACGCTAAGCTCCAACTGCTCCCCTCTCAGCGCCAATTCCGCCTCACGACGATAGCGCTCACGTAAATACAGCCATGCCAGCAGAACACCAAAATAGATAGCTATGCCACCCAGCACGAACCCGAGACGGGTCCATACTACCGAACGCGTACTGACCATTACCCGCAACGTCCAGTCCAGCCTCGGCAGCGGTGTTGTAACGCTCAGGTATTCATGGGCACGGCCATCTTCCCGAATGCGCAAGGTCTCGGATGCCCCGGACAAGCCGAAAGGCTTACCCAGATACTGCAGAGATACAGGCCTGAGATCCCGATCCGGGTAGCGTTGGCGAGATGCCTCACCAGGTGCTTGTTCAGCACTGCCAGTAAAGTCGCGATACAACCACTCCGGCTTACTGGCCAGGAAACTGACACCGGCTTCATCCAGCACCACCATTTCGGCCTCACGCACAGAAGCCGGCCTGTGCCATTGGGATTCCAGCTCATGTACCAAAACTTTCACGACCACCACACCCAGTAACTGGCCTTGCTCAGCACGCACCGGATGAGAAAAATACAGCCCCCGAACCCGAGAGGTGGAACCCAGTGCGAAATAGATGGCAGACCTGCCGGATGTTATAGCTTCATAGAAATAGGGGCGAAAACTGAAATTGCGACCAACAAAACTGCCGGCCTGCTGGTAGTTATTGGCAGCAATTGTCAGCCCGGTTGTGTCCATCAAGTACACATCCGAGCTGCCAACGATGGTCGCCATACGCTGCATTTCTTCATTGGCCTGATGAACAACGGCAGGATTGCCTGGTGCGCTCAGGGCTGCCGCAAGCAAAGGATGCTCGGCCATCAACTCCGGAATAGGCAGGTAGCGGTTAAGCTCATTACCCACAAGTTGACGGTAGCGGAACGACTCTTCCAGGCTATCCCGCTCAACCTGCTGGTAACCAGCCCAACCGCCCAACATCCAGGACACAGCAAGGGTGATCACAAATACAACAAATGCGCCTATCCGGTAGGACATATTCCGGCTCCCGCCACACCGTTAGAGGCCGCCAGAGTATCGCCCGCCCCCCTGAGGAACAAAGGCCGGGCGATGAGGCAAACTCAGGCAGCAGCGAGACGACCTTTGCGCTGGCGCTGCATCAAAAACGCCGCCGCCGCAAGGGCAACGCCCACCAGATCGGACACCAATCCCCCTTCAATCATCATCAGGGCGGCACCGATCAGCAATATACGGACGATCCAGGATGCAGTGACATTGCCGAACCAGCCCAGCACACCTCCAGAAAGCAGATACACACCAAAGAGTGCTGTAACCAGTGCCCGTGCAATATCGAACCAGCCTGCCTCCATCAACAGCGCGCCGTTGTAGAAGAACATGAAGGGCACGATAAATGCTGCAATACCAATTCTGAAAGAAGCCACAGAGGTTTCCATTGCATTGGCACCAGAGATACCTGCCGCCGCATAAGACGCCAATGCAACCGGCGGAGTAATGGCCGAAACCACCGCAAAGTAGAACACGAAGAAGTGCGCCGTCAGCGGCTCAATACCCAGCTGTACAAGGCCTGGCGCAACCACTGAGGCAGCGACTGCATAAGCCGCTGTTGTAGGCATTCCCATGCCCAGAAGAATGGAAATAAACATGGCAAAAATCAGCGCCAGCAACTGGCTTGCCTCCGCCACATCGAGCAGCAATACCGAAAAGCGTGCACCGACACCGGTCAGGGAAATAACACCCACAATAACGCCCGCTGCGGCACACACCACAATGATCTGTATGGCCATGTAGGAAGCGGTTTCCAGTGCGTGCAATATCTGCCGAATGCCCATTTTGTTAGGCGAGAACCAACTGACTACGGCCGCAGAAACCATCGCCAGAGTACCGGCACGAATGACAGAGTAGCCCATAAACAGGGCCACTATGAGAATAATAATGGGCAAGAACAGGTAGCACTGCTTCACCATGGTGCGCAGCTTTGGCAGCTCATCTTCCCGCATACCACGCATACCGGTTTTAGCGGCTTCAAAATCCACCATAAAGTACACAGAGGCGAAGTAGAGTATTGCGGGAATAATGGCGGCAATGGCGATTTCGGTATAAGGGATACCGGTAATCTCGGCCATGATGAAGGCACCTGCCCCCATAATCGGTGGCATGATCTGGCCACCGGTAGATGCAGCGGCTTCCACAGCGCCTGCCGATTTTTTGCTGTAACCCACCTTCTTCATCAACGGAATCGTCAGTGATCCTGTGGATACCACGTTACCTGCACTGGTACCGTTGATCATACCCATAAGGCCAGAGGCAAAAATAGACACCTTGGCAGGACCACCCCGCGAGCGCCCGGCGGCTGCAAACGCAAAGTTTACAAAGTAATCACCCACTTTGGACGACTGCAAAAACGCGGCAAAAATAATGAACAGAATAATGTAGGTAGACGACACAGCGGTGGTGGGCCCAAGAATACCGGCATCGGTATATACCTGGCTAAAGAAACGCTGAACAGACAGCCCTGGATAGCCCAAAAAGCCCGGCAGGTATGGCCCGGCAAACACATATACAAGAAACACCAGCCCGATAATCACCAGGGCCAGGCCGGCAACCCGGCGAGTCAGCTCCATAATCAACGCCGTGCCTGCCACAGCGGCAAAGGATATGCCCACCGGAGCAAAGGAGGTGCCCGTAGACATGCGCATGGAGCTGTTATAAGCCACAAGAAAGTATGCTGCGACAGCAATTGAACACACACACAGCACCAGATCCGGCAAACTAAAGCGCGAACGTTCACGCTGATGGAACCAACTCAGCACAATACCTACGCCCGTTACCGCCAATAAAGGCCAGCCAAAATGCCAGGTTTCCAGGTCAACGGGAATTCGCATGGCGCCGTTCTGAACCATCTGCCAGAACGAATAAGTCTGGTATAGCACGTAAAATGCAGGGACTAGCGCTACCGCGCTGATCCACGTTGTCCAACGGTGGCGCGCAGAGCCCTCTTCGGCTGAAACAAAACGGGCACCGGCGAACAAAACAAACCCGATAACAAGCGCACCGGCAATATGCACAATCCGGAACGACCAGGTTTCCAAAGGCGCAATATTCAGCGAATAGAGATGGAAAGAGGAATAGGCAATCGCGAGCAATGTCACAAACTTCAGCATGCCGCCTTCAAACAGCCTGCGATTTGCCTCTACAGGCTCCTTGTCCACATCATGGGCAAGCACGTGGTCTTCGCCCACCTCTATGTCAGAAAAGTCTTTGGGGTGTCGTTCAAGTGTCATCGGGTGTCCTGCCTGAAGGCAAATCGGAGCCGGCAATCTGCCGGCTATTATTCAGGGGCCTTGCGGCCCCCTTTCATTCAGCCATTCAAAACAACAGCGTTATTTGATCTTGCTGGCTTCGATGGTGTAACCGTTCTCGTTGAACCAACGAGCTGCACCGGAATGCCAAGGCAATACGTTGTTCTTGTTGTAGTTCTCGGGAATCGAATTACGAGCTGCCTTGTGGATAGAAACCATCCGCTCGTTCTGCTCCATGGTCAGCTTGGTAATCTCATACACAAAGCTTTCCGGAACATCGCAATTCACCATGGCAAAGTTCCACATGGAAACCACACGCGAGGGCTCATTCAGAGACTGATAAGTGCTTGCCGGAATAATGAATTCAGATACCGGGAAGTTGTCCGTCACCTTCTTGGCTTCTGCATCGGTCATTCCAATAATGTTTACATTGGTTTGAACCTCCAACTGACTAACAGCCGGAATAGGAATACCTGCAGCAAAGGCAACAACATCAATCAGACCATCCTGAAGCTGGCCACCAAGATCCGACCAACTGCCATTACGGCGTTTGAAGTTCACCCCCAGGGTTTCCATCATGCGTGGGAAATAAGTATCGGAGGTTGAGCCAGCGGGGCCGAAACCGATGGTGGCACCGTCGGGGATATCAGAAATGGACTTGATTCCGGAACTGCTCAGCGCCGTTACCGAAAAAGGCGTCTCGTACATGGGGAACATGGCGCATACGTTGTCCATCTTCATGCCGGGCGCCAGCGGGCTGTTGCCCTCCATGGATTCACGAGCCGGGCCCATCGTAGTAAGGCCGAACTTGAGATCACCAGTGTGCACCAGAGCCATGTTCTGCATAGGCCCGCCAGTGATTTCGGCGCCCCCGGAAACGCCCAGGCTCTCTGCAACAAAGTTAGCCCAGCCAGAACCATAGGCGAAATAGGTGCCGCCCTGACTGGCCGTACCCACAGTAAAGTTATCCGGCCAACCGGCCCGATCCTGGGCAACAACGGGACTGGCAACAACAAGAGTAGAGGCGAATGCCGCCGCGATAATGGCTTGGTTCTTCATAGAGACTGCTCCCTGATTCATTTTATTTGTTGGGTGCTCGACGGAGCCCGGTAGGGCTGCGATAACTTATTGAAGATAGCAAATAGTGGGCCATTTAAAAGAAACACATACAAAACAGACGCCCGCAAAACTACTGCACTTAAGCGCCTTGAAAACTGGGTACCATTCCACCCATCCCTGAGCCACATTGGGTGAACTCCCACCACATTCATCAAGAAGGGCGGAATGAAAAATCAGTCTTTGGCGTACCGTTCGACTCTGGATTCATTTATGCTTCTCAAAGAACTTGAAGCCACGTCTTCGCATGTTTTTCGGCTGCGCTTACGCAGCAGGGAAAGTATTTAGAACACAGCGCTACGCGGAGCTAGCATGTTTGTTTCATCGGAGAGAACAGACCTTACCAGCAGGATGACAGGGCAAAGGCAGTTCCTCCGGAATGCGCTATTTTTTGTACTGTCGTTTTGGCTTCTGAATCAGGTAGTCTATCTCTTTGAGGTAGCCGAAGGTGTTAGCATCTTTTACCCGCCCTCCGGGTTTGCAATGCTTTTGATTTATCTTTTTGGAGCCAAGTACCTGCCCGTATTCTTTTTTGCCATACTCGTTGGCGGCCTGCCACAGCGTGATGTTTTCAACTACAACCTCGAAATGCTGATCCCTGACGTGAGAATGTTTTTCATTTACGGCACAGCGGGGTTGATTCTGGCAAAGCTGAATCCCGAAAAGAAAAAACTGAGCGCTACCTTTTACTACACCCTAATGTTAATAATCATCGCAACGGCACTTCTAGCGTCTGCGGTTTTTGTCATGGTCGCAATTGACACAGACAGCACCTTGAGTACACGCTGGCGGGATCAAGTCCCTTTGTTTTTTGTCGGCAATCTGACTGGCGCCTTGACCGCACTTCCGATTTTCACCTTCTACCTATACGTTAAATCCAACGGCTGGAAGCGCTTAAAACTGACCATTACCGATGTGATTCTGAAGCCTGACAAACTAACTGCGTTTCTTATCATTATCTCGCTTTCTTTCTTCGTAGTGTTTCTGGGCAAGTACAGTGAAAACTACTCAAGCTACTATTACCTGATCCTGGTCCCCATCATCTGGACCTCCGTAAAGTGGGGGCTAGGTATTGGGTTGATGTGTGCGTTTATCGGCAACCTGTTCACGCTTTCCTTTTATGTTTTATTTGGCTACTCCTATTACGGGATGCTGGAAGTTTAGTTGATCTTCGCCATGTCGATCATCGCTACAGTGCTCATTGGGTTGGTGCATGAGCAAAAAGATATCTTCTATGAAGAGTCCATTTATGACGAGCTGACAGGGCTCGCCAATATGAGGCTGTTCAAAAAGCTAAGCTCCTCCATGATCGCCAATCCCAGGAGAAATGGAGAGACCGTCGCACTGCTGTTTGTCGACATTGACGGATTCAAAGTACTTAACGACACTTTCGGCCACAAGGCCGGCGATCAAGCGTTTTGTAGTGGTCAAGTGTTTTAGGCCACCGTCTTTTGAGCTTTCCAGTAGGCCTGCTCAGCCACATTCGGCGGCAGTCCTTCGTTATGCTTATGCGGGCGAAGGGCGCTGTAATAACCGATCATGTAGTCCATTATTGACTGCTTCGCCGAGGCAAAACACGGATACCCGGTTTCCGGCACCCACTCTGTTTTCAGGCTCCTGAAGAAGCGCTCTGTTGGGGCGTATCCCAGCAATTTCCCCGGCGACTGAGGCTCTGTTTCATCTGGTACTGCCAGAGCAACTGTCGGAAACCCAGGCTGGTGTACTGGCAGCCCTGATCCGAATGAAACATGACTTCCGACGGCTCTCCGCGTGATTCGTAGGCAATCGTCAAAGCATTTTTTACCAGCTCCGTATTGGGCGATAAAGACATTGCCCAGCCTACCGGTTTACGAGAGAACAAATCGATGACCACCGCCAGATAAGCCCAGTGTGCACCTGTCCAGATATAGGTAATATCGCTTGTCCAAACCTGATTGGGCTCCTTCACATCGAACTCCCGATCCAGAAGGTTCGGGATATCCAGGTGCGGCTGATCCGCTTTCTTGTAAGCGTGACTTGGCGGTTGCGTGCTCGCCAATCCCAACTGCTTCATCCGTCTGCTGGCACGGTAACGGCTCAGCGGCATTCCGGCCTGCGTAACCATTTGGGCAATACTACGAGCGCCAGCCGAACCGTTACTGGCCTCGTGCGCTTCGACAATCTGATCCAGCAGTTCCTGTTCCGTTTCGCAGGGCCTGCTGTCCCGGCTGCGCCAGGCCCGGTAGCTACTGCGATGCACCCCAAACACCTGACACAGATGCTGCACCGCATGGCTCTCTTCAAGTCGCTCGATTATCGAGAATTGCTGAGGGAGTCCGACATCAAGAGAGAGGTAGCCTTTTTTAATATCTCCTTCTCTTCCTCCACCCGCCGCAGCTTGCGCTTCAGTTCCTGAATCTCACGCTGCTCCGGGGTCAGCGCCTCACCTTTCTGTGGAGCCTTGCCGGATCGCTCCGCTCGGAGTCGGCCCACCCAGTACTCCATCGTGGATTTACCGACACCCATTGCCTCACAGGCTGCCTTCAGGGTGTAACCCTGGTCTACCACAAGCTGGGCGGCTTCCAAGCGGAATTCCGGGCTGTATCTTCTATTCTTCGTCATCGTCTGCACCTGACTTTCTGTGTGAGTGATCATACACTCAAAGTCAGGTGGCCAGATTCACTATGCCACTACACTAGAAGAGTTCCGTTTCTAAGCCGCCTGCATGGCGGCGAACTCAAAGCTGCAAGTCTTTTCGGTCGCTACAAATTTCTAAGCCGCCTGCATGGCGGCGAACCACCCTCTTTGACCTGCCGAGCGGTCGCACCTTTTCTAAGCCGCCTGCATGGCGGCGAACTGGTTAATCCAAAAAAACGCTTCCCACTGTAATTTCTAAGCCGCCTGCATGGCGGCGAACCGGGGGGCTTCGTGCCCTGGGTCGGCTGGCAGTTTCTAAGCCGCCTGCATGGCGGCGAACAGGCTATCGAAGAGCAAGCCCGAGCGCAGCAATTTCTAAGCCGCCTGCATGGCGGCGAACTCCAGTTGGTTGATTGGCAGCGGCCTACCATCTTTCTAAGCCGCCTGCATGGCGGCGAACTCCAGTTGGTTGATTGGCAGCGGCCTACCATCTTTCTAAGCCGCCTGCATGGCGGCGAACGCTTCCACAGATCGGCGCAGGCCATCTATTAGTTTCTAAGCCGCCTGCATGGCGGCGAACGGGGCGTGGTTGGCTGGAACGGTATTGGGATCTTTCTAAGCCGCCTGCATGGCGGCGAACGATGCCCCGGCTTCCGTCCTGATTCCGGGGCTTTTCTAAGCCGCCTGCATGGCGGCGAACGCCGGAGAGAAGGCTGCATCGCCCGCCCAACTTTTCTAAGCCGCCTGCATGGCGGCGAACACCCACTCCGGCACTCCGGCGCTAGGTGGGCGTTTCTAAGCCGCCTGCATGGCGGCGAACTAAAGATCGCCCAACTTAAAAGCCAGCAATTCTTTCTAAGCCGCCTGCATGGCGGCGAACGTAGTGGTGGCGATGTGATCGACCGTAAACTTTTTCTAAGCCGCCTGCATGGCGGCGAACATTTTTGCGATCCAGGTTTTGGGCGCCATCTGTTTCTAAGCCGCCTGCATGGCGGCGAACCTTTGCAGTATGCGCAGAAAGACTTGCAGAAATTTCTAAGCCGCCTGCATGGCGGCGAACGATGACGCAGAAATAGTATCACTGAGCAACGGTTTCTAAGCCGCCTGCATGGCGGCGAACGATGGCACAGAGGAAAACTGCAAACACCTGTGTTTCTAAGCCGCCTGCATGGCGGCGAACAAGGGGGCATCATTCTAGAGGGCTCAATAGAATTTCTAAGCCGCCTGCATGGCGGCGAACTGTAAATGCCGTCAGGTATGCAGCTCTCGAAATTTCTAAGCCGCCTGCATGGCGGCGAACGTCCAGGTGATCCTTTATCGATCTGGCAATCTTTTCTAAGCCGCCTGCATGGCGGCGAACCCGGCAGTGCTTTCGCGGCTACTCCTTCGATGTTTCTAAGCCGCCTGCATGGCGGCGAACTGCGCCTGGCTCACTCTTTGCCGCTTCAATCGTTTCTAAGCCGCCTGCATGGCGGCGAACTTGCTGGCTCCACGCCCCGTTGTTTGGTGTTGTTTCTAAGCCGCCTGCATGGCGGCGAACCAAGCGCGGATGGACCAGAACAACGCCCGGTTTTTCTAAGCCGCCTGCATGGCGGCGAACTTATTGCCCGATCCAGATACAACGTGCGGCCTTTTCTAAGCCGCCTGCATGGCGGCGAACGAGGCTGGCAATCGCATGTTCTCCGCCAAAGATTTCTAAGCCGCCTGCATGGCGGCGAACCAGATCATAAACACGACAAACGCAAAGAAGCCTTTCTAAGCCGCCTGCATGGCGGCGAACGCGTATGACCGCTTTTACCGAGGCAGAACCAATTTCTAAGCCGCCTGCATGGCGGCGAACTCCACGCTGGGCATCGTTAAGCAGCCGGACAATTTCTAAGCCGCCTGCATGGCGGCGAACCTGCCATAGCGTAATCGACGGTCGCGCCAAATTTTCTAAGCCGCCTGCATGGCGGCGAACAGGTGCCCGATGGGTGACGATTGCACCGGAGATTTCTAAGCCGCCTGCATGGCGGCGAACCAAAAAGCGGTCGTGCGGGCCGCGCAAACAATTTTCTAAGCCGCCTGCATGGCGGCGAACCGGACGTTTGAAAGAGTGCGGCAAATCATCCATTTCTAAGCCGCCTGCATGGCGGCGAACTCGCAGGCACAAGCGCGGCAATGTCGGTGTTTTTTCTAAGCCGCCTGCATGGCGGCGAACAAATACATAACGAGCAACATATTGAGCCTATATTTCTAAGCCGCCTGCATGGCGGCGAACATGCCGGTTCGGGACATGGGCGAAGCGAAGCGTTTCTAAGCCGCCTGCATGGCGGCGAACTTGATGGGCACGGGCTGGAACAGGACTTGTACTTTCTAAGCCGCCTGCATGGCGGCGAACGTGGCCCGGTTGTGTCGGAAGCATGGCGAAATTTTCTAAGCCGCCTGCATGGCGGCGAACATCTCACTCCACAGAAAGCGCTGTCTTGTAATTTTCTAAGCCGCCTGCATGGCGGCGAACGCCAATCGTCAGGCTGCTGTCGCCCTCAATCTTTTCTAAGCCGCCTGCATGGCGGCGAACTTGATGAAACAACGGCAGTAGACCCGGAGTATTTTCTAAGCCGCCTGCATGGCGGCGAACAGTAGCATCCGAATAAAAAAATAGGTCACATCAAGCAGTTAACAGAAAAAAGCAACTTTACCCCTTCCAAACCGCCTTCATGTATCCCATTGAATTAAAGATATTTTTTTAAAGAGCTGATTTTTAGGTATTTCCTTAAAAGACAGGTAAAGCTACTGGCTTGCCGGGATGACTCAACCCATAACAGGTTAGAAGTCCCTTATGAACTTCAGACTGTTCGCTTTTTTTAATAAACATAGGAAACTTTTGTGCCTGGCCTCCCTCACGTTTTTTCGTTTCCTGGCTCTCAATCCACAGAAAAGGAAGCCCAGAAGCTGGCTCCGGGCGTGTTTTATCCAGTTCGGCCAAGCAATCTTCCAAGGGTTTACCGGACTTGAGCATCCACCGTCGGGCTTTCTCCTGATGGTCTTTTTCTATGCGTGCCGCCCCTTTAGCGTGGTAGCGCATAAAGCTGGCGTAAACCGTGGTTTCCGGAACAGGCTGAATCGATTTCAGGTGTGCATAATCGCTCAACCTGCTCAGGTAGCTTTCTATATTAAGACGTTCCAGCTGTACTCTTTCGGGGGCGAACAGGCGCAGTTTACGGCCTAACGGAAAGCCTTTAGCGCCGTACCCCGGGAACCCAACTGCCACGTGGCTCTGGTTGTCCGCCACTTTATGCTCCACTAACGCAATGTGTATCTGCTGGTAGAGCTTCTGCCAGAGAAAGCCGAGCGATATATCGGCCTCTGGCAGCAGGGTAATCTCCTGATAAACCTGCATGGGGCTCTCCTTATTTGTCGCTTTCGCCGAAAACACCACCCCTTACCAAAACCGCCATTACATAGTGCTGGTCGTTAGTGTTCAGCTCACCGCCCCGGGCCCAGGCGTCGAAGTGCGTATAAAAGTCCTGCTTATCTTTTGGTGTGCGGTAGGCTTTACCTAAATTGGTAACTGCTCCGTAAGGCTCTATAGCAATGGCACCAGCACTTTCTTCCGCACTGTCATATGCAGGGTACCAGGTGTCGATGGAACGCAGAGCATTACCGATCTTCTGGGAGTGCATGGCTGCATGGCCTTTCACTTGGTAGAGCACTTTACTCTTTTTGCTTTTGCCTTTATCCAGCACCAGTTCCTCAGATGGATAAACTTCCTGAGCTTTACCTAGCTGTGAATAGGTGGTGATCTCCAACATCAGGGCAGCGTCACCACTAGCCAGGGCAGCAGCGATTTTTTCTCCTAACTGATTCACTTGGCCATCCTGATCATCAAAGCTTCGGATGCTGTAATTCAGGGCATCAAACGTCCACTGCTGCTCCTGACTCTTGTTCAGCACTTTCACCTGCACTTCAATTTGTTCGGCACCCACTCTGTTACGCCACAAAAAACGGGCGTTGGCGATATTCTGGGCATAGCGCCGGCCAAGCTCCCTGAAGCCCTCCTGCTCAATATAATTACGTGCGGCCTGGTAATAGCTTTGTTTGAACAGTGCGTTGTTACAGGCGGAAGGGTGCTCCACGCCGCCAAGTACCTTGAGCGTAAACTGGTGTTTTAGAGTGTCCTGATCGGTTCCCAGAGCGCAGGCATCCACTGTTTGTAGGTTGGGCTTTTCGACTTCTGCGTTGAGCTTGGCCGGATCATTTTTTACTGCTGTCTTGAGGCGGTTCGAGATGGTGCCCCGAACGGACTTTTCCTGCAGTTCCAGCGCCGTTGCCTCAGATCTGTTGTCCCAGCGGGTGCCGTAAAAATAGCCGTCTGATGGCACCAGTTTTTTCTCGAAGGCCAGTACCGAAGCGGTATCGTTATTTTTAGCCATGTTGTATCTCCTTTTTAATATTATCTTTATTTAGAAACGACCATCGTTGTACGTTTCTGGCTGTGTCTGTTGGCACAAGTACAGGTTGTTTGGCAGATCGGTGTGGTACTGCCAAACAATGTCCTCTAGCGCGCTAATTCTATGCAGCATTCGGAATTCACCCAGGGTAACCACGCTTTCGGCAAAGCGATGGGGCGTATCCGGGTCGCGCTGATTTTTTGCTTGCCCGAGGGGACTGATGCCTTGAAAGCCGGTGGCAACAGGCACTATCCATCCAGGCTTGCTGCCCTCCTGCCCTGTTTTACGCTGGCTATGCCAGCTAACATTGCCTTCCTCATCCTGCTCGCACTGGTGATGCACAGTCAGGTATTCGAGCAATGCATCCAGCGCGTCTGCTCCTTGATCCATAGCGTTCTGCATAAGCTCACGCCGCTCAACAAGTGCAAAACCGGGCATCAGACCAAGCAGCAGCTTGCGGACTTCTTTCTCGTTGCTGTCATCCAATACTGTGAATCTGGGCCGGTTGAGGTGCTGAAGGTCGCCCCCTGCAACTTTCATCGTGATTAACAGTTGCTCTAGCTGCTCGGCGAATTCTGGTTGTTCAATTCGGTCGAGATCCTCTTCTTGGGCACGGCATTCAATCAGAAGGCTTACATCCAGGTGACACCGGGCTTCTTCAATAAACGCTGAGCGTTTGCCATCTTTGTCCAGAGGGTTTGCAGTACCAATGATTGAATGGACGAAGTCGCCGGGCCCTCGATAGGTTTGCAGATCACATTGATGGCTGATCACGCCCGTTGCGGATAGCCCGAGGGTTGGATAACCACCTGCCTTTAGTTTGCGCTCCAATGCGTGAACAAAGCCAAGCCAGGCAGTCATGGCCGGAAAACCAATGGTAAAGGGGCTGGAAAGTGCGTTGGCGTTATGAATTTTGAGGTGGGGCAGCACCAAAATACGGCGGGTGCTCATAGTAGTGCCTCCTTGCTTTGTTCGACGATGCGGTTAAATGCACCAAGTTCGTCATCGCCCAACTGGATCGCGGCCTTGCCCAACACTTTTTCGTAACTGTTGATGAAGTGTCGTGCTACTTCATCAACCAATGTTGTCAGCCACTGCCCCTCTTCCATTCGATCTGGTTCATGCTCAGGGAACAGCCAGATCTTCTGGTAGCCGGGCAGGCTTTCGGGGCGGCTGTGGGGCTGCGCCTCAAACGCTTTACGCACCTGCCACATTTTGAAAATAACCTGGTCAATATATTCCTGAATCCTGTGGTTGCGCCCTTCGCGGATGCGCATGTTATTATGGTCTGCAATTAAAAGGCGGTGGAAGCCTTGAAAGGTTTCCTGGAGTTGCCTGGCATAAAGCGTATCGCCAAAGAAGTTGCGTGTCGGGAGCCGGGTGGCTCTGGGGGAGAGCTCCGGTGGCATGGATAACAACAAGTGGGCTTTGCCCGCATTTTGGTTGTTCAAGACACTGATATTCGCGGGTTTAGTCCCACCAAACCCGATTGTGGTGATGTTATAGATCTCTTTGAAGCCAAGCTCAGAGTGCTTATTTTGTCTCTTCAGGTCGCGCTGCTGCTTGGCTTGCTCTGAAAAACGAATTACGTCTATCCGCTTCCTCAGCTCAAATACATACGCTGAATTTGTCAGCAATGAGAGTTGATGATAGCCCTCCCCGTAAACTGGAAAGAAAATCTGTTTGATTCTGGAGTTAGTCACAACGCCTTCAGAAGTCTTTTTTATAACTAGGAGCTGCCTTCTCAGTTCTGAAACCGAATGTCCTTCAATTGACAACAGTTTCTGGGCCAACTCGCTCTCTTTCTCTATATGATCAAGTAAACGGTAACCGTCGCACATCCGGAGCATGAGGAACTCCTCAACATCCAACTCTCCCGCATTCCCGACAGAATCAATAACATCGCATGCAACGTTGCCCGTTTTGAGAAACCCATCTTTTTCATGCTTGCCCTGAAACAGCACTGGAGTGACGTATGTTCCGTTCTTTTGGTTTTTCTTGCCAACACCAGTGCTGGGGTGGGTAAACTTGCTTGGGTGCGTCGTTAACGCACGACTTTCAATTCTGTGCGCCGCATTAGGTAGCCAATTCTTTAATGCAAACATGCTCTCGCATTCCTGCTCCTTTGATCGCACATCAACCTCTAACATTGCAGTTGTGAGGTTTTTCTTTAGCCAAGCTTCTTTGCGTTCGGCAAAAAAGCCTTCTATCGCTGCATCGACCATGATCTGTTCCTTTTTGTTCTAACTTGAAGCAAGGTTAAGTGCCCTTCACAGGAAACTCAACCACTATATGTTTTTTATTAAAATCCCCGAATTTATGGGAGTTCAAGGTTCAGGCTGGTAACATTATTTACCCGCCAAACAGGCGGCTTAGAAAACTATGTGTTTTTTATTTACTTTACTGCCACGCAGGCAGCACGGTAGCTGGCCTCATGGTCAGCTACCTTAATCCTCCTTAACTAACCCGATCTGGTCGTTATACCGGTAGCGGTCGCCATCATTGTGAAAACTTAAAGTGACTTCTCCCAACTGCTGAGAAGTTTTCGTTAAATCGGTCGAACGGCGCTGGCTTTGTTCCGCCACCAAGGCCTCATAATCCCGTTGTAGCCAGAGCCTGGCGGTGCGCTCCGAGCTGAGAGGCTGGTGTTGAATACCAAACCTTTGCTCAATTCGTACCCAGCCACTGCGCCGATCATAGACCCAGAAGGCGGTTTTGCCTTTCTCATCGATCACCCGATAAAGACTGATGCCACGGGCGCTGTCTCGAAACCGGTTAAGCTGCTGCGGCAAGGCTGTCATCCACCAGTAGTCATCGGTGTAACCCCAGAGGTTTTTAGGGCTTTGTGCCGGTGTATCCGTTTGAATCTTTTCTTCTTTTAGATAGTTGCAGCCCAAAGTACGACCGATTGCATGGTGTTCCAATGCCGCCAACTGGATCTTGGAGTCTCTCAAAATGCGGGGCGCAGCATCTACGCTTCGCATCAATGCTTTTTCATCAATCAAATCCACCAAGTTGCGTGAAAACAACTGCCAAGTTTCATGCTTGCCGCCTGTTTGCTCATAACCTGGCCTGCTGAAGACATTCTTCTTATCTCCCCGATAGCCTTTAAGGTTGTATTGCAGCAGCCCCATATTGGGCACCGTGTTGTCGGGGTCGGCACTGCGGTGACGGCGCACCCGCCCGGCAAGCTGAACGATAGACCGGTATGACGAAGGCTCAACCACCGCCCAATCAAAATCGTGATCCCGGCCTACCTCTTCCACAGGCGTAGCAACCAGCACAAATATCAAGTCCCGACTTGTGCCTGTGTCCAGATGCTGACGGATTACGGGGTTTTGAAAGGCACCTCCGGGCTCGTTGACAGGGATTTTCCGCTTAAGTACCTGATCAAGGTGCTGCTCCTGAGCGTGGCGCAGCAGTAATACTTGCTGGCTGTGGTAGGCCATAACCCGCACTTCAATATCTTCAGGCCATTCTGCATCCAGCAGATACTCCGTTAACTCGACGCAGGGCAGAATGTTGGCGCAGCGCACAACACCGAAAGATACGTTGCGGCCTGAAATGGCATCTTGCTCAGGGTGCTGGTGATGGCGGTTAATGATGTCATTCTGGATAGCGGAGAAAAAAGCCGCCTTAAAGGTCTGGCCTTCAACCGGGGCTGGTAAGGGAACAATGGCGGCCCGGCGTTTCACCGACTCGGTGCGCAGTTTTGCGATGCGCTTCTCTACAAACGCCTGGTGGGCTGCCTGATAGCTAACAATTGCGGTTTCACCTTGGCTGACGGTTGCAAGGTGGGTTTTAAATTCATCTGCCCAACCACAAGCTACCTGACTGTTCTGGTAGCGACTGGCTGCAAACAAGGCCCAACCTTTTTGGTAAGCAGTAAAATACCCAAGCGCAAGATCGGGCGAAATGGTGGCGGAAGAGATCATCACCTTGCGCCCCAACATGCCTGCAAGGTGGATGAGCCGCCCGATTGCCACCAGGTCTTTGCCAGTGAAATCGTCCACCTCATCAATCACCAAGTCCGATGACATCAGGCGCAGGCTGGGCAGTATAAAGCGCCCACCGCGGGTGGTTTCGGTTGCAGCCACGATGTGGTCAATGGTGCATGCAAGAACCGGGGCGTAAAGCAAGGCGCGCTCTTTTTGTCCAGTCAGCACCGTGGTCAGTTCCTCTTCAGGCAATAGATTCTGCCAGCGCTCATCATCAGCAAAGCCAACAACTTGCTCATGTTCGCCCAGCAATGCTTCAACGGACTCTGAGCCAGAATCTTCAGTCTCCAGTGGCTGATCTTCTTTCTCTACTGACGTGTTGGACTCCCGGTGCAGTTCAAGTACTGCCCGGGAACCGATCAGCACAGCCAGTTCTTCGTCGCTCAGGCCGATGCGATCACGATACTCGTCGCCGGTTTGCAGGGTGAGAGTTCTCAACCCCAGCGCGAGGATAAAGCGCAGGCTTTGCTGATCTTCCGACAAGGCCTGCATGATTTTGGCATTGGCCAGAGTTTTGCCCCGCCCGGTACTGGCCATGTTGACGACGAAATAGCCTTTAACCTTGTCGTCGTTTTCTTCACGGTAGCTTTTTATGGCGGTGACAGCTTTATCCTGCCAACCGAACTGCTTTTTGATTTCCGGGGGCATCGTTCTGGCCGGTTTCAGTTTCTCGATGTCTTTTGCCACCGGCGTATCACGTTCAAAATGAGGCAGTATTTTGCAGGCCCGCACCGCCACCTGTGACACTTTCACCAAGTGCTCATCCAGCCGCTGTTTAAATTGCCCCTTTTGAGGGCCTTCAGGGTGGGTGTTCGCAAACAAACCGACACTAACCGGCCAGTTTGCGTCTTGCGACTGCGAGGAATAATAGTGATCACCCAGCATCAGGCACAGGCGGGCATGATGGGCGATGGTTCGCCAACTGCCATCCTTGGTGGCTTGGGTATAAAGTGAAAGATGCTCTTGCAACTGGCGGGCGCGAAAACTGAGTTCTTTTAGCCAGTGTGAAGATGCAGACAGCAAGCCTTCAGGAAAGACAAAGCAGTCCGGTAAGCGTTTTTCAAACTCCATTTTATCAAATTTGTTTTCATAGCCCCATTGCTGGGTAACTCGCTTCAGTAGTTGCTGCGGTGTGTCGTTGGTCGCATCACCAAATGCACTTTTATTTTCAGCCTTGGGCAGGCGATGGTGAGACAGCACCAGCCAGAGAAGCAGGCAGGCGGCGTCAGGCATATCCGCTAGCGGCCTTCGGCTCCCATGCAAGGCTGGCAGCGCATCCAATAGCTGCTGCTCGTTAATGGCCTGACTCAGTAAAGGCGCAAGCCAGCTTTCATCCTGACCGGGATTTTTTCCAGACTTGATCAGTGCCATCAATAGCAAGCTGGAGATCCACTCATGGCGCAGCGGGTCGCCTTGAAACTTATTTTTCGACTGTGGGTTGAGCTTGTCTTGAAACAGTTTGGTTGCCTTGCCCCAGTCGTGGAGCAAGGCGGCAAGCCCGGCAAAGGCTTTAATCAGTGGCAAGTATTTCCAGTTGTGTTCAGCGTCACTGAGAGGCAGATCCAGTTCGGTGCTGTTTACAGGCACGATGCCTTCTGCGTTAAATTTTCGCCGATTGCCAATAATCCATAGCAACTGACTGCGAGCCCGTGAGCGTATCCAGTGACAACTTACAGCGGTGCTTTTACTGGCAGTGTGGCGCAGCATCTTTTGTACTGTTTGCAAACCATCTTCAGTAATCAGGGTTTGCCAGGTGTTGTCCCCAATGCGATTGGCGAAGGCATCCAGTACCCGCCGGGTTCTGGGCAGCGCTTTCTTTTCACATTGGGAGACAAAGATCACCATCATAAATCCGGCTCCTCATTCGCTTCGGGAGTGGATGCCTGCAAGGCGATGGCTTTGACGGTGCCAAACATGAATTCCAGCGCTTTGTGATCGGTGAAGGCTTGTAATACCTGTTGACGAAAATCCTGCTCCGTTGCACCTTCCTTGGCACAGATAAACGCCCAAGGTAATACCAGGGCGTCTTTGATCAGGTCGGCCACATCAAACACCAACGCACCCCGGCGGGTTTTACCGTGCATGACGGCAAAACCATGGGGGATACCCAACACCCACAAACAGCAAGCTGCCAATCCATAAGCTAAATAGTTGCCGTGATTGAGAAAGTTATTGGCCTTATCTACAGACTGGTGTTGCCGGGTGAAACCGCCCTGCCCTGTTGCTTCAGCAGCATATTTGTAGAGTGTTTTGGTCAGTTGCGCTTCGGTGAGCAGAAGGTCTGAGGGTTTCTCTGCTGCATCTGTGCGTGTGTTGAAGGTATCCAGTGCTTTCTGGATCAGATCATCGTGTACACCAAAGCCTTCCAGTTTGAGCTCGCGATCTTTCTGCCAAACCTCCAGCAAAAAACGGATTCGCGCCTGCTGAAATTGCTGCGCCGCTTTAAGGCGATGGCCATCATCGAACCAGAATCCCAACCAACCTTGCAGGTACTCGGTGGGCCGGTATTCACTTTGCGGGGTTAACCATTCGACTTCGTTACCCATATACAGCGGTGTCCCGCCGCCACCGCAAAAACCCACAAGAACGCCTGCCTGCGCCAACATGCGCATGGCTGCCTGAGTAATAAAAGTACCATTGCCCAATAGCAGTACCGTGGTATTGGCAATGGGTATGTTGTAGTAGAGGTTCTCTTTTTCCGCTTCTGTCAGATAAAGCACACGGCCATCTTTTTGCATTACCCGGCAGTATTCCAGATAGTACAAGTTGGCCCTTTTGGAGTGCAGAATTGCTTTCAGGTCTGAGGGGGACAGGTCATCCATTAGCGTTTACCAGCAGTTGTCCACAGCCAACGCAGAGCTCAGCAGGATTCATACAGAATCCAGATAGCTCGCAAGCCAGGGTGTTGGGAGAATTGCAGACAATGTCGTGAGTTTTATAAATGCGATCAAAACGGCTCAAACAACCACCTTCCCTGACAGTTCAAAAACAACCACATAAAAGCCTAGCTATCTATTCACCATTATCCAGTGATGCAGGTCAGTTTACGGTGAACCGACGTTTAGGCCAGAGGGGGGATCTGAATAACTTACCGAAATCAGCAATAATACGGCTCGTCTATTGGGGGGGTGTTGTAGTTTTTGATTGTCAGTCTATTTTTTACTCCATTGGGCAGCCGTCCGAGCGCCTGATGTGTATCAAGTCCATGGACACTCACTCGGTATTCGCAACTTTTATGGCCATTACATGACTGAACCGACCCCAGAGCAGAGTACCACCACCGATAGCATCAGCGACTCCGTCCGTTGGCGTGTTCTTTTGGTATTGCTCATGGCAATTTTCATGTCGCTGATGAGTGTCAGTGTGATTAACGTGGCCCTGGCCTCGATCCAGCAAGGGCTGGATGCCAGCCAGTCTGATATCCAGTGGGTGCTGTCCGGTTATGCACTCACCTTTGGCGTGGTGCTGGTAAGTGCGGGCCGCGCCGGGGATCTGATGGGGCGCGGCGGCTTTTTTATTCTTGGCGTTGCCATATTCACCCTCGCCTCGGTTGCCGCAGGTCTGGCACCGGATGCGGACTGGCTTAACGCGGCGCGTTTTGTTCAGGGTGTTGGTTCGGGGTTCCTGAACCCCCAGGGCATTGGCATGATCCAACAGTATTTCCGGGGCCCTGACCGCGCTCGCGCTTTTGGTTTTTTTGGCACCACAGTGGGTGTATCTGTTGCCATTGGCCCGGTTCTTGGTGGCATTCTGATTCACCTGGGTGGCCCGGAGATTGGCTGGCGCCTGACGTTCCTTATTAACGTTCCGGTAGGCTTGCTAACCATAGCGCTGGCGTTTTTGTGGTTTCCAAGGCCGTTGATACACAAGCCCAAGCTAATGGCACATAAAGGCCTGAGATCGCTGGACCCCATGGGCGCTTTGCGACTGGGTTTGGGTGTTTTGGCCGTGCTCTACCCCTTTGTTGAATCCCGCTCGAACGGGCTGATGTGGCTGCTGCTTCCCGCAGGGCTTCTGCTGTTTTACCTCTGGGTGCATTGGGAGCGCTGGTACACCCGGCGCGGATACAGCCCCATGGTGGATCTTAAAATCTTTGCCACCTCCAGCTACCGTAATGGCAGTGTCATAATGTTTCTGTATTTCTTGGGCATGACCAGTGTCTGGGTACTGATCCCCTTGTACGCACAGCAGGGTGTTGGCTTTTCAGCATTTGAAGCCGGCATGATCGGCATCCCCTCGGCACTGCTCTCTGCCTGGTCCTCCAACTGGGCCGGAAAGCGAGTCAACCACTACGGTCGCAAGGTTGTCATTGGCGGATTGATGTTTGCTGTTTTCGGATTGCTGTCCAGTATCGCGGTGGTGCTATTGCATCAGCATCTGGGCGTGAGTATCTGGTGGTTGCTGTTGTCGCTGGCCTTTTTTGGCCTTGGCCAGGGCTCGGTGATCAGCCCAAACCAAACGCTCACCCTTGCTGAGGTGCCGCTCGCCTATGCAGGCAGCTCCGGAGCCATCATGCAAACAGGGCAACGTATCGGCACCTCTGTAGGGATTGCGATCATTACAGCCATTGTGTTCGCCCTGCGCCCTTACAGCTCATGGCACAGGGCAGTGAGCCTTGGGTTGCTGACGATCACGTTGATCACTCTGCTAGCATTAGCCATGGCTTTTAAGGACTTACGCGACCGGCGCGCGCAGAACTAGCGGTTGGCCGCAACTGCCGCAGCAGGCACTCTAAAGACAGTCAAACAACTCTGAGGCATGTCGTGACACTATCCAGTGATGATGATTTTATTGTAGTGACCACCCCTGAAGCGGCAGTTGATCGCCTTGCCGCCCTGTACGAACAAGCCACAAGCGCACTGCGCTCGGCGCTGCAGCAGTACCTTGTTGACCGCCAGCTTCCGCAGGACTCCCACTGCGCCTTTCGTTATCCCGAACTGCGACTGACTTATCGAGCTCAAGGCGAGGCACCCAGCAGCATACGTGCTTACGCGCGGCTGCAAGAGCCCGGCGTTTACAGCATTACGGTGACTCAGCCAGAGGCCTTCAGGCGTTATCTGGAGAGCCAACTGAACCATATTATGAGGGACTTCACTGTTGTTCTGGAGGTGGGTTGGAGCCAGGTCAACATTCCCTACCCTTATGTTGTTGAGCAAGGCGACGAGCTGGGCTCTTCGGGCATCACTGCCCGCGAACTTTCCCAGGTATTTCCGAGTACCGATTTGTCCGCCACCAGCGATGGCACCGCCGACGGCCTGCACGACTGGCAAGCGCTTGAGCAATTGCCGTTATCCCTGTTTGATGCCGCGCGAACGGATTTTTCATTACGCCGGCTTGTGCATTACACGGGCAGCGACTGGAAGCATGTGCAGCCATGGATATTGCTGACCAACTACCATCGTTATGTTGACCAGTTTATTCGCCATGGGCTGGATATGCTGCAGGGCAACTCACGCTTTCAGAGCATGGTATTGCCCGGAAATGTGGTGATTAAACGGGGTATGCCCGCAGATGAAATGCAGGCGCTTGTGGACTCAGTGGTCTGGCACAGGTTCCAGATGCCAGCCTACCATCTGAAGGCGGCCGAGCCCGGCCAGGGTATTACCTTGGTAAACATTGGCGTGGGGCCTTCCAACGCCAAAAACATTACCGATCACCTCGCTGTAACGCGCCCGCACTGCTGGCTGATGATTGGCCATTGCGGTGGACTGCGGCAGTCGCAGGTCATTGGTGACTATGTGCTGGCCCATGCCTATATGCGCCGCGACGGTATTCTTGACCGGGTACTGCCTCCGAATATTCCTCTACCTGCGTTAGCCGAAGTGCAGCAAGTGTTGCAGCAGGCCGCGGCAGAGATAACCGGAGACGAAGGTGACACCCTCCGGCGCCGACTGCGTACCGGTACGGTATTAACCTACGATGACCGAAACTGGGAACTGCGCTGGGCCCAGGAGCGCTCACAGATCAACCTGGCCCGCGCTATCGCGGTCGACATGGAGAGCGGCACCATCGCTGCGCAGGGTTATCGGTTCCGCGTACCTTACGGCACCTTGCTATGTGTCAGTGACAAGCCACTGCACAGCGAGATCAAGTTACCCGGGGCAGCCGGAGCTTTCTACGAGAGTGCGGTTACCCAACATTTGCATATCGGCATCCGCGCTCTGGAACTGATGCGCAGTGAGCGTTACACACTGCACTCGCGCAAGCTGCGTAGCTTTGACGAGCCACCGTTCCGGTAAATACGAGTCGCGGCTACCAGCGCCCCTGCAGCGTAGCCACAATCCGACGGCCATCGGCTTTATCTCTGTGCTCACAGAGATACAGCCCCTGCCAGGTTCCCAGCGCCAGACGCCCATGGTTAACCGGTAAGGTGAGTGATGGGCCAATAAGAACGTTCTTTATATGAGCCGGCATGTCGTCCGGCCCTTCCAGCACGTGTTCATAGTGAGGCGCCCGCTCGGGCACCATCACGTTGAAGTGGCGCTCCAGATCTCCGCGCACGTCCGGGTCAGCGTTTTCGCTTACCGCCAGCGAAGCCGATGTGTGCTGGATAAACAGGTGCAGCAGCCCCACTTCGCAGTTGGTCATGTCCGGTGCCTGCGCGAGGATTTCATTAGTTACCAGATGAAACCCTCTGGGCAAAGGCGCCAGGTCAACGAATGTCTGATGCCAGATCATGGCAGCTCCTTCGGTTTATTTCTGCAGTTCATCCCATGGGTGCATGGGCACAACTGCTTCACTCACTTCCGTCTCAAATGAGCTGCGGAAGTAATCCATAGCCTTCTCTGCTTCGTTAAGCTCGTCAAATCGGGCTATGTGATAAATGGCTTCACCTTCGTTAACCAACGGCAAATTGTTTACACAAATAACAATGCCTGAGCAAGGTGACACAATCGCCGTTTCGGATTCGCCAAAGGGATCCGCCACCATGGCCAGCTTCTGGCCTTTGCGCACTTTCTGGCCAAGCTTTGCCACCGGCCGCATGATGCCATCAATCTCTGCCCTCACCCATTGGGAGCTAGCCGCAATTTCCGAGCGTTTTTTCAATGTTGCGCGCCCCTTCCGTGGCGGAACCATTTCGAGTTCGCGCATCACTCGCATCACACCTTTTACACCACTACCGATAACCACATCGTCAAAGCGCAAGGCTTCGCCGCCTTCATAGGTAATAACGGGGATATCCAGCGAGTCAGCATAAGCACGCAAACTGCCTTCCCGGAGGCCTGCATCAATAATCACCGGTGCCGCAAATGCTTCCGCCATGCGTGCAGTTTCGGGGTTCTTCAGTTCAGCCCGCACCTGCGGCAGGTTGAAGCGGTGGATAGCGCCCGTGTGTAAATCGATAATATGTGTCACGTGCTCCATTATTTGTGTGCGCAGAAGGTAAGCAATACGACCGCCAAGGGAGCCTCTTTCGCTACCTGGAAAGCAGCGGTTCAGGTCGCGCCTGTCAGGCAGGTAACGGGTACGGTGCACAAATCCAAAGATGTTCACGATGGGCACGGCGATCAAGGTTCCGCGCAAATTGCGAAGCGCCGAATTGGTGAGCACACGGCGCACAATTTCCACACCAGCGATCTCATCACCATGTATGGCGCCACACACCATGAGTACCGGGCCATCGCGGCGCCCATGTACAATTTCCACGGGTATATGCAAAGGCGTGTGGGTATAAAGCTTCGCAATTGGAATTTCCACTTGTTGCCGGGTACCAGGCTTTACCTGCACTCCAGCCATCTCAAAGGGCGCTCGCGCCATCGATTATCCTCTGCCTTTGGTTTTGGTGCGCCAGGGCGCTTGGTTTTTTTCAATCCAGTTCAGAATCATGCCCGCTACGTTTTTGCCGGTAGCGTTTTCTATGCCTTCCAATCCCGGTGAGGAGTTAACTTCCATCACCAGCGGCCCACGGCTTGAACGCAGCAAATCCACACCCGCCACGTTCAGGCCCATGGCTTTTGCGGCGGTAATGGCCGTTTTGCGCTCCTCCGGCGTGATACGAACCAAAGAGGCACTGCCCCCACGATGCAAATTGGAGCGGAACTCACCCTCGGCACCCTGGCGCTTCATAGCGGCAATAACCTTGTCGCCAATCACGAAGCAGCGAATATCTGCACCGCCAGCTTCCTTGATAAACTCTTGCACAAGGATGTCGGCCTTGAGGCCCATGAAGGCTTCAATCACACTTTCCGCCGCGGTGCGGGTTTCCGCCAGCACAACACCAATACCCTGAGTGCCCTGCAAAAGTTTGATCACCACGGGCGCACCACCCACCATTTTCAGCAGTTCGGGCACGTTGTCCGGCTTGTTGGCAAAACCGGTTATGGGCATACCCACGCCTTTACGGGCCAGCAGCTGAAGAGAGCGCAACTTGTCTCGCGAACGAGTGATGGCAACCGACTCGTTCACCGGGAAGGTTCCCATCATTTCAAACTGGCGCAGAACCGCTGTGCCATAGAAGGTAACGGATGCCCCGATTCGGGGAATAATCACGTCGAAATTTTCCAGCACTTCTTCGTGATAGTGAATTTTCGGGTTGGCAGATGTGATGTTCATGGAACAGTGCAGGCAATCAATCACCTTCACTTCATGGCCACGGTTAACGCCTTCTTCCACCAGACGACGGGTTGAATACAAATGCCGGTTACGGGACAGAACTGCAATTTTCATTTTTCAGGCCTTAAAGCCGGTTCCCCGGCGAGATAGGAAGCTTCAGGATATATCATGGATCGGCCCTCCATCGCGGTGCGTCCAATCAGCATACGAAACCGCATGGTATCCCGGTTCGTGAGCGTCATTTCAACGGGCCAGCTTTGGCCACCAATCACCAATGTAGTTTCAATCACCAGTCGCAGCTCTTTATGGCCGCCGGAATCCGTTACTTCACGCTCATCAAGCACACGAGCGTCGCATTCCACAACCTGGTGCATATCGTTCTGAACCGGGTGCACCCAAAACCGCACTCGACGCTCGCCATCCTGTGTGTAGGGCTCCGTCCGAAAAGTATGGAGGCACGAGGTGCGCGCACCCGTATCCACTTTTGCCTTGATGCGGTTAATATCCAGATCAGGTAGCGCCACCCACTCCCGCCACCCCAGGCTGATTTTATTTTCAGCAGGTATCGGCTCCACGGTTTTGAGGGCTTCAACTGTCTTTTTGGACATCCAATTGTTCCTTTTCAGTGACTTTTTCCGGCGCCATTAATTGCACCCGGAACGGCTCGGAGTGGCTGCCAGCATAGATGCTGGTATGAGGGAAGGGTATCTCTATACCCGCCTTATCCAGCGTTTTCTTTATAGCAACGAGCATACCGCTTTTACCTTCAAGCACCTTGTCTTTGGGTACCCAGAAAGAAAACTGCAAATCTATCGAGGACGGGCCAAATGCGGTAACCAGCACCAGGGCTTTGGGCTCCTCCAGACAAACAGGATTCTTTTCTGCCAGCTCCAGAAGTAGCTTTTCTACCTTCTCAGCATCTTCAGCATAGGCAATACCCACCTGAAGGTCGATTCTGCGAATAGGGAAACGTGAGCGGTTAACAACAGGTGTCTTGATCAAGGTTTCATTGGGAATACGCACATAAAGGTTATCCCGGGTGCGCAGTTTTACACTCAGCATATCGATTCCCACCACTTCACCCATGGTTTTTTCCACCTCAATGAAATCGCCAATTTCAAAGGGCTTTTCAACAAGCAGGAACAAACCGCTGATCATGTTTGAGGCAGACGTTTGCGATGCAAAACCAATGGCCACAGTCAGAATACCGGCCGCGCCCAATACCACATCCAGCGAGAACCCAGCCTCCCTGAGCGCCGCAACGCCAAACAATAAAAAGATAACGTAGAACACCAGCCGCCGAACCATAACGGTGTGGTGCCGGGAAGTGCGCTTGGCCATCACCTTTGACACACTGCGCGCTGCCAACGATGCGAGAACAATACCCAGCAACATCAAAAAGCCAGCGCTGATCCACTGCCCCCAAGCTATATCGGTAAACACACTCATTGCCCCTGTTTTCAGCTCTTCAGTCACAGCTGTTACCCCGTTGAATGCGCATCAGCCAAACACCCGATCAATAGCTCGTACCAGCCGCCCTTTGGCTGGTTTCTCCCGGGCTGGAGCCACTTTCACGCACGGCCCGGCCGCCACGAGCAAAGCTTCATCCACATGCAGACTTGCAGAGTTCATATCCGTTGCCACTTCCACTACCACACCGGGTGTCCATAACTGGCCTCGCTCATTCAGATGCAATGACAGCAATGGCGTAGGCAAGCTGAAGCGCTCCAATACCAAAGGCTCTGTTCTGCGGTTAATGATGGTAACCGGAGTAGTTGCTCGCCACGGCCGTTTCGGCAAGGCATCCAACACCAACCGACCAAAACTTGACGACGAATAGCACAGTTCACCTTCCATCGTATTCCTGCCCACCCAGGTAAATGAGGGTGCCGCCAGCGGTACTTCAGTAAGGAGAGTCTGGCTCGCGCCGGCGCATATTTTCATCCAGACAACGGTTCCCACGTAAATAGTACAGCGTGCGCCGCCAGGGATGGTTAGCGGATGATAGGGGCGAATGACGGTTGGAAGGTTAGCCACCGCAGGTATAAAAGTGACCACTGACGAATCTCCTTGCCTGATAAATCGCTGCAGAGATACGCTTGTTTGCGGCAGTTGGTGGCCTATGGATTCTGTCCAGCCCACCGGGTCAGTCTCGGGCGCCCGGGTTTCAGACCGTACTTGCCACTCCTGATCCAGAAGTGTGACCCACAGCCGAACGTGCCCAAGCTTGTGATGCTGGGTTTGGCCAGAGGCCAGCTCATAAGGCTGAGCCCATACGCCGTCGCGCCGGCTGTCAGTTTGTGTGCTCATGAACGCTACAATTCTCCCACAAATACGACCACGAAAGTTGTGACGACTATAATCCAATCAGGGGCCTCGGGCGAATATCTAACTAAGTGATTTTATTGCCTCAGTGCGATGTAATTACCCCTACTCTAAATGCTGGAACCCGAAACGGAATAACCCATGACACAACTGGTATGGTTCAGGAACGACCTGCGAATTGCCGACAACCCAGCCCTTACCGCTGCCTGCAAAGACTCTGGCAAAACGGAAGGCCATTCAAACGTTCGCGCCTGCTTCATCCTCACACCGGTTCAATGGCAGGAACACGACTGGTCGCCTGCACGGGTACAGTTTGTTGTTGCACATGCAAACGCACTGGCTGAGGAGCTGGCAAGACTTGGCATACCTCTTGATTTTATTTACGCGGAGCGTTTCTCTGACAGCATTACTGCGCTAGTAGATCACTGCCGTGAACAGGGCGTGCGCCAACTCCACTTCAATGAAGAGTATGGCATCAATGAGCGCAAGCGCGATAAAGCTGTGAAGCAACGCTTTGATGAGCAGGGCATAGCCACCTGCAAGTATCGAGACCAGACCGTCGCGCCAGTAGGCGAAATATTGACCGGCCAGGGTGAACCCTACTCTGTATTCACCCCCTTCTCCCGCCGCTGGCGCACCTGGATTGATGAAACCCAACCGACACTGTACTCGGCCCCCAAGGCACGGGGCGACGCCATACAGCCTGAGCGTATCGCAAGCATTCCCGAGGGCTTTGAAGATGCCCCGCCAGCCTTGGTAGAAACCGGCGAAGACGCCGCGCACTCTCAACTGGAGCGCTTCCTGAGTGAACAGGGCGGCGCGTATAAAGACCAACGAGACTTCCCTGCCCTTGATGGCACCAGCCAGCTCTCCCCTTATTTAGCTAACGGCGTACTATCTGGCCGCCAGTGCCTGATCGCCGCAAAACAGGCACAAGGCATGGGGGGCAATCAGGAAGGCTTCCTGACCTGGATAAACGAAATTGCCTGGCGGGATTTTTATATTCATACGCTGTACCACTGCCCCCGAGTGAGCATGCACCGCGCATTCAAACCAGAAACTGAAGCACTGGAATGGAACGACCCAGGTGAGCACTTCGAGGCATGGAAATCCGGCAACACCGGCATTCCTCTCGTTGATGCCGCCATGCGCCAGCTCAATCAAACCGGCTGGATGCACAACCGCCTGCGCATGGTGACCGCCATGTTCCTGACCAAAAACCTGTTTATCGACTGGCGGCTGGGAGAGGCCTATTTCATGTCAAAACTGGTGGATGGTTTCCTCGCCTCCAACAACGGCGGCTGGCAATGGAGCGCATCTACCGGCACCGATGCCGCGCCCTACTTCCGGGTGTTCAACCCGGTGACTCAGAGTGAGCGTTTTGATCCGAAGGGGGAGTTTATTCGCGAGTGGGTGTCTGAGCTGGCAAAGCTGGATAACAAACGCATCCACGATCCTTCAAAAGGTGGAGTAATACCGGGCGGATACCAAAGGCCAATTGTTGATCTGAAAGAGAGTAGAAAAGAGGCAATAGCGAAGTTTCAGGCGCTGAAAGACTAGACCAGAAAGCCATTGTAGAAGCGGGCGTGTGAACACTCTCCAAAACCGTGCGGAGCCATGGATGGCGGAGCCGAGCGTACAGGGAAGTATTAACAGCGTGTTTTGGAGAGTGTTCACACGCCCGCTTCGGTTAGGCAAGCAAGTTCAAGACTTACTCAGCCCCACAAACCGGACAATCAGGATCCCTTGCAAGCTTCATTTCTCGCCACTGCATTTCCCAAGCATCCAGAATCAGCAGCCTGCCCACAAGCGGTGTACCCACACCTGAAAGCACTTTAATGGCCTCCATCGCTTGAACAGAGCCAATCATGCCAACGAGCGGCGCAATTACACCGGCTTCAGAACAAGTCAGATCTTCATTACCCTGCTCAGGGTATAAACAGTGGTAACAAGGAGATTCGGGATTCCGGCTATCATATACGCTGACCTGGCCTTCTCCGCGAATCGCCGCCCCTGAGATCAATGGAACACCCGCCGCCACACAAGCACGGTTAAGAGCAAACCTCGTGGCAAAATTATCCGAGCAGTCCAAAGCCAGGTTGGCTCCGGCCACTTCTTGTGCAAAACCGTCCAGATCAAGACGACGATTCACCACAGAAATAGACACGGCCGGATTAATACCACGCACTCGAGCGGCCAGCGTCTCTGCTTTGGACTCGCCAATCTGTGCGGTTTCAAACGCTATCTGCCGCTGCAGGTTAGGCAACTCAATAACATCGTCATCTACCAGCGTTAAATGGCCAACACCTGCCGAGCCCAAATAAAGCGCAACCGGGCAACCAAGGCCGCCCGATCCAACGATCACAACGCGGGCAGACTTTAGTGCCTGCTGACCCGCAATATCAAAACGGGGCATCAATATTTGGCGACTGAAACGCAGGAGTTCTTCATCACTGAGCATGGTGTGCTCCATATCGGGGCCATTGCCCCAGTGTCATGCGGTCGTTGCCGCCATAGTCTTTCCGGCTCTCCACCTTAGCAAACCCACGGCTGGCGAGCAGCCCTTGAACAGCTTCAGCCTGATCATATCCGTGTTCCAGAAGCAGCCAACCCCCGGCATTCAGCCAGGCAGGCGCTTCCGCAACGATCAGGCGAATATCATCAAGGCCGTCCGCTCCGGATACCAGCGCAGAGGCAGGCTCAAAGCGAACATCGCCTTCATTCAGATGGTGGTCGCTGGAAGCAATGTAAGGAGGGTTCGAAACAATCAGGTCAAAAGCGCCGGCAGGCAATCCGGCAAACCACCGGCTCTGGAAAACTTCTATCGGCAACTTCAGGTCGCGGGCATTTGCCTGTGCCAATGCCACGGCCTCGCCCATCAGATCGCAGGCGCTGACCACCCACCCCGGCCGCTCACTGGCCAGCGCCAGAGCTATGGCACCAGTGCCGGTACCAAGATCAACCACTCGGGCATCATCCGGTAGGGGCAACTCCAGCGCTTGCTCAACCAGGCATTCGGTATCCGGACGTGGAATAAGAGTGCTCTGACTTACGCTTAGCGGGAGGGACCAGAACTCCTGGTGGCCCAACAGGTAGGCCACTGGCATTCCCTGCACACGCTGGCGCACAAGATCGTCGAATTCAGCTGCGAGGCGGGGCTCGATTTCACGCTCGGGAAAAGCACGAAAGCCAGAACGGCCAACACCCGTTACGTGATCAAGAAGCAACTCGGCATCAAGCCGGGGCGTATCTCCGGCGATGCGGCGCGCTGCATCGCTCAGCAACGCTTCGCAGGTTAGTGAAGGCTTACTAGTCATCGGAAAGCGAGGCCAGAAGCTCCGCCTGATGCTCTTGCTGTAGAGGCACAACCACGGAATCCAGATCCCCGGCAATCACATCATCAAGCTTGTATAGCGTGAGGTTGATGCGATGGTCAGTTACCCGGCCTTGGGGGAAGTTGTAGGTGCGTATACGCTCGGAACGATCCCCGCTGCCAACCAGGCTTTTGCGGGTTTCTGCCATGGATTGCTGGTGGCGCTCAGTTTCGACGTTCTGCAGCCTTGAGGCCAGCAGACTCATAGCCTTGGCACGGTTTTTATGCTGCGAACGCTCTTCCTGGCACTCCACCACTATGCCGCTGGGCAAGTGCGTAATCCGGATGGCCGAGTCGGTTTTGTTTACGTGCTGACCGCCAGCGCCCGAGGCACGGAAGGTGTCCACGCGCAGGTCGCCCTTGTTAATCTCAACGGCTTCAGCCTCATCGGCTTCCGGCATAACTGCAACGGTACAGGCAGAGGTATGAATACGGCCCTGGGATTCGGTTTCCGGCACCCGCTGAACCCGGTGCGCACCCGATTCAAACTTCAGTGCGCCGTAAACAGCGTCGCCGGCAACCCGGGCAATTATTTCCTTGTAACCGCCATGCTCACCTTCATTCTGGCTCAGCACTTCAATCTGCCAGCGGCGACCCTCAGCATAGCGGCTGTACATGCGAAACAGGTCACCGGCAAAAATGGCTGCTTCATCACCACCCGTTCCCGCGCGGATTTCCAGAAACACGTTTTTACCATCGTTTGGATCTTTTGGCAGCATCAGGCGCTGCAGCTCCTGATCCAGCTCTTCGGTTTTCTGCTCGGCAAGCTCAAGTTCTTCTGCGGCCATCTCCCGCATGTCGGCATCGCCGTCTTTCGCCAGTTCTTTTGCCTCATTTATGTCGTCCAGTGAGCGCCTCCACGCCTGAAAGCACTGCACTACAGGCTCAATCTCGGAATACTCCCGCGATAATTCCCGAAATTTGTCCTGTTTGGCGATGGTTGCAGGATCGCTGAGCAAAGCGCTCACCTCCTCGTAGCGTTCGACTAGCTGCTCGAGGCGGGACTGTATGGATGGTTTCATATTTTTTCCGAGGTGGTCGTCGCGTCTACTTCCAACACATCAAGCTGGTGCAGCTCTCTAAGCCATTCAGTCACCTCGGTTCGCCCTTCGGTGGTGGCCTTGCGAACCTGTATCGAAGGTTCGTGCAGGAGTTTGTTTGTAAGGCCTCGCGCCAGGCTGCGCAATGCTGTTTCGGGATCACCGCCATTACGCAGGGCGCGCAGGGCCTTTTCCGTTTCTATGTCTCGCAACAGTTCCGCACGCTGGCGGAACTGTTTCAGTGTGGAGACCGCATCCAGTGCCCGGAGTTGACTGAGAAACTCCTGCACACCGTCAGCAATAAGGTTTTCCGCTTCACGGGCAGCGCCCTCCCGGGTACGGATGTTCTCTTCGATTACCTGGCGCAGGTCATCAACGGTGTAGAGATACACATCCGCCAAAGATGCCACTTCCGGCTCGATATCCCTCGGTACGGCAATATCTACCATAAAGAATGGCCGGTGCTTGCGCTTTTTCAACGAACGCTCCACCGCACCCTTACCAAGAATCGGCAGAGGGCTGGCAGTGGATGAAATAATAATATCTACGTCTGCCAGGTAGTCAGGAATTTCAGAAAGCACAATGCCACGACCACCTCTGGTTTCTGCCAGCGCCTGAGCCCGTTCAAGAGTGCGGTTAGCCACAATAAAGTTTTTAACGCCCGCATCTGCAAGGTGTCGTGCAACCAGCTCGATGGTTTGACCCGCACCGATCAGCAATGCCTTGTTTTTAGACATGTCAGCAAAAATGCGATTCGCCATGCTCACTGCAGCATACGCAACTGAAACAGGGTTTTCGCCAATTGCCGTTTGTGTGCGAACACGCTTTGCTACGGTGAACGTTTGCTCAAACATGCGAGAAAGAAAAGAACCGCTACCGCCGTGTTCCCGGGCCAGCGCATAGGCATCCTTTAATTGGCCAAAAATCTGCGGTTCACCCAGAACCATGGAATCCAATCCGGCAGCAACTCGCATCATATGCCGCACGGCATCCGCGTCGCGGTGGATATACAGAACCTCTTCCAGCTCCGCAGCATCCAGATCGTGAAAGCCCGCCAGCCAGCGCAAAACCAGAGGCGCGCAGTCGTCGTCACCTGCCAGATATAACTCGGTGCGGTTGCAGGTAGAAAGAATGGCAGCCTCGCTGGCGCCTGATGCCGCCCGCAGCTCTGCAAACGCCTCTGACATACGCTCAGGCGTAAACGCGACTCGCTCCCTTAACTCAACGGGGGCGGTGCGGTGATTGATTCCCAGCGTTAGCAATGCCATTTCTTGGTTCTACAATCCTCTACCAATAAACTGTGTGCATGAGCACCACTGTGAATGCATTTTAGCGGTCTGAGCCTTCAGCTGCCACCCATAACCACTAACGCTTCGGGAAGTGCGGACAGGTTGGGCAAGAACAGGAGCTTATGCCATTATAGGGAATCGGCGCACACCGGTCCCGACTCAGCTCAAAAAAGAGAGTGTTCCGGGCTATTCAGGGCGCGTAGTCAATAACTCACAGGAAGTTGCATGTACAAATCCGCACCGCTTTTGGTTACCTGCCTGCTTGGCCTCTCACTGGCAGGTTGCGCCAGCATAACCGGTTCCGGCCACTCATCCGTTGCTGATGAAAAGACTCCCACGCAGGAAGATTCCAGAAAGGCCAGTAGCGAGCCGCCTCTAGAGTACGCAGACTTTGAGCCGGAAACACTGTATTTACTGCTTTCAGCTGAAATCGCAGCGCAGCGGGGTCGGTACGACGTTACTTTGGTCAACTACCTCCGGGCAGCCAAACAGTCCAGAGACACCAATGTGATTGAGCGTGCCATGCGCATTGCGCAGTCGCTCAATGGCGACAACGCGCAGAAGCAGCTCGCAGAACTCTGGCTCGAGATAGACCCAAACAATCTGCAAGCACTTCGAGTCTCTGCCATTCAGGCGGTTAAACGGAATGAGCTCGAATCCGCACTGGGTTACATGGAACAAATCCTGAACCAGGGCGAAGATGCAGACTTCGACAGCCTTGCAGCCATGGCTGGTAACCTGCCACCGGAGCAACAGCAAGAGCTGATTGCTCTCTACAATGAACTGGCAAACCGTCATCCCGGCACGCCTGAGCTGGAGTACAGCATCGCCCTGCTGCTGAAAATTGTCGGCAACCCGCAGGCAGCCCTTAGTCGCCTCGAACCCCTGCTAAAGGAAGAACCCAACTTTCTACCGGCCATCATCCTCAAGGGCGACCTTCTGTACCAGAGCGACAGAGAAACAGAAGCGCTTGAACACCTTATGGTTAACACTCGCCGCTTCCCGGCCAGCCGTCAAATGGGCACCTTGTATGGGCGCATGCTGATCAGTGAAGGGGAGCTGCAAGCCGCCCAGGACGAGTTCAACCGCCTGGTAACACGCTATCCGGACAACCCTGGCCTGCGCTTGTCGCACGCACTTGTCGCACTGGAGAACGGTCAACTGGAGCTGGCGCAAGAAGAGTTGAACCTGCTAGCCGATCAGGGGCACCACACCAGCGAAGCCAACTACTATCTGGGCAGAATAGAGGACGAAGCAGGGAATACGGAACAGGCTATCGGCTATTACCAAAGCGTGGATGAAGGCAACTACTACTTCCCAGCCATTGCGCGCGCCAGTGCCCTGTTAACCGCGGAGGGCAGGCTAAACGAAGCACTGGAAGACATCCGTTCCATGCGCAGCGCCAACCCGGCACAAGCTGAAAATTTCTGGCTACTTGAGGTCAACCTGCTGCTTGACCAAAAACTTCAAGAAGAAGCGATAGAGGCCGCCACCAGCGCACTTGAAGACTACCCGGAAAACCTCCAGATTCGCTACGCCCGAGCCATGCTTTTCGATGCCCTGAGCCAGCCCGAAAAGGCAGAAGGTGATCTCAAGCTGATTATTGAAAACGATCCCGAAAACGCAGTCGCGCTTAATGCGCTTGGCTACATTCTGGCCACCCGCACTGACCGCCTCAGCGAAGCCCGTGGCTATATTGAACAAGCCCTGGAACTGGACCCGGAAAACCCGGCCATTCTCGACAGCATGGGCTGGGTTCTGTTTCAGGAAGGCCAGATTGAGCCCGCACTCGAATATCTATCCCGCGCCTGGGAAGCATTTCCTGACCCGGAAGTTGCTGCCCACTACGGCGAAGCATTGTGGATGAGTGGTGCTGAAGAGCAGGCACAAATAATATGGAAAGAAGCGCTTGAGCAGGACATGCAGCACGATGTGCTGAGGGAAACCATCGATCGGCTGACCAACACTGGTGAGCAGTAATGCGTCAGGCATTTCGCTCATGGGTAGCCATACTGTTTATGGCGGGCCTAAGCGCCTGTAGCACCATCCAGCTGGAGCCACTACCGGAGGGGATGACAGACCAGCCTCCACCCGACTGGCAAGACCGCTCAGCGAAACTGGTGCAGTTTGATCACTGGCAACTATCAGGCAAACTGGCAGTGCGCCAGCCAACAGACAGTGGCACAGCTATCATTAACCACTGGATCCAGGAAGGCGAGGCATACGACCTGGCCCTGTCGTCCTCGTTCCTGGGAATGGGCAGCACACAGCTTAAGGGCGTTCCGGGTTTTATCGAGCTCACCCTCTCCAACGGAGAAACCTACCGCTCCGGAGATCCGGATTCGCTACTGGAGGCAGCCACGGGGTGGCAACTGCCACTTGAAAGCCTGGCTTGGTGGATACGCGGCCTGCCAGCGCCAGCAGGTGATTTCCGCCTACTGTTCGATGCCCGTGGTGAGTTGGCCATAATTCGCCAGGACGGCTGGGAAATACGCTACGATCGCTGGCACGAACTGCAAGACGACACACCCGCCCTACCCGCCAGAATCACAGCACTCAAAGACAGCAAACGCGTGCGGCTTGTTGTCAGCGACTGGCAGGACCTGAACCCGTGACCAGATCAATCACCCTTCCATCCCCAGCCAAACTGAACCTCTTTCTGCACATTGTCGGCCGGCGCGAGGATGGCTATCACGAGCTTGAAACACTGTTTCAATTCCTCGACTACGGCGACGACATTACCCTCCGCCTGACATCTGGGCAGCCAGGAATCCGCCTTGAGAATCCGATCCCCGGCGTTCCGGACGAAGACAACCTGATCATAAGGGCTGCCCGCGCCCTTGCAACAAAGGCGCCAGGCGAGCTACCAGGCGTTAGCATCAGCATTAACAAACGTCTGCCCATGGGCGGGGGCCTCGGCGGAGGGAGTTCTAACGCAGCTACCACTCTGTTGGGGTTAAACCGTCTCTGGGAACTGCAACTGGACCTCGATGAGCTTGCGGAAATCGGTCTTGCCCTCGGCGCAGACGTGCCCGTTTTCGTTCGCGGCCATGCCGCTTTCGGCGAAGGCGTCGGAGAAAAGCTAACTCCTGTTTTCCCGCCAGAAGACTGGTTTTTGGTTCTGAAGCCGGCCTGCGACATCAACACCGGAAAGATATTTTCAGAACAAGGGTTGACAAGGAACACCCCGAAGATGACAATAGCGCCCGCTTTTGAGGGAGACGCCTCGAGGTACCGAAATGACTGTGAAGATGTGGTTAAAAAACTATATCCTGAAGTCAAGCAGAGCATGGACTGGCTCACAAAATTCGGACCTGCAAGATTAACCGGAACCGGGGCTTGCATATTTGGACGTTTCCCTACAGAATCCGCAGCCCGGATCATCTGGGAAAGCAAACCTTCCGGCATCACCGGGTTCGTAGCTAAAGGGGTGAACATATCACCACTCCACCAAAAGCTGACAGAGCTAGAATGATGCCGAAAAAGCACGATACTGGGGTGTCGCCAAGTGGTAAGGCAACGGGTTTTGATCCCGTCATGCGCAGGTTCGAATCCTGCCACCCCAGCCACCTTTCTCCCGCTTCTTCTGACTCAACCTCCGAAAACGAGAAGGATGCCGTCGTGTCCAAATTGATGATTTTCACTGGCAATGCCAACCCCGAGCTTTCTCACGCTATCGCTAAAAAACTCCACATTCCGATGGGAGAAGCCACTGTAGGCTGCTTCAGCGATGGCGAAACTACCGTCGAGATCAACGAAAACGTTCGTGGTCACGACGTATTCATTATCCAGCCCACGTGCTACCCAACCAATGACAACCTGATGGAACTGATCATGATGGCCGACGCCCTGCGCCGCGCCTCTGCATCACGCATCACGGCAGTTATTCCTTATTACGGGTATGCTCGCCAGGATCGCCGGGTACGTTCCAGCCGCGTTGCCATCAGCGCCAAAGTTGTTGCAGACATGATCTCCAGCATCGGCGTCGATCGCGTATTGACGGTAGACCTGCACGCTGACCAGATTCAGGGCTTCTTCGATGTGCCGGTAGATAACATCTACGCCACACCCGTTCTGCTCGATGACATCGAAAAGCAACGGTTCGAGAATTTTGTTGTAGTATCACCAGACGTAGGTGGCGTTGTGCGTGCCCGGGCTATTGCCAAGCTACTGGATGATGCCGACCTGGCCATTATTGACAAGCGTCGCCCCAAGGCCAACGTTTCTCAGGTAATGCACATTATCGGTGATGTTGCAGACAAGACCTGCATCCTTGTGGACGACATTGTCGATACCGCAGGCACCCTGTGCAAAGCTGCAAACGCATTGAAAGAGCGCGGTGCAACCCGTGTGGTGGCTTATATTACCCATCCTGTTCTCTCTGGCCCCGCAATCGAAAACATCAACGCGTCAGTAATTGACGAAGTTGTTGTATGCGACACTATCCCGCTGGGTGACAAAGCGAAGAACTGTGCTAAAATCCGCCCCCTCAGCATGGCCGGACTGCTCGCAGAATCCATTCGTCGCGTAAGCAACGAAGAGTCGATCAGCGCGCTGTTTGAGAACGCCTGAGTAGATTGCTTGCGGTAACACGCTGATATAACGCAAGTTACCGACAGCCTTCATCAAGATACCGAGTCGGGAGCCCCACAAGGCTCCCGACTCTTTTAGTCAGCCGGAAAACCCGGCTTTTCGAAAATATCATCTGTCCAAACGCCTGGTCGCGGGCAGTTCAGATGACGATTGAGGTAAAAACCATGTCTCAGGACTTTGTTATTGAAGCATTTCCTCGTGACGACAAGGGGAAAGGTGCGAGCCGCCGCCTGCGTCGCGAAGAGCGTAAAATCCCAGCCATCATTTACGGTGCTGGCAAAGAAGCTACTCCGATTTCCATCTGGCACAACGAGCTGAAAAAAGCTCTGGAAAACGAAGCCTTCTTCTCTCACATTCTGACCATTGAACTGAATGGCAAGAAAGAAAGCGTCATCATCAAAGACCTTCAGCGGCACCCGTACAAGCTGCTGCTCTCTCACGCCGATTTCCAGCGCGTTGAGAAAGACCAGGAGATTTTTGTTCACGTTCCTCTGCACCTGTTGAACGAAGATACAGCTCCTGCGATCAAGACCTTTGGTGGCGTTGCCTTCCGTCTGATGACCGAAGTTGAGGTAGCTTGTCTGCCGCAAAACCTGCCTGAATTCATCGCCATCGATATGACCGATGTCGAGATGGACCAGGTTATTCACATGAGCGACCTGAAACTGCCAGAAGGCGTTCGTATCCCGGCGCTGCAGCACGGCGCAGAGCACGACCAGGCTGTTGTGTCTGTCAGCAAGCCGAAAGGCGTCAAGTCTGACGATGCCGAAGACGAAGCAGCAGAAGGCGAAGAAGGCGAAGATAAGGAGTAATTACTCCGGAGGCGTTGGCAGATGGCACAGGATATTGTCTTGGTGGTTGGGCTGGGTAACCCCGGTCCGGACTACGAGAATACCCGCCATAATGCCGGCGCCCTCTTCGTTGAAGCACTGGCCCGCGAAGCGGGTCAGTCGCTCCGCCCCGAAAAGAAATACCACGGGCACTATGCCCGCATTCAGTGGCAAGGCCTTGAGCTCCACCTGCTGAATCCCGCTACTTTCATGAATCGCAGCGGCCTTTCTGTAAAAGCACTCGCAGACTTTTTCAAAATCTCTCCCGGTCAGATACTGATTGCTCACGACGAGCTGGATCTCCCTCCCGGCACCGCCAAGCTTAAAAAAGGCGGAGGACACGGTGGCCACAACGGTTTGAGAGACACTATAGCCCATCTGGGCACCAACGAATTTCAAAGACTGCGAATTGGAATCGGCCACCCTGGCGATAGCCGCAAGGTTACCGGTTACGTTCTTGGCCGTTTAGGCAAGCGTGAAACGGAAGACCTGAACGAGGTGTTCAATGAAACCATGCGGGTGTTACCCGATGCAGTTTCTGGCAACCTCGCAGCCGCCATGAACCGCTTACACAGCTTCAAACCAACTACCGCCTGAGTCTGCCAGAGACCACTTCAGGCTAATCTACCAGCCCTGATTTCCCTCACTCGCACCCTTTGGCGTACACCGGTATAATCCGGCCAAACTTTCCAGTACCAGCAGAGGCATTCCATGGGTTTTAACTGCGGCATCGTCGGCCTACCTAACGTCGGCAAATCCACCCTGTTCAACGCACTGACCAAAGCAGGCATTGGCGCGGAAAACTTCCCGTTTTGCACCATTGAGCCTAACGCTGGCGTCGTCGCCATGCCCGACCCCCGGCTCGACAAATTGGCGGAGATCGTTAAGCCCCAGCGCACCGTACCCACAACCATGGAGTTTGTGGACATAGCCGGCCTGGTTGAGGGCGCCTCCAAAGGTGAAGGCCTGGGCAACCAGTTCCTTGCCAACATACGCCAGACCGAAGCCATTGCACACGTAGTACGTTGCTTTGACGACCCCAACGTCATTCACGTCGCCAACAAAATCGATCCGGCGGCTGACATCGAGATCATCAATACCGAGCTTGCCCTGGCCGACATGGACACCGTTGAAAAAGCCATCAAGCGTGTTCAGCGCATTGCTAAAGGCGGCGACAAAGAGGCCAAGGCTCAGATTGAAATCTTTGAACGCCTTCTGCCTGTGTTGAACGAAGGCAAGCCAGTGCGCGGCATGGGGCTGAACAAAGACGAACTCCTGCTGATCCGCGAACTGTGTCTTCTCACAATCAAGCCAACCATGTATATCGCCAACGTGAGCGAAGACGGCTTCGAGAACAACCCGTACCTCGATACAGTGCGTGCAATCGCGGCAGAAGAAAACGCCGTTGTAGTGCCGATCTGCAATAAAATTGAAGCAGAAATCTCAGAACTGGAAGATGACGAAAAGAGTATGTTCCTGGGTGAGATGGGAATGGAAGAGCCAGGTCTTGACCGAGTTATCCGTGCCGGCTACAGCCTGTTAGGCCTGCAGACCTACTTTACGGCAGGTGTGAAGGAAGTACGGGCCTGGACCGTTAGAATCGGCGCTACGGCCCCACAAGCCGCTGCAGTGATTCATACAGACTTTGAGCGAGGCTTTATCCGCGCCGAAATCATCGGCTATGAAGATTTCGTGAAATACAACGGCGAAGCCGGGGCAAAAGAAGCCGGAAAATGGCGCCTGGAGGGCAAGGAATACATTGTTCAGGACGGCGACGTCATTCACTTCCGCTTTAACGTTTAATCCTGGCCGGGCTGTCAAACTGGTGTTTGGCAGCCCTGACACCCAAACGGCTCAACTCTTCTTCCGTTAACGGCCTGCTACTCCCCTCAGCAAGCTGTTCCCCTTCACCTTCGAGGGTGATACTCCCCACAGAAACCCGGTGAAGCGCCAATACCTGATTCCGAAAATGACCAAACATCCGCTTAACCTGGTGGTACTTGCCTTCAACCAGCGTAAGCCTGGCCGTGTGCTCTGACAGTATTTTCAAACTTGCAGGTCGCGTTGTGATGCCTTCATAAGCGAAGTAAATACCTTCCCGAAACGCAGCCACATATTCTTCACTGAGTGGCTTGGAAAGCGTCACCTCATAGGTCTTTTCCAGTTTCGTTTCAGGCAAACTTATCTTTCGCGACCATGCCCCATCGTTGGTCAACAGCACCAACCCCGTCGTATTAAGGTCGAGACGCCCAACAATGTGCAACTCACTCTTCCGAGGGTGTTCAATAAGGTCCAGAACAGTCGAGTGCTCAAGGTCTTTCGTCGCGCTGACAACCCCTCTGGGCTTATTCAGCATCAGGTAAACGGGTTTGCTGTCGTTCAGGCATTGGCCATCCAGTACAACGTGGGTGAACTCAGTCACTCGCTGCTGCACTGAACTGGCCAAACAACCATCCAGAATTATTCGCTTTTGGGCAACCAACAGGCGGGTATCCGAAATCGAGAACTCGCTATTCCGGCTAATATAGCGATCCAACCGGTAAGTCTTCGACTTCACGACAATCCCTTATAAAGGGTTTGCTGAAGGCAGGTTACCGCCCAGCATATTCTCAACCACGGCCGCATTATAGAAAGCTTCAACCGTGTGGATTTTGTCACCTTCAACACGGAACCAGACCGCAAGCCGTACATCGCCAATCGGTTGGAAATGAGTTTGGTAGTCCAGGATTGCAAACACGTGTTCACCGTCAGCACTGAGTTGGCGAACAATCAAGTCCTTCTGGATGGCAGCCATTCCGAACTGGTAGGAAAGCATGTCATCACGATTAAGGAATCGCATGTTTGGCCCCACATATTCAAACCCCTCGGGAGCCAGCAAGCTCTTAGCCTCATCAAAACGCTGAGCCTGGATATAAGCAATAAACTGCGCCACTAGTTCTTTTGGTTGCATAGTTAGGTTCCACTTCTGAGATGAGGTCGTCCGACAATCACCTAATAATACACGTTATTTTGCATATTCACCTGAATCCCGGCCCACAGATAATATTCAGATGTGGTTTTGCACACATAAAACCCTCAGGCCATTGTTTTACAATGCCTAAAACCCAATCCCCTCCCACAAAAAAGCAGTTATTGATCGGGATTTGCCTGTTAGCTCTTGACACTTCGCCTCTGCATACATAACATACGCGCCGCTTCCATTGGTGAAGTGATGGCAAGGTAGCTCAGTTGGTTAGAGCACAGCACTCATAATGCTGGGGTCGGCGGTTCAACTCCGCCCCTTGCTACCAGTATTCGAAAAAGGCCGCGATTAACGTCGCGGCCTTTTTTTATTTCCGGGCAATATAAGCACCCAGCTTCTGTGGAGATTCATCATGAGAACCACTGGCGACAGAATCCGGCAAGCTGTTTCTTTTGAAGTCATCGGGCTGCTCATTTCCGTTCCCCTCGCAGCCTTTGCCTTCGGTTACTCCCTTGAAAAAACCGGCGTGCTCGGCCTTATCGGGGCAACGCTTGCCACCATATGGAACTACATCTTTAACCTGGGCTTTGACCACGCACTCAAGCGGTTTACTGGCTCAACACATAAATCCCTGAAGCATCGCCTCATTCATGCGGTTTGTTTTGAATCAGGCCTGTTGATCGCTTTCCTGCCAATTATCGCCTGGTGGATGGGTATAGGCCTGCTGGAAGCGCTTCTTGTTGACGTCTCTTTTGCACTGTTTTATCTGGTGTATGCCTTCGTTTTTACCTGGTGCTACGACACCATTTTCCCCGATACGGATGCAGAGACGCCTCCCGGTCAGTGAACTCCTGTCCGGGACAGAACATTCAACACAAACACACCAGAGATAATCAGCCCCATACCAACCAGTCCCCAGGCATCCAGCTTTTCTCCGAACACTATCCAGCCCACAGCCGCAATAAGCACGATGCCAAGCCCCGCCCAAATCGCGTAGGCGATACCGACCGGAATCGTGCGCAAAGCCAGCGAAAGCAGATAAAACGCCAACCCGTAGCCGAAAACAACGATTAAAGACGGCGCCAGCCGGGAAAACCCCTCACTCGCTCTAAGCGCAGAGGTGGCCACAACCTCCGCCACTATAGCCACCCCCAGCAGAACCCAACTATTCATCAGCCATACCCTTCACTCTCAATGGTTTATCGCCCTGTCGGGCCTGCATATTATGTTCAGGCATGCCACGATTGCATACCGTTATAAACCCCGCCAAATCTATATGGCATACTGACGCCCTAAACCAACAACGCCAACCATCCATTCGCAAGGAAGTTACTATGAAATTCGAGACGATTGCCCTTCACGCCGGATTCAAAGGCGATCCGACCACAAAAGCCGCAACCACACCGATCTACCAGACTACGTCCTACACGTTCGACGACACCCAGCATGGTGCAGATCTGTTCAACCTGAAGGTTGCCGGCAATATATACACCCGAATCATGAACCCGACCAACTCGGTACTTGAAGAGCGCATGACTGCTCTTGAAGGCGGCGTAGGCTCTCTTGCAGTTGCCTCTGGCATGTCTGCCATCACCTACGCCCTGCAAACCATCTGCCGGGTTGGCAACAACATAGTAAGCACCAGCCAGCTGTATGGCGGCACCTACAACCTGTTTGCACACTCACTGCCGAACCAGGGCATTGAATGCCGTATGGTTGCCCACGACGACTTTGATGCAGTTGAAAAAGCCATTGATGACCAGACCCGCGCACTGTTCTGCGAGTCCATCGGCAACCCTGCTGGCAACGTGGTAGATATTGCACGCTGGGCCGAAATCGCTCACAAACACGGCATTCCTCTGATTGTAGATAATACCGTAGCAACGCCCTATATCTGCCGCCCTTTCGAGCATGGCGCAGATATCGTTGTGCACTCCCTCACCAAGTACATCGGTGGTCACGGCACAACCGTAGCCGGCATTATTGTGGATTCTGGCAAGTTTGACTGGAAGGCCAACGGTGCCAAGTTCCCGATGATGAACGAACCAGACCCCTCCTATCACGGTGTGGTTTACACCGAAGCCTTGGGTGCTGCTGCGTTTATCGGCCGCTGCCGCGTTGTGCCACTGCGCAACACCGGCTCTGCACTTTCCCCATTTAACTCCTTCCTGATCATGCAGGGCTTGGAAACGCTGGGCCTACGCATGGAGCGCCACTGCGAGAACGCTGAGAAGGTTGCCAACTTCTTGCAAAATCACCCTGCTGTTGAATGGGTAAACTACGCTGCGCTGGAAAACAGCCCCTATAAAGCCACCTGCGACAAGATCTGTGGCGGCAAAGCGTCCGGCATTGTGAGCTTCGGCATCAAAGGTGGGCGTGAAGCAGGTGCAAAGTTTATTGATGCGTTGGATCTGATCTACCGTCTGGTGAACATTGGTGATGCCAAGTCACTGGCTTGCCACCCGGCCACCACTACTCACCGCCAGCTAAACGCCGAAGAGCTCAAAAATGCGGGTGTAAGCGAAGACTTGGTGCGCTTATCTATCGGCATTGAGCACATTGATGACATTCTCGCGGATGTTACCCAGGCACTGGAAAAAGCCCAGGCTTAATCAGATTCAACCAAATGCCTCCAACCGGGTACGACGAAAGTCGTGCCCGGTATGCCCTCTTTACACCCCGTGATTGCCCTTACCTGCCTTGTAACTGCCCTGCCAGCGGATTATTCTCTAAGGATACCCAAGCCTTAACCAAGAGTTCGGTTGCAATGAGCGAAAGCGCTAAGCCCCGCGTCACCAGTGGTTCCAAATTCCGTAATGAGCATGGCTTTTCGGCTATCAAAGATGGCCAGAAGCGCTCGGCAAACCAGGAGCCCATGTCAGTTGAGCGCAAGCCCAGCTGGCTGAGAGCCAAAATGCCTGGAGGGGAACGTTTTGAAGCTGTGCGAAAAAACGTCACTGAAAACCGGCTTAGCACTGTATGCCAGGAGTCCCACTGCCCCAACATAGGCGAATGCTGGACCGCCGGCACGGCAACTATCATGGTGATGGGGTCTGTGTGCACTCGCGCCTGTCGCTTCTGTGCTGTAGACACCGGCAACCCCAACGGCTGGCTGGACAAAGACGAGCCGGAAAACACTGCCAAGTCTGTTGAGCTCATGGGCCTGCGTTACATTGTACTGACCTCTGTAGACCGAGACGACCTGGATGATGGAGGTGCTGCCCACTACGCTGCCTGTGTTTCGGCCATCAAAAAACGCACACCGGAAGTCGCTGTAGAGGCGTTAACGCCGGACTTCGATGCGGTAATGACTGATGTAGAGAAGGTACTGGACTCCGGCCTTGAGGTGTTTGCGCAGAACGTAGAAACCGTAGAACGGCTGACACGCCGGGTGCGCGACCCTCGTGCAGGCTATGAGAAGACGCTCAGTGTGCTGGCCCATGCCAAGCAATACCGGCCAGACGTGCTCACCAAAACCAGCCTGATGCTCGGCTTGGGCGAGACCCACGAAGAAATCCTGGCCACCATGGACGACCTGCGTGAGATTGGCGTAGATATCCTGACTCTGGGCCAGTACCTGCGCCCAACGCCAAACCATCTGCCCGTAGAGCGCTATGTGACTCCGGAAGAGTTTAATCAGTACCGAGACATAGGCCTGGAGAAAGGGTTTATGGAAGTACCCTCAGGCCCCATGGTGCGCTCCAGCTACCGGGCCGACAGGGTGTTCGACAAAAACAATCTGGGGCTTGCAGTCCCGGAGGTGCCTGCAGCCTCAAATGCACTGCAGATTCCTGTCAAACACGTCGAATAACGCATTAACCGAAAGAAAGCACTACGCAAGCAATGCACACGGCCTTCTTGCCTTACCTATCGGGAAAGACAAGAAGGCAGCAAGGCTTGTATTACTGACCCTGCTGCATCATCTGGCGCTGCTGCATTTGCTGACGCATTTCCTGCATTTTCTTGTCAAGCTCATCACGCTGCTCTTGAGTGAACACTCTATCCACCTTGGCCTGCATGAGTGCTGAAAGCGTAGCGATCTCACCGGTCACGTCGCCCAAGCTTTCTCCCTGCTCGCGGATAGCAGCTTCATTGTAATCTGCCTTGATCTCAGCCTGCATCTGCTCTTGCAGGGCACGAGCCTCTTCGCGCAAGGAACCGATCTCGCCCTGCATTTTTTCAAGAATGCCACGAATTTCTTTTTGCTGATCCTCGGACAGCCCTACCATCTGGGCCAACTGGTCAACCTGATCCGGCTGCCCACCTGCTTGCTGAGCCAGTACTGGTGCAGAAAGGCTCAATGCCACAAGAGCAGTACCGAACAGTTTTGCGAGCTTCATAAACATCTCCGTTAACAATTTGGTTTGGTTAATCGACTGGTTTCACAGCCTAAAGCATCCCGACCTCGCTTTTCACCCCAACACCCCTTCTTTTTGTACAGGTTGTGAGCCAGGCCCGCTCAAAAGCCGCCACACCAGCGCATTGAAACAAATGTGAAAGTTTGGTCATTCCCCTTCATAATGGCGCCATTCACATACTTACGGAGCGTAACCGATGGCCATTAACTGGTTTCCAGGGCACATGCACAAAGCCCGCAAGGAGATCAAAAAGATCATGCCTCAGATGGACCTCATCATTGAGGTACTGGACGCCCGCATCCCCTTCAGCAGCGAAAACCCTCTGGTGCCCGCCTTGCGCGGCGATACACCGCTGCTAAGAGTCCTTAACAAGCGTGACCTCGCTGACCCGGCAATCACAGCTCAATGGCAAACCTGGCTTGAAAGAGAGCGGGGCGTAAGAACCATCACCCTCACCCACAATCAACGGGGCGAAGCGCTGGATATACTCCGGCTAGCCGGGGAAATGACCCCTAACCACGATCGCCAGATAAGCGCTTTGCGGGTAATGATTCTGGGCATACCCAACGTCGGCAAATCCACGCTGATCAACACCCTCGCGGGCCGTCCGGTTGCCAAAACCGGTAATGAGCCAGCGGTTACCAAGGCACAACAAACCATCAAACTGCCGGATAATATCTTGCTCTACGACACTCCGGGGTTTCTGTGGCCAAAACTCTCACCCGAGGAGTGCGGATACCGGCTGGCAATCACCGGCGCCATACGCAGCTCCGTTCTGGATTTCGAAGACATTGCGATGTTTGAGGCAGACTATCTGCGGGAAGCCTACCCCGAGCTAGTGAAAGCCCGATACGGTTTTGACGAGTTGCCGGCAGATGGCTTGGCACTCATGGACGGTATTGCAAAAAAGCGGCGCTTCCTCGGCCGTGGCGGAGTCCCGGACCTGAACAAAGTCTCTGAAGTGCTGCTCAATGAATTCCGTGCTGGCACGCTAGGGCGGATCTCTCTGGAGACACCGGAAATGGTGGAACGGGAAATGAAAGAAGCTGCAGTTGCAGAAGCCGAAAAGGAAGCAAAACTTGCGGAGAAGAAAGCCACCGCTAAAGCAACCCGCTCCGGCCGCCGGCATTAAGCTAAATATGCATATCCTTAGATTTGATCATTGGCAAACCAGTGCCGGCGTATTAGAGTGAACGTTTGACTTGCATCAATTTGGACGGTTTACCAAAAATGGCTCAAGCAATTAGATTTCGCCAAGCACCCTCGCCTCTCAAGGCATCCTGCCAAGAGTGCAGCCTGAGCAACCTGTGCCTGCCTCTGGCCATTCAGGACAACGATCTGGACAGCCTGGAGGACATAGTGAAGCAGGGGCGCATGTACAATCGTGGCGAGCATATTTTCGATCAAAGCACGCCTTCTCGCTCCTGCTTCGCAGTAAAAAGTGGCTCAGTCAAAACGTCGATTATTACCGAAGGTGGTGAGGAGCAGGTTACAGGCTTCTTCATGCCGGGAGAGCTTGTAGGCCTGGACAGCATGAGCGGTGAATCCTATGCGTGCACTGCCAAAGCGCTGGAGCGTACCAGCGTGTGCGAGTTTCCGATAGACAAACTCGAGGAGCTCACAGGCAAACTGCCGGATTTACAGCACCACATGTACCGCCTGATGAGCCAGGAGATTCAGAACAGCCATCAACTGGCCATGCTGCTTAGCAAGAACACTGCGGAAGAGCGTATTGCTGCACTGCTTCTTTCGCTGTCCAGCCGCTTCCAGCGCAGGCGCATGTCACCCACCAATTTCAGCCTGCCGATGGCACGAAATGATATCGCCAACTTTCTTGGACTAGCCGTTGAAACAGTCAGCCGCGTCTTCACTCGCTTCCAGAACCAGGGCATTATCCGCGCGCGAGGCCGCGAGGTAGAATTACTGGATGTTGAAGCTCTGCAACTGGTCACCCGGGAGTTTTCCCGCCAAAATTGCCAGCAGTAAACGGCTTTTTACCAAAACCGGCTGCCGCTATTTCGTCGGCGTGCCGGCTTCCACCCGAACCCCACCTTCCTTCAACATCGCTAACTCATTAGCCAACCCGGAACGCCAGGGTTGTTGCTTGATCCCAAATGTATTGCGGATTTTGGTACAGATCAGCGTTGTATTAGGCGGCTCAAGAGCACCCCATGGTGGCATCTCATCCACAACGTGAATATCTTCCGGAATACCCGGCAAGCCAGCAATGGCAAGTCCCAGCTCATACAGGCTGATTTCTTCGGCGCCAGCATACTGGTATGTCCCCCACACCTCTGCACCGCAATCTAGTTGCTGGATAACAGCGGTCATTACTCTGGCAAGGTCTTTCAGTGATACGGGCTGCCCAACACAGCGTCCTGGCAATGTCAGAGTCTCATTTGCCGCAGTGCTGGCTTGAACCTTGCGAATAAACCGACCCAGACTCCAGCCGGTGCGCAAAATGATGTGCCGGGGTAAAAGTGTGCGCAAGGCTTGCTCACACTCCCACTGCCAGCTGCCCAACTCATTCACCGGCTGACCAGGATTGGAGGCGATATAGCCACTTTGTTTACGACCATCAAAAACATAACACGATGATAACTGGAACAACGCCATGCCTTTGTCGCGGGCAAACTCCGCAATAGCCACCGGAAGTGAAAATGCTGCTTTATGGGTACCTTCGGGGTCGCACTCTGCAGCTTCCGGATCTGCCAGCCAGAGCGCATTGACAATAAGATCGGTGTCTTCCGGAATCCAGCGTTCCAGAGCACTGAGGTTAGCTCCCGCAGGATCACTGACGAGCAAAGGACTGACATGCAGAGAGGTTTCCCTGAGCCGCTCAAGCAGAACTTTCCCCAAAGGGCCGTAATCGTGAACAACAAGTACATGCACTAGGGTTCAATGCCTCCGGATATTACTGATATGACGGGCCAGATGCCCTTTATAGCCAATGGCTTCATTCTGCCGCTTCGTAGAATGATCGCATCTCACGATGCCGCCAGGCGACTCTGCACAGCACTGTCATCTTTATCAGAAGCATACAACACAGGGACTACCATGCTGAAACACCACAGCCATATTGTTGCCCCCATTCCCGACGAGTTGCGCACGCGCGCCCTCTATACAGTGGAAGAACTTCGCAGCCGGGGCAAAGCCGACAAAGAGGCCGTCGACAAGCTCTACAACTTGATCATAGATATGACCGACGCAGGCCTGGACTTTTTTTTCATCGAGCCTCTGCGGCGACTAAGAGCAAGCAAGATGATGTTAAGCATGGCAAAAGTTGGCATTAGCAGCATGCTTAAGGGCAGCAAGATGGTTGTCCACAAAGTACTTAAAAAACTGGATGACCGCAGCCTGGCCGCCATTCTGGATTTCATTGAAGAAATCATCCATGAGCCGGAAAATACCTGACCAGGTTACCGGGAAATCCTCGGAACCCGGCTGGTGAGGCCCGTCAAGAGCTCATAGGAGATAGTGCCAGCACAACTTGCGACCTCATCGATTCCAACAGTGCGACCCCAAAGTTCAACAGGATCTCCCACCATGGCCTCTGGCGCATTACTCAGATCCACCGCCAGCATATCCATCGAAACCCGACCAATCAGCCGGATACGACAGCCAGCAATGGCAGCAGGCGTGTCCGTTCCGGCATGGCGGGGATACCCATCTCCGTAGCCAACGGCAACCATACCCATTCGGGTGTCGCGCTCTGCAACCCAGGCAGCGCCATAACCAACGCTTTCACCTGCCTTAACAACCCGGGTAGTGATTAGCGGCGCCTCAAGGGTCATCACTGGTTCAAGACCAAGTTCGGGCCCCGTTTTCCCGACGATCGGTGAGCCACCATAGAGCATGATGCCAGGTCGACTCCAATCAAACAGCGGCTGACCGGGAATGAAATGGGCTGCAGAATTGCCAACACTTTTCATCATTGAGGGCCAAGGTGAAGTTGCCGCTTCAAAGTTCGCTGTCTGGGCTAGTGTCATTGTGCTCCCGGCATCGTCGGCACAGGCAAAATGGCTTACAAAGCCCAGCAACCTGGAGGTAGCTCCCATTTTTTCCAGCTTGGCCATAACGGCAGGCAGATCCTCTGCACGAAAGCCCAAACGGTTCATACCGGTATTTACTTTCAGCCAGAAGGCAGGCACAGCACCACCCTGCTCCATCCACGCAAGCTGGTGTTCACCATGCAGTACCGGCTCGAAGTTATTTTGTACGCAGTCCGCCAGGTCACCTGCCGCATGTACGCCCTGGAGTAACACTACAGGTTGAACCTGGCCTGCTGCCCGAATAGCCCAAGCTTCTTCAATACAAGCGACCGCGTACTTGGGCACAATATTCGCCAGTGCAGATGCGATCCTGGCGATGCCATGACCATACCCATCAGCCTTCACAACAGCCATAACTTCGGCACCGCCCGCAAGCTCGCAAGCTTTACGGTAGTTGGCACGCAAGGCATCAAGATCAATACGAGCGACGGTACTCCGTGGCATCAGTATTCTCCACCATAGTCCCCGTAGTCACCGCTAGCGAGGTCTTCAAATTTTGTGTATTTACCGATAAACGCAAGGCGTATGGTGCCAATAGGGCCATTACGCTGCTTGCCGATGATAATTTCGGCCACGCCCTTGTCTGGCGTATCTTCGTTGTACACCTCATCACGATAAACAAACATGATGACGTCTGCGTCCTGCTCAATCGCACCCGACTCACGCAAGTCAGAGTTAATCGGGCGTTTGTTGGGGCGCTGCTCAAGACTTCGGTTAAGCTGCGAAAGTGCGACCACCGGGCAACTAAGCTCTTTCGCTATGCCTTTCAGAGACCGGGAAATCTCGGAGATCTCCGCGGTCCGGCCTTCGGTGTTCCCTGGCACCCTCATCAACTGCAGATAATCCACCATAATCAGGCCAATTTTGCCTCCGTTCTCACGGGCAATACGGCGTGCGCGAGAGCGTAGCTCAGTAGGGCTAAGACCCGGCGTATCATCAATATACAAAGGTTTGTCTTTAAGCAGACTGACAGCAGAGGTAAGCCTTGGCCAATCATCTTCTTCCAGCTTTCCGCCGCGAACCTTGCTCTGGTCAATGCGGCCGAGAGAGGAAAGCATACGCATGGCCAGAGCATCTGCTGGCATCTCCATACTGAATACGAGAACCGGAGTACCGGTACTGATCAGTGCATTCTCGACGATGTTCATGGCGAAGGTGGTTTTACCCATAGAGGGTCGCCCCGCCACAATAATAAGATCGGCCGGCTGCATACCGGAGGTTTGCTCATCCAGATCCCGGAATCCGGTAGTAAGCCCTGTGGTTTGCTCACCGGATTCGAACAATTCTTCAATACGGCTCAGGGTTTTGGTCAGAATCGGGTTGATGGATTGGGGGCCCGAACCTTCCTTGACTCTGGACTCGGCAATCTGGAATACATTGCGCTCTGCCTCATCCAGAATCTCGCTGCTGTTGCGCCCTTGAGGGTTAAACGCTGAGTCTGAAATTGTGCCTGAAACTTCCACGAGCTGCCGAAGGATAGAGCGCTCCCGGACGATCTCTGCATAGGCTCGAATGTTGGCAGCACCCGGTGTTTTCTCTGCCAGCTCCGCGAGATAGGACAAGCCACCGGCATCTTCGATATCGCCAGCACGCTCCAGGAACTCAGCCAGAGTGACAACATCCAGCGGCTCGTTTTCGCTAGCCAGCCGCTCCACCGCGCCAAAGATAAGCCGATGGTCCTGACGATAAAAATCGGCAGCGGAGATTATCTCGGTAATTTCATCAAATCGCCGGTTATCCAGCATCAGACCACCCAGCACGGCCTGCTCCGCTTCAGCGGAATGAGGAGGCACCTTGATGCGGCTGGTTTCCGGATCGGTGATTGCAGGTTTCAGATTAGGCTTGGCCATGAACACATCTTCAGTTGAACATCACAGCCACGACAGTGTTTGTGGAAAGTCGCAGCAATGGAGGGGGTTACCGGAGTTAACAGCATACCAGAAAGCAACAGGCCCGAAAGCCGTATTAAACGGTTCGGGCCTGTTGGGTTGACCGCCTGCAAACTCCGAAAAGCTTACACCCGGCCACCAGCGTATTACAGAGACCGGGGCAAGCCCGGCACTGCTTCCGAAGAAGACAGCTTACTCAGCAACAACCGCCAGCTTAACAGTTACTTCAACATCAGAGTGCAGGTGAAGCTCGATTTCGTATTCGCCAGTTGACCGCAGCGGGCCTTCTGGCAAGCGAACTTCGCTCTTCTCTACTTCGGTACCTGCGGCAGTGATTACGTCAGCAATATCACGCACACCGATGGAGCCGAACAGCTTGCCTTCATCGCCTGCTTTGGAGGTTACTGTGAAGGATGCACCTTCCAGAGCCTCAGCGCGGGTCTGAGCTGCTGCCAGCTTCTCGGCTGCTGCTTTCTCAAGCTCGGCACGACGCTCTTCGAACGCCTTCACGTTTGCTTCAGTGGCAGGCGCAGCCTTGCCGTAAGGAAGCAGGTAATTACGGCCGTAACCGGACTTAACTTTTACCTTGTCGCCCAGGGTGCCAAGGTTTGCAACTTTCTCGAGCAGAATAACTTCCATCTCGTTAACCTCTTCGTGCTTTATTCAGCCGGCCCGGCAGGCTTTATTCGCCTCCGGATATCCAGCCAGCTATCCACAAAAGCCAGAACCACTAACAGAATCATCAGGCTTGGGCCCAGAAGCACCAGTGCAACGTAAAACATTGCAAGCCACTGGCCACTCAGATTTTTACGACCAACAATGCCATGAATCAGTGCCAGGCCCGCCAAAAACATCGGCGTTCCGGCTATCCAGACCAGCAACATAGCATTCAACCCGAGAAACGGGCCAACAACCATGGTGGCGATAAGAACCACAGCAACGGCGGGTGACAGCTTGAGGTCATGAAATTCCTTGCGGAAACCGCCAGGATTATATAACCCCGACTGCCACGACCTTGCCAGCATTGTCATGCCCACGCCGACTGCCAGATAACTACCGGCCATACTGGCGTTCATGGTGTCCCGAATAACCGTCTCAAGATCACTCCCAAGAGCACGGGCCACCTCAGCATTGTACTGCTCGTAAAAACTGACCCCGGTGCGAACGAGCTCGTCCATCAAACCGGGATACACCATGGGCAAGACAAGCCCCATGACGATCGCCAGAAAACTCCCTCCGAGAAGGGCTCTTTCCCAGGACAGGGTTGTTCTCAGCATTGATGCCATAAGCATCACCTGCAGTAGCACCGCCAGAGCTGTAGGATCGCCCCCGAACACACTCCAACCAAGAGCTGGAAGCAATGCCCAAAGGCCAATATTAAGCCCCTGACTGATGCCAAGCCTGAGAATAACCAGGCCAACAACCGCTGCGCCAATCCAGAACAACAAAGGTATTGCAGTAGTGACTGCTGCTACCCCGCTGGCCTGCAGGGGACCGCGCATTACAAATTGTGCCAGTGCACGCATGGTCCCAAGTCCTGTCTATCTGTTCTTAGTTATCGTGGCTATCCGAGTACGGCAGCAGTGCCAGGTAGCGGGCGCGCTTGATAGCGGTAGCCAGCTGACGCTGATAACGTGCTTTTGTGCCAGTAATACGGCTAGGCACGATTTTGCCGGTTTCAGTAATGTAGCCTTTCAGGGTGTCCAGATCCTTGTAATCGATCTCTTTAACACCTTCTGCCGTGAAGCGGCAGAATTTACGACGTCTGAAAAAACGAGCCATAACGTAACTCCTCAACTCCGGTTAATTACTCTTCTTCGTCCTGGGAATCCGCTGTCTGAGAATCGTCCTGGCTTTCGCCGTGACGGTCATCAGAAGATTCAGCTGAACGGCGCGGACGATCTTCTCCGCCGGAACGACGGTCCTCGCGGGACTCAGCGGCTTTCATCGGAGACATATCGGTAACAGCTTCATCGCGACGCAGAATCAGGTCACGGATGATGGCATCGTTGAACCGGAAGCTGTGAGTCAGCTCGTCCATTGCTGCCTGTGAACATTCAACGTTCATCAGCACATAGTGAGCCTTGTGAATCTTGTTGATCGGGTATGCCATGTGACGACGGCCCCAATCTTCCAAACGATCTACCTTGCCGCCATCTTCAGTGATGAGGCTGGTATAACGCTCGATCATCGCGGGCACCTGCTCGCTCTGATCCGGGTGTACCATAAATACGATTTCGTAGTGACGCATGAGTTCTCCCTACGGTTTAAACAGCTTTCGCTAATTCCCGGACTGACCAGGAAGCATGAAAGCAAGGAGGTGGCAGCCTGTGCCGCCGGTTTTTTTGCTCTATCAATAAGGCTTTAACAAAAAAGACTTGATCAAAAGCGAAGCCTTGCAAGCCTGATTAAAGGCAATACAAAACCTTCCCCCGGAAAAGGGGTCACGTATTCTAGGCGTACGCAGCCTTCTGTGCAAGAGTTAACCAAGGCGCTGGCGCAAAGCCTCATACAGACAAACACCAGTAGCAACGGAAACGTTAAGACTATCCACATGACCAAGCATGGGGATATTGACCAGTTGGTCGCAGTGCTCACGGGTGAGCCGGCGCATACCTTTGCCCTCTGCCCCCATCACCAGCGCCACCGGCCCCTTGAAGTCTGCTTGATACAGCGTGGCTTCAGCTTCGCCTGCGGTACCAATCAACCAAACCCCTTGATCCTGCAGCGTGCGCAGAAAACGCGCCAGATTAGTCACGCGTACAAAAGGTACTGTTTCCGCCGCACCACAAGCAACCTTTCGGGCGACAGCAGTCAACGAAGCGGACTTATCTTTGGGTACAATTACGGCCTGCACGCCCACTGCATCACAGGTGCGCATACACGCACCCAGATTATGGGGGTCGGTTACGCCGTCCAAAACCAGTAAAAACGGGGGCTTGTCGCTGGCTGCAAGCTGAGCCAGAAGATCACCCTCTGTCCATTCGCGACTTTCACTGACTGCGGCAACAACACCCTGATGAACGCCACCTACCCGCTCATCCAGCTCCCGACGATGTACAACGCCCCACTTCACCCCAAGCTCATCCAGAGTGTCAGTGATACTTTTTACGCGCTTATCCTGACGACCGGTCTGAATCCAGACCTGCTGCAACCTTCCTGGCTCACGCTTGAGAACTGCTTCAACCGCGTGCCAGCCAAATACAAATTCCTGGGACACTGATTCGAATTCCTGTTATTTGCCTGTCTTGCGGGGCTTGCGTGGTTTACTCACCCCATCTGGCTTCGCTGCACCTTTCCTGGGCTTTTTGCCCGCATCACGAGCAGCCTCTGCAACCAACTGCGCTTTCGCACTCGCAGGCTTGCTACTGCGCCCAGATTTACCGGATTTTGCACCAGTAGACGCTCCGCCACGACCACGACCCTTATCGGCCCGCTTGCCATCTTTACCGCGTGTCTCGCGCTTGGACACCCCCAAGGCATCGCGATCTGCTTGCCGACGCTTGGGCTCACTGACCAACTCCAGGTCGATCTTGCGATCTTCCATGCCAACCCGCATGACACGAACGCGCAACTCATCTCCCAGGCGGAAGCTGATAGCCGTGCGCTCACCAATCAGACGATGCTTGGCAGCGTCGTGTTGGAAATAGTCGCCATTGAGGGTAGAAACATGCACAAGGCCTTCAATGTATACGCCCGAAAGCTCGACAAAGAATCCGAAGGGCACAACAGCTGCAATCACCCCATCAAATTCCTCGCCCACGTGGTCGCTCAGGAACTCGCACTTGAGCCACGCCATAACATCGCGGGTAGCATCGTCAGCGCGCCGTTCTGTCATCGACACATGCTCGCCCAGCTGCTCCATTTTGGCGTAATCGTAGGGATACTCTACCAATGCAGCGTCGTGCACAGCCGGTGAAACCACATCCTTGGTCACCTCAGGATTGTGGATTCGGGATTTGATTGCTCTGTGCACAATCAAATCAGGGTAGCGGCGAATCGGCGAGGTAAAGTGAGCGTAGCTTGGAAAACCCAAACCAAAGTGGCCGCTTTCTTCCGGACTGTACACAGCCTGGCTCAGCGACCGCAACATAACGGTCTGGATGACGTTGGCATCCGGCCGATCCACGATCTGGGCCAGCAGCGCCTGGTAGTCAGCCGAACTCGGCTTGTCACTACCACCCAACTGCAGACCCAGCTCACCCAGGAACAAGCGTACCGAATTGAGGCGCTCCTCGGAGGGCCCGTCGTGTACCCGGTAAAGGGCTGGCATCTTGTGCTTCTTAAGGAAGCGTGCAGCCGCCACGTTAGCGCACAGCATGCTTTCTTCTACGATTTTGTGGGCGTCGTTACGATGCACCGGCACAATTTCTTCGATTTTTCGATTAGCATCAAAAACAATGCGGGTTTCGGTAGTTTCGAAGTCTATGGCCCCACGCTCTGTTCGTGCTTTGCGCAGCAACTTGTAGAGATCGTACAGATTATGCAGGTGCGGCAGCACATCCGCGTACTGGGCCGACAAGCGATAGCCCGGCTCTGTATCTGGCCGCTCCAGCATGTCACTGACCTTGTTATAGGTCAGCCGTGCATGGCTGCGCATAACCGCCTGATAAAAGGTGTACCCACTGATATTACCTGCAGCGCTGATGGTCATATCCGCCACCATGCAGAGCCGATCCACATCCGGATTCAGGGAGCACAAGCCATTGGACAGCTTCTCTGGAAGCATGGGCACCACATGATCCGGGAAGTACACAGAGTTGCCCCGGCGCAGCGCCTCCTCATCAAGCGGCGAGCCTGTGCGCACATAGTGAGACACATCAGCTATCGCTACTACGAGGCGATACCCCCCCTTGCCTCGGGGCTCACAGTAAATCGCATCATCGAAGTCCCGGGCGGTCTCATCATCAATGGTCACCAGACGCATATTGCGGATATCGACCCGATTCTTCTTATCCTTCTCTTCAACTTCAGCGGCAATAGCGGCGGCCTGAGCACCTACTTCGGTAGGCCAGTTATGGGGAATATCGTATGAGCGGATAGCCACGTCGATTTCCATCCCAGGCGCCATATGCTCACCCAAAACCTCGACAATCTTGCCGGTAGGCTGGGTACGCGCAGTAGGTTGGCGCAAGATATCAACAACCACATACTGACCATGAACCGCATCACCCACATGCTCTTTTGGCACCAACACTTCGTGATTGATGCGGGCGTTTTCTGGCACCACATAGGTAATGCCGCTTTCATTAAAGAAGCGCCCTACCGTTTGCTGCGTGCGATGTTCTATCACATCAACAATAACGCCTTCACGCCGGCCACGGTCGTCGACCCTGTCTACCCGGGCAGCTACCCGGTCGCCGTGAAACACCTGGCGCATTTGCCGAGCGGTGAGAAAAAGATCAGATCCGCCATCGTCCGGCACAAGAAAACCGAAGCCATCTTTGTGGCCAATAACCCGACCACTAACCAAATCGGCCTCTTCAATCGGCAGGTATGCATCACGCCGGTTACAGATAAGCTGTCCATCACGGCACATGGCAATCAAGCGTCGCCGGAGCGCTTCGATGCCTTCCGGGTCTGTCTGCCCAAGCTCGGAACACAATGTTTCGTGTGTTGCCGGCGCCCCCCGCTCTTTCAAGTGCGCAATTATGAATTCCCGACTTTGGATCGGGTTATCATATTTTTGAGCCTCACGACTGGCGTGGGGGTCTTTGTGTTTTTTATTCCTGGAAACCATTAAAATCCTTGCTCAATGCGGCGCCACAGCGGCACCCTTCATATACATTAACAACACAGTATACGTCGGCAGGCAGTAACTGCCTAACAACCCACCTTTAATACGCACAATTACTTGCCAAGCATTTACCAAAAAAATGTTTGACAGCTTAAGCGGGAATTACTAAAGTACGCGCCATTGGATGAGATGACACGTTCATCTTAGGCAGAAACGCCCAGTTTTCAACAAACTAACGGCAAATCTGCAAATCACCTGCCGAGGTGGTGAAATTGGTAGACACGCTAGCTTCAGGTGCTAGTGGGGGCAACCCCGTGGAGGTTCAAGTCCTCTCCTCGGCACCATCCTTACCCCCTTTAGGATGGTCGAATCAATACCTTACGAGCTTCGCAGAACAGGTGTACGTGTTATAAACGCCCAAATTTAACACACTGTTAAGCCATTCCTACCTCCCCAGCTCCGCAGCCACTAGTCAGCAAACCGCTACCGTCACCTCAACGCCTTCCAAGCCGCATGACGCCCAAGCATTGGCTAACGCCGGAACTGGCAACTGCTCATTGAATAGCCTTGCCAAACGGCAAACTCGCACCCAGCCTCGTAGCAGCCCTAATAATCGATTTTTGGCGAGGATGCAGCTCCACTAAACGAACGAGAACCGTGCGCCAGTATGCACGCAGTTTTCGGGCTAGAGAACCAGGAACCAAGGTCGTCACCGGCCAATGGATACGCTAATCATCGAGACGAGGAGCTTTACCTACAGGTACCTCCTTTTGCAAACTGGAGCACTGCAACAACAGAGGAAGATTGACCCTGCAGTCTATCCTATATATTGCACTCAGGTTTTTCTGACAAAAACCTTTCACGCCCCGAACAGTCGCCAACAAAAAAGCCCCTGCCGGGGCCTTCTACCATTAAAACCAATGGCTCTACTAGAAAACGTATCGGTAACCTAGTGAAAACAAGGAAATTCCGTCCGTATCCTGATAGTCAAAGCCTATCCGGTGATGCTCTTTAAGCCATCCATGAGCTCCCAACGAGACAACTGAATCAGAGTCTTCCTGATTGGAGCTAGCAACGCCACCACTGATTTCAAACTGGCTTGGCACTACCCATGCTCTAACACCAACGCCATAGATCGCAAAAGAGTCGTCGTCAGACACACAGTAGTTAAATTCACAAAACTCAATTTCGGCACGAGAGAAGCCAAGACTTGGAACCAGATCTACGCGATCACCCAGAGGAATTGGAACACTAAGGCCAAATGACACAGATGTTTGCGATATCTCTGAATTACGTCCATCGTTTGCGATTGCGTCGGCGCCCGCAAACAGGACTAGATTATCCAATACCTGGAGACTGCCACCGAATGCAAAAAAACCAAGGTCTTCGTAAACTTCACCCCCGAGGATAATCGAGTCGTCCAGCGTTGCTCTTCCCAGATTAATCCCAATCGAACTGTAGGCAAAATTGCTAGCGCCAACACCCTGCCCTCCTGACTGCGCGAGTACTTGCCCAGAAGTCATAACTGAAGCAGCTACTGCCGCCAACAAAATCTTCTTATTCATACTCGAAAAAATCCCTTTCATGTGTATTTAAACTGCACACACCATAAGGTAACGTCACGCATTGTCAATATAACTGCAATCAAATTGAGCACCATTAACGTGACCCTGCTGAAGACAAACAAAAACTTAGCATAACCTCGGCATAAGTAGCTTGTGCCCACAGCAGGTGCACAAGCGGCGAAACTCAGGTGCGCTCTTGATTCGCCAGCCAAAACCCCTCTCTTCAACAGCTACCAGTTAGTCCAGCAGCTCCACAAGATATTCAGAGAGGTTTTTGTAGTCGTACTCTATCCATGCATAGACGCCCGATGGCGAATCCTCGAACGATCGGCCGCAGGCCCGGTTAGGGCTGTAGCTTTTGAGATATGCCCTTTGAATGAGGTTTGGCGTACCACCAAGAGGCGTTTCGCTGGTTCTGGCGGGGTAATACATCGCCCACTCAAAACCACTATCAGCGCCGACATTGCCAAGCCCGGACATCTCTGGCGCCAGGAAGCCGTATCGTAAGGGCCGAACCTGGCCATCCCGGGTATCAAACTCAAAGGTAAGCCCGGTAAATGTGGCGGGCTGGGGCTCATAGCCGGAGAAAGCGTAGCTGTGAAACCCTGTGACTACATGTGCGGCTGTAGCAGGATCAACTTGCTCATCAATCGCGCAGCTTTGGAAGGCATCGCTGTATATCAGCGACTCCAATTCCACATTATCTTCCTTTAGCTGATACCCAGGAAAACCTTCAAGAGAATTGGCCAGCTTCGGCACCAGCGTTCGGGTAATTGTGCCGTTTTGCTGGGGTATTTTGGCCTCCAGCTCCACCATCTTTCCACCACTCAAGCTCCAGCTGTAAGTTACCTCGGGGTTTCCTCCCAGCTCTGTTGATCCGGGCTGAATGCCCTCGAGTTGGTGACAGGCTGTGCCGGTTTCAAACGCAGCCGTGCGTGCAGCCCAGTCAAACACCAGCCGCTCATCAACTCCGGGATTGTCGTAGGCAATTTTACTCTGAGGCGATAGCGACGCTGAAGGCAACCACTGGGTGCTTAGCTTGGCCATATACCCATTTACACTGATCAGTCTTGCAATTTCTTGCATCGAGGGAGCAAGGCATCCCTCTGCACTGATGGATTGAAGCCTCCCATCCTCGCTGTAATCAAACATCAGTTCTGCAGAAACCATTAAGTTCGAACTGTTTGTGGGGAGTTCATCCGTTTGTCTTGCCTGCGCATAAATGCGCTGACTGGTAAGCAACACAGGATCACTCAACTCCAGCGGCACCAAGGGCAAATCAAGCTCGTCGACATCCACGTTTGCGTAATTGCCTTGAGCGGCCGAATCTACAATAGAAACAACATCACCGGCATTCTGTAACAGGGAAACCCCAAGAAGAAAAGCACCCTGCGGGCTGAGGAATCGCTCGGTGCCATCGCTCCCTGGCTCAGCCAGTTTATCGTTATAGGCATCCGGGAACTGGCTGGCTGAAAAGCGCGCCATAGCTCGCGCATAGGCATGGGCGCGATCATCTTCGGCGAGCACATAGTCCCTCAGCAAATTAATGCCGGCAAAGCCAGATAGCGACGAACTCCCGGAACCCACTACTAGCCCCAGTGTAGTGAGGCTGCGATAACGTGCCAAGGTTGTCAAAGGCGTAATATTACGAACGCCAGGCGCGGCAGAAAGGATAAATGCGCGGGGAACCGGCATGTCTCCAGAGCGTGTCTGTTCCATGGTTTTGCCGGGCAGCGCCAGCGCATACAAAGGAAAAGCTCTTGGATCGATATTGGGGCCAACCCCTGGTTCCAACACAAGTTCCGAGATATCCAAAGAGAACTGGCCCCCTTCACCACTCATGGCGGTAGGCTCACCAGAAGACAGAGTAACCTTACGGCCGGATGCAAGCTCATACTCGATTGGCCCAGGCGTGTACTGGCTGTCGCCATCCATGTCCAGCCACACCCGGGCATTTTTCAGGTAACCGTCTATCACCCTTCCTGTATAGGGTGCCGGATCGCTGTATTGCACGCCGTCGAAATCGCGGCCATCTACAGGCAGCTCATCGGATTCCTTGCCGCAACCGGCAATGGCGAGAAAAAGTAGGGAAGCAGGCAGGAATATAAGGGGTTTCATCACGGCAACCGTTTATCCTTGTTAGAGGTTGTGCCGTTACTTTAGGGGATGTGGAGGCTGGAGACCTTGATAGGTTTGGCAATCTGTAAAGTTTAGTAACAAGAAACCCCCGGGAACTGGCCCCGGGGGTTTGCTCAATGCAGCTTAAAACGCGCGGGCAACGATCTCTTTCATAATTTCGTTGGTTCCGCCGTAGATACGCTGAACTCGCGCATCAGCCCATGCACGGGCAATCGGGTATTCCCACATGTATCCGTAACCACCGTGCAACTGAACACACTCATCCAGCACTTTGCACTGCAAGTCGGTGGTGTACTGCTTCAACATTGCAGCAGTAGGTATATCAAGTTTCTTCTCCAGGTGGAGCTCCAGGCAGCGGTCGGTGAACACTCGCGCAGCCGTAATTTCCGCTTTCATTTCTGCCATTTTGAAACGGGTATTCTGGAACTTGATCACTGGCTTACCGAAAGCTTTGCGCTCTTGCACGTAATCAAGCGTCCATTGCCAAGCGGCTTCTGCAGACGCAATAGCAGTGAGACCAATCTGCAAACGCTCTGCGGGAAGTTCTTGCATCAACTGGAAAAAGCCCTGACCTTCTCTCGACCCTAGCAGGTGAGTCTCGGGAATTTTAACGTCCTGGAAAAACAGCTCAGATGTATCCTGGGCCTTCATACCTACTTTGTTCAGGTTCTGGCCTTTCTCAAAGCCTTCCCAGGCAGATTCAACCAGGAACAGGCTGATACCTTTCGCGCCTTCTTTGGGATCCGTTTTGGCAACAACAATTACCAAGTCGGCCATTTGGCCATTGGTAATAAAGGTCTTGGAGCCATTCAGGACATAGTGATCGCCGTCCTTGATGGCTGTGGTTTTCACACCCTGCAGGTCGGAACCGGCGCCTGGCTCGGTCATGGCGATAGCCGTAATCATTTCACCAGAAGCCATTTTCGGCAGATATTGCTTTTTCTGTTCTTCGGAGCCGTGGTTCAGTATGTAGGGGGCAACAATATCGGAGTGCAGCGTCCAGCCAATACCTGAGAGCCCGGCACGGGAGACTTCTTCCATAATAACCGCGCTGTATCGGAAGTCAGCGCCAACACCGCCGTACTCTTCAGGCATGGTGGGGCACAAAAAACCCAGCTCGCCAGCTTTTTGCCATAGCTCGCGGCTGACCTGCCCATCTTTTTCCCACTGTTCGTGGTAGGGCGCGGCTTCTTGTTCAAGAAATTTCCGGACGGAATCCCGAAAGCCGTCAAGGTCTGCATCGAAGAGCGTACGTGGAATCATGGTAAACCTCAGTCAGTGAACAGTGTTGTAACTAGCGTTCACCAAGTCTCTTCTTGCAGGCAGGTTTGCTCAATGGTTAAAACCATCAATCCTGCTGGCCAAAACCATCGTTGCGACTCATTTTGGCGTTCACTCGAGCCTCACCCCAACGGGGCATCAGGTCTTGGGGCAAGCCCAGATGATCCAGAATTCGAGCCACGATAAAGTCCACGAGATCCTCTATCGATTCCGGGCGGTGGTAGAACCCGGGGCTGGCCGGCATGATCACCGCTCCCATTTGGGTCAGCTTCAGCATGTTTTCCAGATGCACTTGTGAGTATGGCGATTCACGGGTCACCAGAATCAGTTGGCGTCGTTCTTTAAGCGCCACATCGCCCGCGCGCTCAATCAGATTGTTACTGGCACCGGTGGCAAGTGCAGAGAGGGTTCCTGTACTGCATGGGCACACCACCAAAGGGGCTTTATCGCCAGACCCGGAGGCAGGAGGTGAAAACCAGTCTTCACGCCCAAACACCAACACTTGCCCCTGCTGGGCTGATGCGTATTCCGTCAGCACCTTTTGCATAGCTGACGGGCTTCCCGGCAGCTTCAGGTCGGTTTCAGTCGCAATAACAATTTGTGCCGCCTTGCTGACCATTACATGAACCCGGCAACCCGCTGCCACCAGGCATTGCAGCAAGCGCAGGCCATATTGGGCACCGGATGCTCCGGTGAACGCCAGGTTTATGGTCGGGGCTTTCGACACGCTCTCAGGCATGGGTTGGGTCAACGATATAACTCCTTCTGTGCCGGGTCAGCCATGAATACGTTCAAGCTCGGCTATGAGCTTACCGTGAATGCCACCAAAGCCACCGTTACTCATAATGACAATGTGGCAGGGGCTCGGCAGATCTGCCATTACACGCTCAATCAGCCCTTCTACGGTGGACTCTACAAGGTGTTTACTTGATTCCGGATTACCGGACTGCCAAACGGAGACCAGTTCCGGCAGCCAGTCCATAGTGTTCAGGTTGGCCCAATACACTTTATCTGCCAACGCAGCACTCGGCAGCAGCGTATGCTGGTGCACGCCCTGTTTCATAGTGTTGGAGCGGGGCTCGATGAGGGCGATAACCGGCTCCTCCCCCACCTGATTGCGCAATCCGTCCAGGGTGGTCTCTATGGCGGTTGGGTGGTGAGCGAAGTCGTCGTAAACTTTAACTCCACCAATATCCGCCAGCAGTTCCATACGCCGCTTTACGCCAGAGAAGCGACACAGCGCGGCCACGGCGTGATCGGGCGTTACCCCCACATGCTTTGCCGCAGCAATGGCTGCAAGGGCATTGCGAACGTTATGCATACCCGTTTGGCTCCACTTCACCACGGCAACGGGCTGCTCGTGATGAACCACCATAAATCGGCTGCCATCTTCTGATAGCAGCTCGGCACGCCAATCAACCGATGCAGCTGTTTCGCTCCCGATAGCCATATCCTGAACCGGGCTCCAGCACCCCATATCGAGAGCTTTATCCAGATGTTCATCCAGGCTTGGGCGAATAATCATGCCCTGGGAGGGTACAGTACGAACCAGATGATGAAACTGTCGCTCGATGGCCTCTACGTTTTCGAAGATATCGGCGTGATCAAACTCAAGGTTATTCAGTATCAGGGTATGGGGGCGGTAATGGACAAACTTGGAGCGCTTGTCGAAAAAGGCGCTGTCGTACTCATCGGCTTCAATTACAAAAAAGTCGCTATCGCCGAGACTCGCTGAAACCGGAAAATCTTTCGGCACGCCACCCACAAGATACCCGGGCGCAAACCCAGCCTGATCAAGAATCCAGAGGAGCATGGCTGTGGTGGTGGTTTTGCCGTGAGTACCGGCAACCGCCAACACCCAGCGATGCCGCAGAACTTCTCTCGCCAGCCACTCCGGGCCCGACATATAGTCGATATTACGGTTAAGTACCGCTTCTACCTCCGGGTTGCCTCGGGACATGGCGTTTCCAATCAGCACAAGGTCTGGCTTGGGCTCAAGGTGCTCCGGGCTGTAGCCTTCCATCAGGCTGATGCCCTGGGCCTCTAACTGGGTGCTCATGGGCGGATAAACGCCCTGATCGGAACCGGTCACTGTGTGGCCCAGCTCTCTTGCCAATACCGCAAGGCTGCCCATGAATGTGCCACAAATCCCCAGTATATGAATATGCATTCGCCGTCAGTCCTCTGCGTTGAAACCCGACAAGCCTCCCGTATCCTTTCAGTGCCGTCAAGCGCATTACTATCCGCACTTCCTGCCATGAAAATTGCGCGCATTTGACGTATCATCTGCACCATTGTCGAATCAACAGGAGACTCCACCCCGAGATGGCCATCAAGAACGCATTTTACGCTCAGTCTGGCGGTGTTACCGCTGTAATCAACGCGAGTGCCTGCGGGGTCATCCAGACCGCCCGTAAGCACTCGGACAAGATCGGCAAAGTGTTTGCAGGTCGCAACGGCATTCTGGGCGCGCTGTACGAAGAGCTGATCGATACCAGCCTCGAAAGTGATGAAGCCATTCAGGAGTTGATCCACACCCCGGGCGGTGCGTTCGGATCTTGCCGCCACAAGCTGAAGAACATCTCGGAAAACCGCCGGGAATACGAGCGCCTTATCGAAGTATTCCGCGCACATAACATCGGCTACTTCTTCTACAACGGTGGCGGTGATTCCCAGGACACCGCCTACAAAGTCTCACAAATTGGTGAAAAACTGGGCTACCCCATTACCTGCATCGGTGTTCCCAAAACAGTCGATAACGACCTGCCGTTTACTGACTGCTGCCCTGGCTTTGGCTCTGTAGCCAAGTACATCGCCACATCCACCCTGGAAGCCAGTCTGGACATCAAGTCCATGTGCGAAACCTCCACCAAGGTGTTCATCCTTGAAGTCATGGGCCGTCACGCAGGCTGGATCGCAGCCGCTGGTGGTCTGGCTGGTCAGGGCGAAGGCGAGCCGCCCCACATTATCCTGTTCCCTGAAATTCCGTTTAACCGCGAAGCCTTTCTGGAGCGGGTCGATTTCTGTGTTAAGGAATATGGTTACTGCGTGGTGGTTGCGTCAGAAGGTGCCCAGTACGAAGACGGCCGTTTCCTTGCAGATGCCGGCGCCAAAGATGCATTTGGTCACACTCAGCTTGGTGGCGTAGCGCCGGCACTGGCCAATATGGTCAGGCAGGCTCTGGGGCACAAGTACCACTGGGCGGTTGCGGATTATCTCCAGCGCAGTGCTCGGCACATTGCCTCTGCAACCGACGTTGAGCAGGCTTACGCCGTTGGCAAAGCGGCTGTAGAAATGGCTCTGGCAGGCAAACAGGCAGTTATGCCTACGATTGTTCGTGAGAAATCCAAACCTTACGTCTGGTCGATTGGTGAAGCCCCGCTTAGCGAAGTTGCTAACCAGGAAAAGAAGATGCCCATCCATTACATTACGGATGATGGATTTGGTATTACCCAGGACTGCCGCGACTACCTGCTACCTCTGATCGCAGGCGAGAATTTCCCTCCGTTTGACAACGGCCTGCCGCGGGTGGCGAAACTCAAAAACACCCTTGCAGAAAAGAAGCTGAAAACCGATTTCAAGCTCTGATTGATTAAAGCAACTACAGTGCTGATCAGCACCCTGTTAGCCGGGTCCTGATCAGCAATTCTGCGCCTCACTGGCTCTTTCGGGCCTCATGCCTTTACAGTAACTTCGACACACCTGCTCTAGTGCGCGGCCAACCGGTTCCGGATGATTCGAACCGTATCGATGTCTGCCGCGATATATGCCTGCTGAACAAAAAGATCATAAGGCAGTTCATCCCCGATCTCGTCAAGATATCGAGCACAATAGCTGAAACGTACGAACAAAGACTGCGGCTCTGGCTCTTCTATTGTCATTGTGAGACTTCCACCGGCAACCGTGGCCGTTGGTATAATTTCATAATGTACAAACTGGCCTTCATTAAAGGTAACCAGATCATCAACAACCAGGCCGGGCAGCTCAAGGCTCCGTTTCAGGCGTTTATCGGTTTGCCAATCGAGCTCGAACTCGCCAAGGCCAATCACAAAATGTTGGGGCGCCTCTGCACGCATGACCAAGCCTTCCCACAATTGCTTCCGGGTCAGGTTGGGGATGGACGAATCCTTCAGGTCATTAACTTGAACCACATGCTCAAATTCCATACTGCGCTCCTTACCTGCCAGATAGATTCTACAAACGACTAAGCCTCCAGTTGCCGCACGTAGCTTGCAAAATCATCGTATCCGCCTATGTATCTGTCCCCCACCAAAATCTGCGGCACGGTGTGTACAGCTCGCCCAATTTTGTCGGCAATGTCTTCTTTGGTCATGCCATGCTCGATCATATCCACCCAGGTGTACGGCATATTGCGAGACTCACACAGACTCCTTGCACGCACGCAAAACCCGCAACTTGAACGGCCGTAAATCGTTACCTGTTCCATAAACGCCTCCAAAATAGATACCCCGGAAGGATTCCCGGGCGGTTATAAGGGGTGTAAATAAACTTGAATTCATGATGACATGATTGAGGAAAATTAAAAAATTGAAGCTCTAAATAGCCGCTATAGTAACGGTTCATACTTAGTGCCGCCTCGTGGGGCAAAAGACCCAAACACCCATCACCGTAAGGACAACTCTGTGGTTTACCTGACGTTATTTCTGACCTCGTTTGCAGCGGCTACTCTGTTGCCTGCCTACTCGGAGATACTGACTGGCACCCTGGTTGTTCAGGGCTATCCCATGTGGTGGCTGTGGTTCTGGGCCACGCTGGGCAATACGTTGGGGTCTGTGGTGAACGGCATCATCGGCAGGCAGGTAGACCGCTTCAAGCACAAGCGCTGGTTCCCCTTGAGTGAAACGCAACTGCACAAAGCAAGAAACAGTTTTAACCGCTACGGCCAGTGGTCTTTGCTACTGGGCTGGCTACCTCTGGGCGGCGACGCGCTGACGCTTGTTGGCGGCATCATGCGCGTGCCCTGGCTCAACTTCATTGTGCTTGTGGGTATAGGCAAAGGCGTGCGTTACGCCTTTGTGATCTGGCTGGTTGCAGAAGCATCAGGCATATCATCACCTTCGCCATAAAGGTATTTGCGTAACAAGGGCTCGCCGTTGAACTCCGAGTGCAGCACAGCAATAAAGGTATACACCCCAATGAGCTTTCGGTTGAGGAATACAAACTCTCTGGGTGGCACGCGGAAATAACGGCTTATGGCTGAACGTGCAGCCTGTCGCGCAACTCTTGACGGCAAGTCGCTTTGCTTCCAACGATACTGGCCCTTCTCGTTAACCGCGTAGTGAGGCCAGCTTGCATGGTCGCTGGACAAGGGCTCCAGAACCGACATGCACACCTCGCCAAACTTCTCCAACACATCCTTCGGCCAGTCAGTGTTCATGAAACGCAGTTTTACGCCCCCATCGATCACTGCATCCAGATCGTTCTCATAAGATGCACGGATCATCTGGATAACCGGGTCAAGAAACTCGCTTGAGTAAGACTGCACAGCACCAAAGTCCAACAGCACTATGCGATCATGCTCCACACCATTGCCATCTTCTCCGGCAATGCGAATACGGTAGTTTCCGAAATTGGGGTCGGTCTGGATCTCACCCCACACGAACAGCTCCCGAAAGAAGAGCTCAAGCGCGGCTTCTCCGAGCGCACTGCGGCGCTCCAGTGACAACTCCCGAACAACGCCAGCACTTACGGAATGCCCATGCTCATAGGTTGAGGCAATAACCTGCGCACCTGAATACTCCGGCAACACCCGGGGAACCACAAACCGGGGGTCATTCTTGAGCATCTGGCGAAATTTCTCTGTGGTGCGAGCCTCAAGATGATAATCAACTTCCCGGTGCATCATCTGTCGCACCTCTTCCAGCCAGTCCTCAAACTCTGGCCCGAAGCTCACCAACCTAGCCACTCTGAGTAACTGAGCCACCGCATTCAGATCGCTATCAACCGCATCGGCGACACCCGGATACTGGACTTTGAGCACCAGCTCCAGGCCATCACTTCGCCGCAATGCACGGTGCACCTGCCCCAGAGATGCGGCCCCAATAGGTTCGGGGTCTATCTCAAGCTCAGCAAATTTATCACTGCCCAGCTCGGCTTTGAGAACCCGCTCGATGGCAGACCACTCCAGCGAGGTAGTCTGATCTTCCAGGGTGTGTAGGGCTTCAGTGACCTCTTCAGGCAGAAAATGCTCACCATAAAGCGCCATCACCTGACCGATTTTAACCACACTGCCTTTCAGTTTTCCCAGCTCCTCCACCAGAAGATGGGCTTGCTTGGATAACATGGCACGGTGGCGCTCATCCCGCTTATCCTTGCTGCTGAACCAGTTCGTTGCCATGTGCGAGGCCACCCGCGTGCCGGCGAAAAGCCCGGCGCGAGTCAAACTCAACCGACGTTCAAAGCTGCCGGTCTTGATACGGGAGACTGAATTACCTGAGCGTCTGGATGACATGTAAGACCTGTCCGGATCTGAAAATTTACCCACCCTGCAAGAACCCTTCACTTGTACTCTAAACGTAACAGCAGCAGGTGGCTCATGTCATTATACGGATACTTCTGCTACCTGACCTCTCCACTGCGACCCATGCTCAGCGGCTTACCGGCCATTGCTCGCCTCTGCCTGCCGGTTTATACCTGCTCTGATGCCCACACAGCCAGGCTACCGGGGAACAGTTTGTTGTCATCCTCTGGCTGTTTTTACGGTATTACACAACTTCTGCCCAGAATACCGTTTACTATTGGATGGATGCGGAATCAAAATAACTGATAATTATCAAAAGAACCTGCTCACACTATGTCGAAAATTGCTCCTGAGCTTCCCGCAAATGGGCGCTCTCAGCTTCAGGTATCGGGTGAAATTCCAGTTCCGGTTCTGATCAACTGGCTGAGTATCTCTGCAGTGCCATTGCTGGCCTTTTTTGCCTCCCGTTCTGTCGAGCAAGGTGAGCACCTCGCGGCTGGCCTGCTGATAGCATTTGCCATTCTGATGACAATCAATTTGCTGATTTACGCTGCGTTCCGCCACAAAACCTTTCAGCGTCGCGCGTTTATTGGCCTGACAACCACGGTGTTTATCTATGTGTCGGTCAGCGCGTTAGAGAATGGCTCGGCGATTATCTGGCTCTTTGCCTACCCACCCATCATTTTTTACATCAGCGATGCGCGGTTTGGTGTTGGCGCCTGTCTATTCGGATTTACGGGGGTTACGCTGCTGTTCTTCAGCCCGCTTGCTGACCAATTACTGAATCTGCCCTATAGCACCAGCTTCCGGATTACCATGGTTGTAGCCCTCGGCTTTGAAATGATCACCTGCTACATCCTTGATCAGAGCCGGCGACGGAGCAAACTTGGTTTGTTGGCGCTGGCCCGAGAGTTCGAGTACGCCGCCAAGCATGACACACTCACCGGCCTTGCAAACCGCAGGGAGGCCTTGGCTCAACTGGAAGTGGAATACGAACGCTATCTTCGTACCAACCGGCCATTTGCCGTGTTGTTAGCAGATATTGACCTGTTCAAAAGTGTAAACGATACCCACGGACACCATGTAGGCGATGAGCTGATTGTGTTGGTTGCAAACACACTGCATGAGGAGGCCCGGAAACTGGACACCACCGCTCGTTGGGGAGGTGAGGAATACCTGGTGCTACTGCCGGAAACCAATGCAGACGGTGCAGTGCAGATTGCCAACAGGATTCGTGAGGCAATCGCCGAGAAAGCTGTGATGGTGGCGCAGACAGCAGTCCACTGCACTGCCAGTATTGGCGTAGCAAGCATCGAGGGGGCGGAATCTGTCGACAAACTTCTCCAGCATGCAGACGAAGCCTTGTACCGTGCAAAAGCCCTCGGCCGCAACCGTGTTTGTATGTATCAGATTGACGGGCCTGCCTGATCATCCCAGCCGTTTCGATAACTTACTACAGAGTCGCCCAACCCTGAAACAAGTTGGGCTACCAACAGCTGCTCAACAGCATCAATAGACGCTGAGGTAAAGTCACTGGTTTGGCACATGGCCAGTCCCGCATACCCGCAGGGGTTGATCCTGCCAAATGGCTCCATGTCCATATCGACATTCAGCGCAAGACCGTGGAACGAACATCCACGGCGAACCCGCAATCCCAGGGAAGCAATTTTTGCATCACCCACATAAACACCTGGCGCATCTGGCCGGGGCTCTGCGGCAATATCAAGCTCAGCAAGCGTGCGTACTATGCCCTGCTCAATAATGTCGACCAGCCCCCTCACCCCTATCTTGCGACGGGTAAGCCCAATCATCAGGTAAATCACCAGTTGACCAGGTCCGTGATAGGTCACCTGTCCACCACGGTCTACTTGAATCACCGTGATATCACCCGGCGCCAGGATATGCTCGGCCTTGCCAGCCTGGCCCTGGGTGTAGACCCGAGGATGCTCCAGACACCAAAGCTCATCATTGGTGTCGTCACCCCTTTCTGCCGTGAAGCTTTTCATGGCTTCCCAGGTTTCCAGATAGGGCTGCTGGCCCAAAGACCTGACAATGAGTTCAGGCATGGTGCTTACAACACCATGTGAACACGGCCGCTGGCCTTGAGGTCCTCAAACAAGGCCTTTAGCTGCGGCTCGCCAGTAGCCAGAATATTCAGCCGTACCGAGCAGAACCGACCTTCCCTGCTGTCTTTAACAGAGACATCTTCTTCCTTGATTCCCGGAGCGTGCTGCTGAACAACCGCTACGACAAACTCTTTGAAATCCGGTGCGGCATCGCCAATCACCTTGATACCGTAATCACAGGGAAACTCTATTTTTGGCGCTTTCGGCTCGCTCATGCCGTTTTTCTCCCGGGCTCAACTGGCCCTTACTGGAATAACTGAACAAAAAACAACTTGATGGCGTCCCAGATTCGCTTGAACAAACCGCCTTCAGGAACCTCCGTCAGAGCAAGCACTGGCTGATCAATCAGCACTTCCCCATTAAAGGACACTTTCACCCGACCGAGCTCATCACCGGCACGAACCGGTGCCTTGATCACTGAATCAAGATCCACACTGGACTCAAGGCTGTCACGGGATCCGCGAGGAATGGTCACGTAGGCATCTTCAAGCATGCCCACGGAAAGCTTGTCAGATTGACCGCCCCACACCTTGGCCTCAATCAGCTCCTGCCCCGCCCGGAACAAGCGCTCACTTTCATAGTAGCGAAACCCGTAGTTCAGCATTTTCTGGATTTCCTGGGATCGCGCCTCAGAGCTGCTGGTTCCCATCACTGTTGCAATAAAGCGCGTGTTGTTGCGCTTGGCTGAAGCAACAAGACAGTACCCTGCCTCTTCGGTATGGCCGGTTTTGAGGCCATCAACACTATCGTCGCGCCATAGCAGGCTGTTACGGTTGGGTTGACGGATATTGTTGTACGTAAAGTGCTTCTCCGCGTAGATCGGGTAGTTTTCCGGGTAATCATTGATAATCGCACGCGCCAGAACAGCCAGGTCATAGGCGGTAGAAAAGTGATCTGCGGCAGGCAGGCCGGTAGCATTCTGAAAGTGGGTGTCCTTCATACCCAGAAGTTGAGCCTGCTGATTCATAATATCTACGAAAGCGCCCTCACTGCCGGCAACAAATTCCGCCAGGGCTACCGAAGCATCGTTGCCTGACTGAATAATTACGCCTTTGAGAAGGTCTTCTACGGAAACACTGGTGCCCTCTTTAACAAACGTACGGGAGCCCTCTGTTTTCCATGCTTTTACGCTGATAGGAACCATGTCGGACATGCTGATCCGGCCTTCGTCCAGCTCGCGCTCAACAATGTACGCTGTCATCATCTTTGTCAGACTGGCCGGCGGCAAGCGCTCGTTGCTGTTCTCTTCCATGATGATGCGACCACTTTTCGGGTCCATCAGCACGTAGGAACTACCAGCAATTTGCGGCGGTGAAGGAATCAGCACGGTCTGGGAAATTGCTTTGCCTGAAACCGTAAGCATCAGCACAAACGTAAGGAGTGCTGAAGCAAAAGAGAGTGAGCGGAAAACTGATTTTAATGCCATGGGTCCATTCGTTCGTCGTTAAGTGTGTTTTATAAGTGATCTGACGCTCAGTCAGAGTCTGTCAGCACAATTGATTGCGCAAATCCTTCAGTTTCCAAAAGGCGCTGCGTCTTTCGCGCACTGCCTTCATCCTGAAAAGGCCCAACCTGAACCCGGTGAAAGCGCCCTGAAGCAGTATCTACTGCACGTACTCGCACAGAGTTACTCCCCAAGGAGCTACCAAGTCTATCCACGGCGCGGGTCTGTAGTTTTTCTGCCGGGTCGCGGCTGCTGAAGGAGCCAAGCTGAACAAACAGCCCGCCGCCCTGGCCGTCAAATGCGCTGTTCGCAGTTTGCGTTTGCACCGGCCGCTTCACCTGCTGCCCATCCAGCGCGAAAGGCTGACCAGCAAGAAACATGCTGCCGTCGGGCTTCACGGTAATCGATGCGACTTCTACACGGGCGGTTCCGCGTGACTGATAACCCAGCTTTTTAGCCGCTGCGTAAGACAAATCAATGAGGCGATCACCGTGGAACGGCCCACGGTCATTAACCCGCACAATCACAGACTGCCCGTTATCCAGATTAGTCACTTTTGCGTAACCCGGTATCCGCAGAGATTTATGGGCTGCGGACATCTGGTACATATCAAAGGTTTCACCATTAGACGTTTTGTGACCGTGGAACTTTTCGCCATACCAGCTTGCGGTGCCGCGAGCGACATAGCCGTCATTACTGTCCATTACCGTGTAGTGTTTGCCCCAAACTGTGTAGGGAGATTTGTTCCCGGCCCTTACCGGGGCCTGATATACGGGCACTGCATCTGACAAGCCAGAGGCATCAAAGTTTCCCGTGGGTGCCCGGTCTTGAGTAATGGTGTAGCGTGATGAATGGTCGGTACCGGCCGGTGCAGGCGTCGGAGCCGATGCGCAGCCGGCAAGCGCCAGAGCCGCCAAGCCCAACAACCATAACCCTGCGCTATGTGGTATCACTGTACAGATGCCCTCTGAAATATGCGCTGCTGAATGGAAAATACAGCTCTTGCGACCATTGTAACGGGTTCGCGCCCCGTATCACCATTACCGGCCTGACATCAGGCCGTGATCATCCGGCGATGGGTGTGTATGGACATCAGAATGCCAAACGCCGCCATCAGGGTAACGGTTGATGTTCCACCATAAGACACAAGCGGCAAAGGCACCCCTACAACCGGTAGCAGGCCACTTACCATGCCCACGTTAACGAACACATAAATAAAGAAGGTCATGGTCAGCGCACCCGCAACAAGGCGACTGAATGAATCCTGGGCAGTCACAGCGATAAAGAGGCACCGCAAAATAATCAGGAAGTACACGCTGAGTAGTATCAGAATCCCTACAAACCCGAACTCCTCTGCCAGTACCGCCACTATAAAATCAGTATGGCTTTCCGGAAGAAACTCAAGGTGCGACTGAGTGCCCTGAAGCCAACCTTTGCCATCCAGGCCGCCAGAGCCGATGGCGGTTTTGGACTGGATAATATTCCAACCTGCACCCAGCGGATCACTCTGGGGATCAAGCAGTGTCAAGACACGCTGCTTCTGGTACTCGCGCATTCCGAAAAACCACATTACTGGCGCAGCTACAGACACCATTGCCAAAAATGCGCCTATGAGTTTCCAGCTCATACCGGCAAAAAACACAACAAACAGACCCGCCATACCCACAAGAAGCGAAGTCCCGAGATCGGGCTGCCTCACAATCAGAAGCATCGGGAGCAGGACAATAGCCAGCCCGACACCAATGCGTGACAGCTTCGGCGGCAAGAAGTGCCGCGACAGATACCAGGCGGCCATTATGGGGACAACAAGCTTCATCAGCTCCGATGGCTGAAACCTGGGCAATCCCGGCAACGCTAACCAACGCTGTGCACCTTTCGCCCCAACCCCCACAAATAGCACAGCAACCAGGCCCGCTAGGCCAAGTACGTAAAGCCAAGGTGCCCAACGCCTGAATACAGAGGGATCAAGCTGGGCGAAAACCAACATCACAACAAATGCGACGGCAAAGCGCACGCCCTGGGCCTTTACGACATCCAGATTTCGGTCGGCGCCGCTGTACAACACGAAAAAGCCGCAGGAAATCAGGACAATGAGCAAGAAAAGCAGAATAGGATCCAGATGCAGTGCAGACCATAAACCTCTCGGGCGACCAAGGGGGTTGCTGGCTGTTGAACTGAACACTTCCCGGGGGGCCATCAAGGAGCCTCTCTTTGCGAATCAGTTTTGCTGACCAGAGAACCTGCAGCGGCAGAAAACTCCAATATCCAGGCATCGAACAGGGCCCGAGCTACAGGAGCTGCTGTGCTGCTTCCTCCGCCGCCGTTTTCAACAATCACAGCGACAGCAATCTGTGGCTTTTTAACCGGTGCAAAGCCAACAAACAGTGCGTGGTCGCGTAACCGCTCCCGCACCTCTTCGGCGTCATACTCTTCATCTTCTGCAAGACTGAACACCTGGGCGGTACCGGTTTTTCCAGCCATGCGGTAGGGGGCACCACGGCCGGCAGCGCGGGCAGTGCCCTTCACTCCATGCATAACTTCGGCCATGGTCTCAGCAATAAACTCCCAGTCACTCGGGTCCTTGAGTTTCAACGGCTCGTGGGTTTCCGACGGTAAAAACTCTTCAACGGATCGGTCACCCTGGATGTCTTTGAGCAACCGCGGTTCTACCCACTCGCCGCGATTGGCAATCAACGCGGTTGCTGTGGCCAGCTGCAGTGGCGTAGACAACATAAACCCCTGACCAATACCGAGATTAACAGTGTCTCCCGGATACCAGGGTTCATTACGCGTGGCGCGCTTCCAATCCGGGGACGGCAGAATTCCGCTCAATGCGCCGGACACGTCCAGAGTTGCATCCTCGCCAAAGCCAAAGCGGGCCAAATAGTTGACCATGGTATCCACGCCCATTTCCACAGCCGCTTCATAAAAGTAAACGTCACAGGACTGCGCCATCGCGTAGGTCAGATCAACCCAACCGTGCCCGCCTCGCTTCCAGTCCCGCCAACGCCGCCCAGAGGAGTTGATCTGAAAGTGCCCCGGGTCCCAAATGGTGTGATCTCTTGTTACTGCGCCACTATCGAGTGCCGCAATCGCCAACATGGGCTTGAGCGTTGATCCCGGGGGGTATTGCCCCCTCAGAGCCCGATTGAACAAAGGTTTGTCATTACTCTCACTCAGCTCCCGATAATCTGGCACGCTGATTCCAGTCACAAACTTGTTGGCATCGAAACCCGGCACGCTGGCCAGCGCCAATATCCCGCCTGTGGCAGGCTCAATGGCAACGATTGCTCCCCGGCGTCCGTCAAGGAGTTCGTGAGCCCGCGCCTGCAAACGCAAATCCAGATGCAGTTTGAGATCCTCACCGGGCACCGGATTTTCGCGTTCCAGCACTCTCAGAGTACGACCTCGGGCGTTGGTTTCTACATGCTGGTAACCAACCCTGCCGTGCAGCAGTTCTTCATAAAATCGCTCGACACCAGACTTGCCAATGTAGTTGGTGCCGGCGTAATTAACCGGGTCAATCCGCTGCAATTCATCACGATTGATCCGGCCAACGAAACCCAGAGCGTGGGCAGTCAGCTCACTGTGCGGGTAATATCTAACCAGCTCCGCCTCCACCTCTACCCCAGGCAACTCGTGTCGGTGCACAGCCAGGCGGGCAATCTCGTCTTCGTTAAGGTCGTAGCGCAGTGGAATTTCCTGAAATGGACGGCGAGGCTCGCGCAAGCGGCGCTGAAACCGTTCCAGATCCTCATCGGAAATATCAAGAATACCGACAAGCTGCTCCAGTGCGGCATCAATCTCGCCAACCCGTTCAGGCACTACGGTCACGCTAAAAACGGGGCGATTTTCTGCCAGCAAAACCTGGTTGCGATCATAAACAAGACCACGGGGAGGCGGCACAGACTGGACCTGCACACGGTTTTTATCAGAGAGGGTGGTGTAAATATCATGCTCGACAATCTGGAGCTGATACATACGGGCGACAAGCACCGACAAAAGGAAGAATACGAGCGCCAGCATAACAGTGACGCGACGCTGGAACAGTCTGCGCTCGGCGGCAGTATCCTTGAATTCACCCCACGGCATGGATGTTTCCTAAGCCCGGTGGTACGGGTGGTTACGGGTAATCGACCAGGCTCTGTACAGCTGTTCTGCCAACAGAATCCGAACAAGAGGATGAGGTAAAGTGAGAGGGGACAGCGACCATTGCTGATCTGCGCGCTGACGGCAAGGCTCGGCCAAACCATCTGGCCCACCAACAAGAAAACTCAGATCCCTTCCGTCTTGCTGCCAGCTTTCCAACTGGCTGGCCAGCTTTTCCGTAGTCCAGGGGCGCCCTGTCACTTCCAGCGCGACCACCCTGTCCTTGGAACCGGTAGCGGCCAGAATTGCGTCGCTTTCGCGCTGCATCAACCGGGGAATATCAGGGTTTTTGCCACGATGAGGCATGGCAATTTCTACCAACTCAAGGGGCATTTCCGGAGGCATACGACGAGCATAGTCGTCGTAGCCCTTACTGACCCAGTCGGGCATTTTTTGCCCCACACAGATCAGGCGCAGCCGCATGATTACTCGCTGCCCTCAGCCTCGACATCCGGCGCGTCACGCCAGAAGCGCTCCAGATCATAAAATTCACGTGTGGCGGGGAGCATCAGGTGTACAACCACGTCCCCCATATCCACCAGAATCCAGTCGCTGCCGCCACCACCTTCCACACTGTTGACTCGAACGCCCTTCTCTTTGGCGTCAAGAACAACCGAATCCGCAAGGGATTTAACGTGGCGATTGGATGTTCCGGATGCCAGAACCATAAAATCGGTAACGCTGGTACGGTCCCGCACATCAACAACGCTGATGTCTTTTGCTTTCACGTCTTCAAGTGCATTCACTATCAGATCTTTGAGTTGCTCTGCCTGCATAATTACCCTGTAGTCCGGGTGCCGGCCGGAATGGCCACCCGAAAAGTCATTTTCGATCGCGATTGTAGCACTAAAAGTTCTTTGCGGGGCATGCCCCGTAAAGCCCCATACTCTGAATCTCCGCCAAGACTGCATCCGGAGCCAGATAACGGGGTGACAGGCCACGACCAATCCGGTCACGGATGCCGGTTGCTGAAATATCCAGCCAGGGCGGATTCAGGTTAAGAATCTTCCCGGAGGCACTGCTGTATAGATCTTCGGCGTTACCAACACTGCGCTCCTCCAGCAGCCTGGCAGGCTCACCTTTCGGATCCAACACTATGCCCGGGCGCTGCACAACAATAATGTGAGCCAACTCAGGAATTGCCCACCACTCATTCCAGCGATCAAGGCCGGCAAAGGCATCGGTACCTACAACCATGGCTAGCGGCACCTTGGCACCCAACTCTTTGCGAAGTTGGCGCAAGGTATCCGCCGTGAAGGAAGCGCCTCCCCGGCGCAGTTCGCGATCGTCAACGCTTAAGCGCGGCTCCCCGGCAATCGCCAACTCAAGCAGGCGCAGCCTTTGCTCGGCTGTTGCGCCAGTATCACCCTTATGCGGTGGAATATGGCAGGGCATCAAACTTACAGGCACGCCTCGAAGCCGCTCGCCAACCTCCAGCGCAAGGCGCAAATGCCCATGATGTATCGGATCGAAGGTTCCGCCATAAATTACATGCATCTGCATCAGGCCCGAATGTGCCCATCGCCGAACACCACGTATTTTTGCGAGGTCAAACCTTCAAGCCCAACCGGCCCACGGGCGTGTATCTTGTCGGTGGAGATGCCAATCTCAGCGCCAAGGCCATACTCAAAGCCATCCGCAAAACGGGTGGAGGCATTGACCATCACCGAGCTTGAATCCACCTCGGTGATAAAACGCCGGGCACGGGTGTAGTTCTCTGTAATGATACTGTCAGTATGCTGAGAGCTGTAACGGTTGATATGCGCAATGGCACCATCCAACCCATCCACCACACGAATGGCCAGAACGGGCGCAAGATATTCCTCTTCCCAGTCTGCCTCTGTGGCCGCGTTTATATCCGGAAGGATTTCACGGGTCTGCTGGCATCCTCGCAGCTCCACACCCTTTTCAATAAAAGCAGAGCTCAACAGCGGCAGCATATCGGCAGCAATTTCTGTGTCCACCAGCAGGGTTTCCATTGTGTTGCATGTGCCGTAGCGGTGCGTTTTCGCATTAATTGCCACATTCAAAGCTTTTTCTGGGTCAGCATGGCTGTCGATATACACATGGCAAACGCCATCAAGATGCTTGATAACGGGCACCCGCGCGTCCCGGCTGATGCGTTCAATCAGGCCTTTACCGCCCCTGGGCACAATCACATCCACATAGTCCGGCATGGTAATCAGCTCACCAACCGCCGCTCGATCTGTCGTTTTGACAACCTGAACAGCTGTTTCCGGCAAGCCGGCATCTGCAAGCCCCCGGGCCAAACACAAGGCAATGGCCTGGTTGGAATGGATAGATTCGGAACCACCGCGCAAAATCGTGGCGTTGCCAGACTTCAAGCATAAGCTGGCAGCCTCAACCGTCACATTAGGCCGGGATTCGTAGATAATGCCGATAACACCCAAGGGCACACGCATCTTGCCCACTTGAATGCCGGATGGGCGATAGGTCATGTCGGTAATTGCACCAATGGGGTCAGGCAAGGAAGCAACCTGCCGCAGACCTTCAATCATGGCATCAACCCGTGCTGGCGTAAGTTCAAGCCTGTCCAGCATGGCAGCATCCAGACCACTCTCTTTCCCGGAGACAAGATCACGAGCATTTGCCTCAGCCAGCTCACTGCGCGCCGCATGCAGCGCGTCAGCGGTTGCCAGGAGCGCCCGGTTTCGCACTTCGGTGGTAGACCGGGCAACGAGTGTCGCCGCTGCCCGGGCTTGCTGCCCGACTTCGGTCATATAAGCTGCAATATCCATCCCTTTACCTTATGTATTTTTTGCCAGAATTCAGTAATTAGAGCCTAACTTTACCTTTCCCGTTTCAAGTACGCACCCCAAACAGATATTATACCGTTGCGGTACAACGGGAACCCCGAAAAAGGACGAATACCATGGCCCAGACGGCCGATAAGTTTTTGCTGAACCGGTTATCACGCGCCAGCCTCGCCGTTTTTGTGGCCATTGCTGTTTTGTGCGCCTTACTGGGCGAGCCGCTTACCGCGGCAAGCGCCGCAGCTGCGGCCGGCGTTATCATCAGCGGGCGCAGCTTTCACCCTGGCCGAGGCACCCCCCCATGGCCAATGCTTCAAAGGCTGTTTTTTGTAGCTCTTATACTCCTGTTGATGACCAGCTTCTGGACAGGTCCTTGGGCTCTCAGCCACTGGCTCTACGGGCTGCCGCTGGTTGTATTTGCCCTTATGCCCCGCGGCATCGCGGCTATCATAACCTTGGTAATAGTGGTACTTGCGGTGATAGCCGCCCATTGGGCAGAAGGCATAGCTGACCGACATCAGATGATCAGCGCACTCCTGCTTACGGTACTCCTTTCTGCCGTGTTGATATTCCTGCGAGAGTATAAAACTCGCCAACTGGCGCCTCTGAGGCGCACCGATGAGCTAACTCAAGCCGCCAGCCGGGAATATCTGTCTGCCGATCTGCATAAAGAAATTCAGCGAAGCGAGCGCGAGGGCACAGACATGTCGGTCATTCTGATCGGCCTAGACGCCCATACCAGCGACAACGACCCTGACGAAGACATTCGTTCGATTCTTCCAAGAATTGGCCGCTTTCTGCACTCTCAACTACGGGATTTCGATACCTACTACCGGGCAGCAGACCTGCAGTTTCTGGTGATATTGCCGGGCATAGCCACTCAAGAGGCCATCCTCAGGGCGGAATCAATCCGCAAAGGCCTGGGAAAACTGCTGGAAACCCACGGTATGAACCTGACAGTCAGTACCGGTATCGCCGGGCTGAACATTGGCGACAATGCCGACAGCCTGCAGCAGAGCGCCGCGAACGCTCTACGCCGCGCACAGCAACAAGGCGGCAACCGGACTCAGGCATACAGCACATGGTCACCAGCCACACCCCCAACCCAGCCCCGTGCGGAGGGATCTGCGCCATGACAGAAACCCGGCTGAGAACCTGGACTCACAGCATTGGCTATGGCACTGCCACTCTGTTTATATTTACTCTGGCACTGCAAAACCTTCGATACGGTTTTTACGAGCTCTTCTACCTAGCTGCCGGCATGGCTGCCCTTACCCTTGGCGGACTGGCTTACACGCTCCTGAGTCGCCGGCGCCAACTCTCGGCACCGGGCCACCTGATTATTCTTGCAACTCTGAACAGCGGTCTTCTGGCAGCCATGTTTGTCATCGGCAGCACCAGCATTACCCACTGGGCCATGCCACTGTTGCTGCTCAACCTGTTGATATTGCCCCTTCGCCACGCGCTGATGCTTTCTCTGCTTCTGCTGATACCCATGTCTATCCTGCTACTTGTAAAACAGCCGGCAGCGGATGCAATCACCGCCGTCAGCGGCTTGCTCATCGTACTGACGGTTGCTGCACTCTATATATGGCAGTACGACCACATGGCTCAATCTGCCGAGGATCTTGCCATTACTGACCCGGTTACTGGCGCTCACAATGCCCGCTTTCTTGACGAAACCCTGCAAAAAGAAATAAGCCGGGCCATTGCTACCGGCCATAACCTGTCTGTGATAAACCTCACCATTGATCATGCCGATGAGGCCACTCAACTCTATGGGGAGCCAGGCATGCAAGCGCTGTTTTGCAACATGACCCAGCACCTTTTCGGCGTAATCCGCGCTGGCGACACGCTCTACACACTGAATGATTCCGAATTTTTCCTGATTTTGCCTTTCACGCCGGAAGAAGGTGTGCGCGTTATTGCGGAACGTATCCGGCGCACAATCTCTGAAAATGAGTGGCCGGTGACAGGCAAAGCCACAGTGAGCCTGGGCTGCACCACCCGGGGGAGCAGCGACACCCGCACCGATACACTCCGCAAACGTGCCCATCAGGCAATGCTTGAAGCCCGTAAGCGCGGGGCTGACACGGCATGGTTCAGCCCGGGAGAGACGCTCCGTACATGAGCAGCGCCTGGCTTTCGGACCTGACTGCGTGGCTTAGCGCCAACCCCGGCTGGCTATCTTTGGCCCTGTTCAGCACCGCATTTATAGAATCCCTGGCGATCGCCGGCATTCTGGTGCCCGGCGTTGCCTTCCTGTTCACCATCTCGGTTATGGCAGCCCAGATAGACATGCCTCTTATGACCGTGCTGGCCTGGGCCTGGTTAGGTGCGGTCAGCGGCGACACTGTAAGTTTTGCAATTGGCAGGTTATTTCAGGGGCGTCTGGCAAGTGTATGGCCACTAAGCCGCTACCCGGAACACATCAGAAAAGCCGAAATCTTCTTTCATTTACATGGCGGGAAAAGCGTTATTATCGGGCGTTTTGTTGGGCCCTTGCGCCCCATAATACCCCTCGTTGCGGGTGCTCTATTGATGCCTTGGCGCCGTTTTCTGGCTTTCAACATCGGATCAGCCATTGGCTGGGCGCCGGCCTATATTTTGCCGGGCTATCTTGTGGGTGGCGCACTGGCCAGTGAACTACAGCCGCCAGCGCATGTTTATTTGGTGACAGGCATTAGCCTGGCAACGCTGGCAGCCATCTACCTGGTTATCTTCCGTTTTCAGCTGGGCCTTGGCGACAATAGCCGCCTTTACTTGTGGCTTCAGAGAAAGATGGCACAGTATGAAACAACCCACCGTTTCTGGCGTCTCTATTCCAATGAGCGCCCGGCCAAAGAAAGCGAATTCCCTCTGGCCTCACTGATGCTTGCATTTGGTGCATTTGCCCTGTTTATCCTCTGGAGCCAACTGGCAACCATGACCGACGTGATCAAACCGTTCGATCAATTGGCGATGCTGTGGTTCAGTGAATTGCGCCAACCTTTGCTGGATGCACCCGCCATTGCAGCCACACTCCTGGGAGACCCTCCCGTTCTTATCGCTGCAGCCCTGCTGGCATGCCTTGCATTAGCCTTCAGGGGCCACTATGCAGCCGCTGTGCATATATTTTCAGCAGCAATTCTGACGATTTTTCTGGTTTGGGGGCTGAAACACGCCATTGGTTCCGTGCGCCCGGATCAGGTTATGAACCCGCCATCATCAGGCGCCTTTCCCAGCGGCCATACCACGGGCATCACGGTGCTTGTCACTATGCTGGCCAGCTTTATAGCGGCAGAAACACACACCCGGAAACGCTGGCAAACCTACATACTGTTTTCACTGCCACTGATCCCTGTCGCCATTAGCCGGCTCTACCTGGGTGTACACTGGTTCAGCGATATTGTCGGGGGGCTGTTACTCGGGTTGGCGATCACTGGCGCAACAAGAGCCAGCTTCAGCCGATTTGACCGGGTGCCTATTTCTCTGGATGTATTCAGCGTATCGGCAGCACTAGCCTGGTTGTCGTTTTGCGGGAGCTACATATGGCTCATGTGGTCTGAAGCCATACACCATTACACGCCGGCTCTTTGACGCCTTCAGCCCTCGTCAAGAGCATCCAGCAACTCCTGCAGACGGGCGAGTCGCGCCAATGGATCCTGCATTTCCAAAAGCTGCTGCTTGTCCTGTTTATCCAAAGGCAGCAGCTCCGTCAATCGCCAACTAACATCGCGGGCATCCTCATAATCGACACTCATCCCCAACTCTTCAATCACGGGGTGTCGAAACAAAGCGCGCAGTACAGATGGCAACTCGTGGAATACAGTGGGTATATCTGCCCGGGACTCGGCAGGCAAAAACTCCATCTCACCCAGGTGCAGCCCATCATCCTGTTGCCAGAAATCCGTGATGGACACCTTTGAATCGCCTTCAACGGTGATTCCCAGCAACCCGTTGTCCAGCTTTTTGAAATCGACAATGCGCACATAGGTGCCTGTTTCATAGAAGGATGCCGTGCGGCCGGCTTCATTGCCATTGCGCAGCAGGCTGATAACAAAGCCTTTATCCTCTTTCATGCAACGGCTCAGCATATCAATGTATCGAGGCTCGAACAGTTGCAAGGGGATTCTTCCACCAGGCAAGACAACGGAATTGAGAGGGAAAACCGGTGCCTTCATCGAATCGACAACAACTGTTGGACTTCATCAACCCGGGCTCGCGCCTCGGTGAGAAGTTCCAGACTGCGGGATGCATTCAGTTCAAGGTTGCCCAGCCTGCGATAGGCCGGCACTTCGTCAAATGCGGGCAAACCTTCATTCTGGCTTGATCCGATCATGGCGTGCAGTTGCGCCACAATGACAACATCAACCAACTGCGGCTCGGCCTCGCGGCTCTCGTAGGCCCAGTCTTCTGCATGACGCACAGCCTCTACGAAGGCCGGCGGAAATGACCAGCTTCCCAGCACGGCAGTACCCACGTCAGCCCGCAGCTCACTGATGGCATTCTTCAGATTGGTATCGTCCGCAAACAGATTTACGTGATGTTCTGCCTGGACCAGAACGGGCACCACACCTATATCGTGAAGCAAGCCCGCCAGTAGCGCCTCTTCCGGATTCAATCGGGTTGCGTGATCCGCCAAAACCCAGCAAAGCGCTGCCACCTCACGGGAATGTCGCCAGAGCTTTTCCATTTCCTTTTGCAATGACGGGTGCCGGCTTTTGAACACTTCCCGCATGGAAAACACGGTCACCAGCTGGCGTGTTGTCCGCATACCCAGGCGAACCACCGTCTCACGCACGTTGCGCACATCGCTAAAACCACGATAAAGAGGGCTGTTACAGGCTCGCACCAATTTGGCCGCCATGGCCGGATCAGCTGACACTGCAGTGGCCACCTCATCCGCTGTGGAGTCATCCCGGTCTACCAGACGCCGCACCTTCCAGGCCACATCGGGAACGCTAGGCAGTTTAAGCTGGTTAGAGCGAAGCTCTGCGTAAAACTCCATCAAAAGATGGTGCTCCTCACTCTCACCACCATGACTCTCGCCAGAATCCATCTCTACCTGAGCCACAGGCGCAGAACGCAACAACTGGTTGAGCACATCCTGCTCCACCACAAGAAACTCACAAGGTTTAACCGCGGTCACGTCGTACATTCTTGGTTGCAGCCTGGCGATGGGGTTCAACGCCTGATCGGTTTCAGCTTCAATAACCGATTTGCGTCCATCCACAGACTCCAGTTCAACTTTTCCGGTTACCAGAAAATAATCAAGGCCATCGCGCACACCACGCTCCAGCACTCGCTGGCCAGGACCATGAGTCCTGCGCTCAGCACGACTGGCCAACACCACCAACTGATCGTCTGTTAGCCGGTTCAGCGGCTGAAATTCCTTCAGGCGGCGCAGCGGCAGGCTTTCCTGGCTAGCCATAGATAATCTCCTAAGTTGACTAAAAGCGGGGCAACAGCGTTTTATAACATCTGTTAGCGATTGTAACCATGACGCCGCAAAACAGCCATGCGCCTGTAGTCTAATCTGGTATCCTTTGTATCTGCATCTGCAATCACCACTTTTTCATACAAAGAGAGATCAGAACACCATGCCTCAGTATCGTTCGCGGACTTCCACCGCAGGCCGCAACATGGCCGGCGCCCGCGCCCTCTGGCGCGCCACCGGCATGAAAGATGATGATTTCGGCAAGCCGATTATTGCCGTTGTTAACTCCTTCACCCAATTTGTGCCCGGACACGTACACCTCAAGGATCTGGGGCAACTCGTATGCCGCGAAATTGAGGCTGCGGGTGGCGTTGCCAAAGAATTCAACACCATCGCGGTGGATGACGGCATCGCCATGGGCCACGACGGCATGCTTTACTCCCTGCCCTCCCGGGAGATCATTGCCGATTCGGTTGAATACATGGTGAATGCCCACTGCGCCGACGCAATGGTGTGCATCTCCAATTGCGACAAAATCACCCCGGGCATGATCATGGCAGCCATGCGCCTGAATATCCCGGCCATTTTCGTATCTGGCGGTCCGATGGAAGCCGGCAAAACCAAGCTATCTGAACACAAGCTGGACCTGGTGGACGCAATGGTGATTGCCGCCGACCCGACAGCCGACGATGAAAAGGTTGCAGAGTACGAGCGCTCCGCTTGCCCCACGTGCGGCTCCTGTTCCGGTATGTTTACCGCCAACTCCATGAACTGCCTGGCCGAAGCCATTGGCCTGGCACTGCCAGGCAACGGCTCTATGCTGGCAACCCACGCCGACCGTGAACAGCTGTTCCTGAAAGCCGGCCGCCAGATTGTGGAGAATACCAAGCGTTATTACGAACAGGACGACGCAAGCGTTCTGCCTCGCAGCATCGCCTCCATGGCCGCATTCGAAAACGCCATGGTCATGGATATCGCCATGGGAGGGTCTACTAACACGATTCTGCATTTGCTGGCAGCGGCTCAGGAAGGCGGGGTTCCGTTTACTCTTAACGAGATTGACCAGCTTTCCCGCAAGGTTCCGCAGCTGTGCAAAGTGGCACCCAACTCACCTAAATACCACATGGAAGACGTGCACCGTGCAGGTGGCATTATGGGGATTCTTGGCGAGCTGGAGCGCGGCGGCCTGATCAACACCGATCTACCAACCGTACACAGCAAAACCATGAAAGAAGCCCTCGAAACCTGGGACATCATGCGCTCCCCGACCCCCGAGGTTGTTGAGTTCTATAAAGCAGGGCCGGCCGGAATTCCTACCCAGACTGCCTTTAGCCAAAGCACACGCTGGCCCAGCCTGGATGGCGACCGTGAAGCCGGCTGCATCCGCTCCGTTGAACACGCCTACAGTGCGGAGGGCGGCTTGGCCGTTCTGTATGGCAACATTGCCGTTGACGGTTGTGTCGTGAAAACCGCTGGCGTGGATGAAAGCATTTTTGTCTTCGAAGGCAAGGCGAAAGTGTTCGAAAGCCAGGACGCTGCGGTGGCAGGTATTCTGGGAGACCAGGTCAAAGCCGGTGATGTCGTCATTATTCGCTACGAAGGCCCCAAGGGCGGCCCGGGCATGCAGGAAATGCTCTACCCCACAAGCTACCTGAAATCCAAAGGGCTGGGTAAGGACTGTGCACTGCTCACCGACGGGCGTTTCTCCGGTGGCACCTCCGGGCTTTCCATCGGGCATGCATCACCCGAAGCTGCTGCAGGTGGCGCGATAGGGCTTATCGAAGACGGCGATACCATCCTGATCGATATTCCGGCGCGATCCATCAATGTGCAGCTGGACCAGCAGGAACTGGACCGTCGTCGCGAAGCCCGCGATGCCAAAGGCTGGAAACCTGAACAACCCCGCGACCGCGCTGTATCCGCAGCTCTGAAAGCCTACGCACTGTTAGCAACCAGCGCTGACAAAGGTGCCGTAAGAGATCTGGAAAAGCTCGGCTGATCCCAAGCCTTACACATAAAAGCCCGCGCAGAACTTGCTGTCTGCGCGGGCTTTTATGTTTTGATGTGCTTGCTGTGACAGCCTTAGAACAGTGACCAGCCGCCATCTTCCTCTTCTTCAATAACTTCCTCTTCAACCGGCTCCGGGTTGCTTGGCGCTGCTGCCTTGGCTTTTGCCGGCGTCGACACGGTCGTATTAGCGGCAACATTAACGCTGATCATTCCCAGCGCTTTTTTTGTTGCCTCATCCAGAATGCCGGTAGCCTGAAGCCCATTTTCCTTCTGAAAGCGAGACAGTTCAGACCGGGTGTTGGTATCCATTCCAGGGTCTACATTAGTAATATTGTACCCAGCGCCGTGAAGGGCGTTCTTGAGCGCAACCGTTTCATCAGCGAACGCGGCGGGCGCGAAACCCAGCATAACGGTTGTACCAACTGCAACGACAAAGCGGCCCACTCGGGTAGTCGTGTATTTCATGATACTCACCTGCTTTACTCCTGATACCTTAACGATATCCGTTTCTTTCTTGTTATGTGGTGCCAATCTCCACAGGCTGAGGCGAACGGATAAAAGCCTAACATACTTTTGTCTCATGTCGCCTTAACCGACCTCGTCCCCTGTGGTTTCGACCCGTTGGGCCTCCTCACTGAACTCGCGAATAAATATTCCCCAAAATGCCATGAACAAGGCTGCAACCAAAGGCCCCATAACAAAGCCGTTAATGCCAAACATGGCCAAGCCACCCAGTGTGGACAGCAGCACAATATAATCCGGTAGCTTTGTATCCCGACCCACCATAATCGGACGTAAAACGTTATCCGCAAGTCCTATCACGACCACACCGAATATCGTAAGCACCACGGCGTGAACGATGTCACCCACAGCAGCAAGGTAAATTGCCGCAGGCACCCACACCAAAGCGGCGCCTACTGCTGGCAGTAGTGAAAAGATGGCCATGACCACACCCCACAACAAGGCGCCACTAATGCCAAGAATCCAGAAAATAATGCCGCCGAGCGCACCCTGAATAATAGCAATCAACAGGTTGCCTTTAACCGTCGCCCGCGTGACTTCAGCAAACTTGGCAAACAGCAACCGCTCACGCTCATCGCCCAGAGGAAGTGCACGTATCATCAGCTCTATCAGCTTGCTCCCATCACGGAGCAGAAAGAACGACAAGTACATCATCAGAGCCAACCCGAGGAAAAACTGAAAGGTATTCTGGCCAATACCCAGCGCTTGCTTTGCAAGAAACTGGCTACCACCCACGAACAGACTAACCACCCGGTCCCGGATTTCGCTGAAGTTGACATCAAACTGCGCAAGGAAAGTCTGTATGCCCGGGAAAGATTTGCTCACCTGATCAATATATTCGCCAGGCTTGATATTGCCGTCCTGAATTTGTTGATAAATCCCCAGCCCTTCACTCACCAGAGAAGTCACCAGCAACAATACCGGTATAACCACGATCAGCATGCACACCGTCAGGGTTATCAACGCATTTATATTTGGCCTGTCACCAAGCCGCCGCACCAGAAAGACCTGAAACGGATGAAAGATCAACGCAATGGCGATTGCCCAGAATATGGGCCCGACAAAAGGCTTCATGAGCAACACGAAGGCAAGTGTTACACCGACCAACATGGCAAGAAAAGTTCGTGTCTCAAGTTTTGCGTACATAATTCCGTTTTATCCCTTGCAGATTCAGTCGAATAATAGCCTAACATGACCTCATGGCCACCGGAGCATGCTTCAGGGTATAGTGGACTGTTGTTGATCAACTATTAAACAGGTCATGGTGTTGGAACTGGAAACCTTTACCACGGAAACGGCTCTGGACGCCGCAGCAGAACTGCGCCGGGTGCTCGCTGCCAGAACGCATCGCAGAAAAGTGCTGGGCCAGGAAGTCATAGTGCCGGGGCAACTGGGCGAAGCTCTTCAACTGCCGCGCATTATCAACCGCCTTCAGAGCAAGCAACAACGGTTCCGGGACCAGGGGCTGGATGATTTCCAGGAACTCTGGCCAACGCTTTCTGCAGCAACCCGTAAAAAAGTGCTCAACGCCATCGGCTGGTATGACCCCAAAAACCTCAGTTGGGAAGACAAGCGCTCCAATCGCCGCCCTGTAGTGGCCCCGGACAACTCCTGATTCAAAGCCACAACGCACTGTTACGCAACTCAAACACAGCAACTTGTGAACTGACTTATCCTAGTGATTGAAGATTGTTGAACAGGCTCTGGATTAGCAAAGCCGGCAACGATCACGCAACCAATCAGTCAGGACAGTCGATGGCATGCGTATTCTGAGAACCGATGAGAGCCGTTTCGCAGGTCTTCCGGATTACCCGTTCACCCCCAATTATATGGATGTAGAGCCCGGCCTCCGCATGCATTACGTTGACGAAGGCCCAACTGGCGCCTCGCCTGTTCTGATGCTCCACGGAGAGCCATCCTGGTCATACCTGTACCGCCACATGATCCCTATTGTCGCGGCTGAAGGCCACCGGGTGCTGGCACCAGATCTGATAGGCTTCGGAAAATCCGACAAGCCGGCATCTGTTGACGACTACAGCTACGATCGCCATCTGGCATGGCTCACCCACTGGATGGAAGCTCTGGATCTCCAGAATATCACCCTGGTTTGCCAAAATTGGGGTTCACTTCTGGGCCTGCGCCTTGCTGCTGCACTACCAAACCGGTTCCAGCGCATCATTGTGGGTAATGGCATGTTGCCGACCGGAGAAACCCGCGCGCCCGCAGCGTTCAGCGTATGGAAAGCCTTTGCCACCCACAGCCCCTGGTTTCCCATTGGCCGAATTGTACAATTGGGCACCGAACGAACCTTGAACAAACACGAGTTAGCAGCCTACGAAGCACCCTTCCCTTCAGCAGAATATAAAGCAGGGGCGCGAGCATTCCCGAAACTGGTACCTTTATCGCCCGGGGATCCGGCAAGCAGCGCCAATAAGGCCGCGTGGAAAGTGCTGGAAAAATGGCGGAAGCCATTCATCACCTGTTTCAGCAGTGGCGACCCCATCACCCGAGGCGGAGACCGCTACATGCAGCGCCGCATCCCCGGCGCACTGGGGCAGCCTCACATTACCCTGAGCGGCGGACACTACCTGCAGGAAGACTCGCCCGAAGATTTTGCACGAATGATAATTGATGCATTAAAGGCGGAATTGGCGGCCTGAGCTACCATTAACCAAAAACAGCCACCGTTTGGCGGCTCAGTGCCAACAATTCGCCACGAGGTGTCCATATCCGGGCTTCGCAATGGCAATAGCCATCTCCTGACTGATCAATCGTCGCCTTGTACAAAAGCCAGTCGTCGGCTTTCAGAGCCGGCCGGGGATGGATAATATCCAATGCCCAGGATAGAGAACTAGCTGGTACGGCCGATTTAAAATGCTGGAGAATCGCCGGGGGCCAGGCATCAACCAGGGCGACAATATGAGCGTCTGTAAGCTCTGCAGGCTCCTCCCGAAAGCGCATCCACCCTCCCATTTCTCGCCCGCCCACACCACTGAACGGCATGCCTCCGTATGCCCAGCGCATCTCTATGTGACTTATAAAACCTGGGGTTACGCCTTCGATGAAAGGCAGTTCCTGACAGCCTTCAACCGGCTTCGCGTCCGGAGCGGATTCCCCCTCAAGCTGCACAATCGATTCCCGGTCGCCTGCAAAAGCACCAATGCACACCACACGAGGTTCTCCGTTCTGAATAATTCGCCCTTCTACCTGAATAACCGCTCTTCCCTCACGTAGTATTTGGATATCGAAAACGGCTGGTACCTCTGCCTCTACCGGCCCGACAAAAGATACGCTCATGGACCTCATTGGCCGGCCATCTACCACCGCATGCTCCATGCGATCAAAAACCAGGGCAGCCACCAGACCACCAAACGTTGCGCGCCCTTGGGTCCAGGTTGCAGGCATTACCAGTTCTTTGCCGGCACGGCCAGCAGCAATCAGTTCATCAAAGGTCATAGCGCTTCCCTGTTAGCAACCTATCAGTCAAAATGAAAGCCTGCACAAAACGCGAAAACAATGCAATGGCAGTGCCCCGGCAACTACCTACAGAGCGTGATGGATTTCACGTATTAAATCAGACTAAAAGCGGTTATAATATCGCCACATATGCATTGCCCGGCAATGCTTTACCTTCCGAATACCGAGTAAATCAATGTCTGAATTGTCCTTTGCCGAACTGGGGCTTGATCCAGCCGTACTTGAAGCTGTATCTGCTATTGGCTACGAAACCCCAACGCCCATCCAGGCCCAGTGCATCCCTGCACTGCTCGCTGGCAAACATCTACTGGGCGTTGCCCAGACCGGCACGGGTAAAACCGCCGCCTTCGCATTACCGCTGCTAAGCCGGGTTGATGCATCTGTAACTGAACCTCAAATTCTGGTTCTGGCCCCTACCCGGGAGCTGGCTATCCAGGTGGCGGAGGCTTTTACCTCTTACGCTGCAAAATTTCGCAATTTCCACGTACTGCCAATTTACGGCGGCCAGGACTTTTATCCTCAGATCAAGGGTCTCAAGCGTGGTGCGCAGGTTATTGTCGGCACACCAGGCCGTATGCTCGACCACCTGCGCAAAGGTACCCTGCGTCTGGAGAACCTGAAGGCACTGGTACTGGATGAAGCCGACGAAATGCTGCGCATGGGCTTCATTGATGACGTGGAAGCCATTCTGGCCAAAACACCAGCCAACTGTCAGCGTGCACTGTTCTCAGCCACCATGCCTCCGCAGATCAAAAAGGTTGCTCAAACCTACTTGCGCGATGCTGTGGAAGTAAAAATCGAGAGCGAAACCCGCACAGTTGAGCGTATTTCCCAGTATTTCCTGCCGGTTTATGCAGAGCGAAAGCTCGACGCTCTGACCCGCATTCTGGAAGTGGAGCCAACCGAAGGTGCCATTATCTTTGTACGCACCAAGGCTGAAACCACACTGCTGGCCGAGAAGCTCAGTGCCCGCGGGCATGCAGTGGCACCCCTGAACGGCGATCTGAACCAACGTCAGCGCGAGCAGACTGTTGAAGATCTGAAGCGTGGCAAGAAAGATATTATCGTTGCAACGGACGTTGCCGCTCGTGGCCTGGACGTGCCCAGAATCACTCACGTTATAAACTATGATGTGCCCTATGACACCGAAGCCTACATCCACCGGGTGGGTCGTACCGGCCGCGCCGGTCGCGTAGGCAAGGCTATTCTTCTGGTCACTCCACGTGAGCGGAGCTGGTTGCGCACACTTGAGCGCGCCACCAACTCGCCTATGATGGCTTATGAACTGCCCTCGCCGGTTGAACTGAAGAAAATGCGCGAAGAGCAGTTTGAAACCCAGCTATTGGGCTATGCTGAAGACAAAAAGCTCGCCAAGTCCATGGCACTGCTGGATGAGATCGCTGAGCGCAACGAGATGGATATTGCCATGGTTGCGGGTGCTTTGGCGTGCTGGATGGAGGCAATGCAGCCTGGTTTGCTACCCTTGGAACAACCAGAAGCGCTGCCGGTAGTGTCTGCTTCTGCACCTGCTCGCCGTGATCGCAAAGGTGGCGGTGGTCGCCCGGGTGAATTCCGCAAGGGACCACCTAAAGGTGGTTACAAAGGACGCGGTGGCCCTGGCGGTGCCGGCGCTCGTGGCAAGCCACCCGGTAAAGGCGGCAAGCCTGCAGGTAAGCGGCCTCCCCGTCAGTCTGACGCCAAGCGCTGATAGACGACGAAGCTGTAGTCGTAAGGATTGTTATCGGACGCGGAGAAATCCTCCCGTCCGATTTCTTCCCACTCATCCCAGTTCACTTCCGGGAAGTACGCATCGCCATCCACCTCGGCGTGCACCTGAGTAATATAAATGCGGTCTACCATGGGTAGCGCTTCCGCATAGATTTGCCCTCCCCCGATCACCATTACCTCATCGACACCGTCCAACTCTGCTTGTGCTTCGGCTTTTATCAGCGCGTCATTCAGTGATTTTGAGCTTACCGTTCCTACGGGTGCTTCCCAATCTGGATTGCGGGAGATGACGACGTTCATCCGGCCCGGCAGTGGTCTGCCAATGGAATCCCAGGTTTTGCGCCCCATTATGATGGGCTTGCCCATGGTGGCCTGTTTGAAGTACTTGAGATCACCCGGCAGATACCATGGCAGATTGTTGTTCCGGCCAATAACGCGGTTTCGGGACATGGCAACAATCAAAGCTTTTCGCATTTCTTTTCCTCTCGAATTCGTACACCTACATTTGGACCGGGCGAGCGGGAAGGGCATTCCGAAAATGTGCGGAGCCATGGATGGCGGAGCCAAGCGTACACGGACGTATTCACAGCGTTTTTCGGAATGCCCTTCCCGCTCGTCCGCCCCCCAGGTTTACGGTCAGATTTTTAAAGGCACGCGCCGAGCTTAAATAGCTATAGGTGCTTTGATGCCGGGGTAAGGGTCGTAGCCTTCGAACTCGAAGTCTTCCAGTTCGTAGTCAAAAATTGAATCTGGCTTACGCTTGATAACCAGCTTAGGCAGGGCCTTTGGCTCGCGCTTTAGCTGCTCGAAAACGATGTCATCGGTGAGGTGATTTTGATACAGATGACAGTCGCCAAAGGTATGCACAAACTCGCCAACTTCCAGTTCACACTGCTGCGCAATCATATGCGTTAACAAGGCGTATGACGCAATGTTGAAGGGTACGCCCAAAAAAAGATCTGCACTACGCTGATAAAGCTGGCAAGAGAGCTTGCCGTCGAGCACGTAGAACTGGAACAGGCAGTGGCAGGGTGCCAGTGCCATCAGGCCTTTCTCGGCGTTTTCCTGAGGTCCAATAGATTCATCCGGAAGCTCGGCCGGGTTCCAGGCGGATACGATCAGGCGACGGGAGTTTGGCTTTTTGCGGATCTGGTCGATTACTTCGCTGATCTGGTCGACTACCCGTCCGTCCGGGCACTCCCAGCTTCGCCACTGCTTGCCGTAAATCGGGCCAAGGTCGCCATTTTCCAGCGCCCACTCGTTCCAGATGGAGACTTTGCGTTCTTTCAGCCAGTTGTTGTCTGTGGAGCCTTTCAGGAACCAGAGCAACTCGTAAATGATACTGCGCAGGTGAACTTTTTTGGTGGTAACCAGAGGAAAACCTTCCTGGAGGTTAAACCGGATCTGGCGTCCGAAAACAGAGCGGGTACCAACGCCGGTACGGTCGCCTTTGTCGAACCCATTATCAACCACATCACGCATCAGATCGAGATAGGCTTTCATTCCGCGTTTCTCCGATAAGCAATAAACATCAAGGCCATGCCAGCCAAAAGCATTGGGAGGGAAAGCACCTGCCCCATGGTGAGCCAATCAAACGCCAGGTACCCTAATTGCGCATCTGGCTGGCGCACAAACTCAACCAGGAAGCGGAAAATACCGTAGCAAATCAGAAACAACCCTGACACTGCCATTCTTGGGCGCGGTTTTGCAGAGAACCACCAGAGGATGATAAAAAACAGCACCCCTTCAAGGGCAAACTGGTAAAGCTGGGAAGGGTGGCGGGCCAGCGCATCCGGGGCCTGACGGAATACCATGCCCCAAGGCATATCCGTGGGTTTGCCCCATAGCTCACCGTTGATAAAGTTACCGATTCGCCCAGCCCCAAGGCCTACTGGCACCAAGGGTGCAACAAAATCCGCAAGGTGCCAGAACCCGGTTCCTATCTTGCGGCCGTACCACCAGATGGCGAACATGACACCCAGCAACCCGCCGTGGAAGGACATTCCACCTTCCCATACCCGCAGGAGCCAAAGAGGGTCTGCCAGGAAGGCATCAAAATTGTAGAAAATGACGTAACCAAAACGCCCACCCAGGATAACCCCCAAAGCAAGGTAAAACAGAAGGTCGCCCATCTGCTCTTCAGTAATCGGCGACCAGGGCTTGCGTGTGCGCAGCCTGCCCAACCACCAGCCTGCGAGAAAGCCAACCAGATAGGTCAGCCCGTACCAGTGAATCTTGAGCGGCCCGATGGCGATGGCTACGGGGTCTATCTGTGGATGCTGAAGCATCAATAACCTCTCAACTCAAAAGAAAACGTAAGCCAACCAGCAATAGCAAGATGGCAAACACGCGTTTCAGAACCCTGGCATTAAGCCGGTGTGCCAGGTTAGCTCCCACACGCGCAAACAACACACTGGTGAGAATAATTCCGATAAAAGCCGGCAAGTAGATAAAGCCAAGGCTGTATTCCGGCAAGGCCGGCTGATTCCATCCTGTCCAGGCATTACCAAGCGCTCCAGCAATGGCAATGGGCAGCCCGCACGCAGCAGAGGTACCTACCGCCTGCTGCATCCGGACGTTGCTCCAACTGAGATAAGGAACAGTGAGAGTGCCTCCGCCGATACCAAAAATGGCAGAGGCCCAGCCAATGCCAGCACCAGCCGCCGTAAGGCCAGGCTTGCCTGCAACATTTCTGCCCGGCGCAGGATTTACATCGAGCAGCATTTTAAGGCCCACGAGGATGACAAAGACGCCAATAATTAGTTCCAGTACAGCACCACTCAACAGGGCCGCTGTCCAGGCACCAAGAAGCGCCCCGACTATAATGCCAAAGGCCATCGGCCGGAATATATCCCAGCGGATAGCCCCGTGGCCGTGGTGCGAGCGAATGGAGCTGAGAGATGTGAATACGATGGTCGCAAGTGAGGTTCCAACGGCCATATGTGCCGCAATTTCCAGACTAAAGCCTTGAGCCCCGAAACTGAAAATCAGCACAGGCACAATAATAAGGCCGCCGCCAATTCCAAAAAGGCCTGCAAGGGTGCCCGCAAAGGCGCCGAGTATCAGATAGATGGCAAATACGGACAACAGGGACATACACACTCACACATCCGGGAAAACAAGGCTGGTATGATACACATCGGCCGTGGCAACTTCACCACAAGCATCACCCCTATCACCTACTGGAGAGCAACGTCGCATGTGCCTGATCGCATTTTCTCTTGGCCAGAGCGCCCGATTTCCGCTGGTGGTAGCCGCTAACCGTGATGAGTTTTTTCGCAGACCCACCGCACCTATGGACTGGTGGACAACAGATGCTGGCAACCGAGTGCTCTCCGGCCGGGATTTGCAATCCGGCGGCACCTGGCTGGCCGTGTCCCCGGAAGGGCTGGTCACCGCGGTAACGAATGTCCGAGAAGGGTCGCCAGAAGCCGGCAGTATAAGCCGTGGAGAGCTACCCCTCAGGGCGCTTGCAGAATCAGAAGTGCAACTGCAAAACAGCCTGAAAGGCACATCATCCTGCTACTCAGGGTTCAATCTGGTTCGCCTCGGTGAGAGCTCTGGCTGGTACTACAGCAACCGCGATGCTCACCCGGGCCGCAACATTTACCGTGGCACTTATGGTCTGAGCAATCACCTGCTCCAAACACCTTGGCCCAAGCTTTTGCGCCTCAGGGAAGCGGTTGGCCACACAGTTAAATCTGCTGACAGGAACACAGACACTCTGCACAAAGAGCTTACCAGCCTGCTGCAAGACACCACGCCCGCGCCAGACCACCTGCTCCCGAACTCAGGCGTACACCGTGATACCGAGCGCTTTCTTTCATCTCCATTTATAACCGGCACAGAATACGGCACCCGCGCCACTACCGTAATCAGCATCTCCAACACCGGCGAAATCCATGTGAGTGAGCAAAGCTGGGCACCTGAAGGGCATCCTGTGGAATACCGGGAGTTCCACTGGCAGCGATAGCGCTCAGCCTCTGATATAATCCGCGAAATTCGTCCACCCGATCGGAGGGCCGCAGATGGCCGGTCAACAAGACGCTACATCCATTGCCGACTTTGAAAAGTCTCTTGATGAGCTGGAAACACTTGTTCGCAACCTCGAACAGGGGGAGTTATCTCTCGAGCAATCCCTGACGGCCTTCGAGCGCGGCGTGAAGCTTACCCGCGCTTGTCAGCAGGCCCTCAAAGGCGCTGAGCAGCGAGTTGAACAACTGGTGCAGAATGATGACGGCACCCTGGAAACCCGCCCTTTTTCTCCGGACGACGCCGACTGATGCCTAACGGAACCCTGCCGACCATGGATTACCTTGAAACCTGCCGCAGCCGTGTGGATGCTGAGCTGGACCGCCTCATTGCATCCGGGTCGACCTCTAAGCGACTTCAGGAAGCCATGCGCTACAGTGTTCTGGGCGGAGGTAAACGTATACGCCCGGCGTTAAGTCTGGCCGCTGCAAGCGCTTTGGGACAGGATATGGAGATCGCTCTGGTGCCCGCCTGTGCGGTCGAGTTGATCCACGCTTATTCACTTGTTCATGACGACCTTCCAGCCATGGACAACGACGAACTGCGCCGGGGCCGGCCCACTGCCCATATTGCTTTTGATGAGGCTACAGCTATTCTTGCCGGCGATGCCCTGCAGGCATTGGCGTTTGAGTGGCTGGCAGAAGCGCCCGGGATAGAAGCTCCAGCACGGCTTGCCATGATTCAGGAACTGGCCCACGCAAGTGGCCATAGTGGTATGGTCGGAGGCCAGGCTATTGACCTTGAATCTGTCGGCAAGAGCCTGACACTGGCACAACTTGAAAATATGCACCGACATAAAACCGGTGCATTAATTGAAGCCAGCGTTCGCATTGGTGCGCTGACCGCCCCTGATGTCAGCAAACGCTCACTGGAAGCCCTGACAACCTACGCCAAAGCGCTCGGGTTGGCGTTCCAGGTTCAGGATGACCTCCTGGACATTGAAGGCGATACTGAAATCATCGGTAAGCCTCAGGGCTCCGATATCGCCCGCGCCAAGCCGACTTATCCGGCACTGCTTGGGCTGGACGGAGCGCGGCAGCACCTCTCCTCTTTGCTGAACAGTGCCCTTCAGAGCCTGCAGGACTTCGGGCCGGAAGCCGACCCTCTCAGAGCCATGGCGGATTACGTAGTGGCAAGAACTCACTGAACCTGCTGACATATGTGAAATAGGCCTCCCTGTTCCCTTATAATGCCAGCCAGTTATCGAACATCCCGGAAAAGACCCGTACAGATGCAGGACACTTATATTTTCAAGGAAATCCCGTCACAGCGACCCAACACACCGTTGCTGGACCGGATTGACGTACCCGCCCAACTGCGGGAGCTGCCGTCTGATCAGCTGACCCAGTTTGCGAGAGAGCTACGGGCCTTCCTGCTGTGGTCTGTCGGGCAGACCGGTGGCCATTTTGGCGCCGGGCTGGGCGTGCTCGAACTCACGGTAGCCTTACACTATGTTTTCAACACACCGGAAGACCGACTGGTGTGGGATGTTGGCCACCAGGCCTACCCACACAAGATCCTGACCGGCCGCCGTGAGCAAATGGGCAGCATCCGGCGCAAAGACGGCCTTGCCGGTTTCCCCAAACGTGCGGAAAGCGTGTACGACACCTTTGGTGTGGGCCATTCCAGCACCTCCATCAGCGCAGCCTTGGGCATGGCCATCGCCGCCCGACAGCAGGACACTGGCCGCAAAAGCATTGCCGTAATCGGTGATGGCGCCATGACAGCAGGCATGGCTTTTGAGGCACTGAACCACGCTGGGCACCTGCGCGCCGATATGCTGGTGATCCTGAACGATAACGACATGTCGATTTCGCGCAATGTCGGAGGTCTATCCAACTATTTCGCCAAATTGCTATCAAGCCGTACCTACAACCAGGTTCGCGACAGCAGCAAAAAAGTTCTTCAGGGTGCACCCCACCTGATGGCCCTGGCAAAGAAAACCGAAGAGCACTTCAAAGGCATGATTGTGCCGGGCACGCTGTTTGAAGAACTGGGTTTCAACTACATCGGGCCTATTGATGGCCACGACCTGCCCTTACTGGTTGAGACGCTGGAAAATATCCGCGAGCTTGAGGGGCCTCAGTTCCTCCACGTGGTAACGACCAAGGGCAAGGGCTTTGCCCCGGCGGAAGCCGACCCCATTGGCTACCACGCTATAAACAAAATTGAACCTGTACCCGCCAGCAAGCCAGAGCCAGTCAAATCTGTCGCGACGACGCAAAAGTATGCGAACGTTTTCGGCCAGTGGCTGTGTGATGCGGCTGAACTGGATGATCGTGTGAGCGGTATTACCCCCGCCATGTGCGAAGGCTCGGATTTGCTGGCGTTCTCTGAACGCTTCCCGGACCGATATTTCGATGTCGCCATTGCGGAACAGCATGCCGTAACGCTAGCAGCGGGCATGGCCTGCGATGGCGCAAAACCGGTGGTTGCAATCTACTCGACGTTTTTACAACGCGGCTACGATCAGCTGATTCACGATGTGGCCATCCAGAATCTGGATGTACTGTTCGCTATCGACCGGGCGGGTCTGGTCGGTGAAGACGGGCCGACCCACGCAGGCGCGTTTGATATCAGCTACCTGCGCTGCATACCGAATATGGTGTTGATGACGCCATCGGACGAGAACGAAACCCGTCAACTGCTTCAGACTGGCCTGATGTTTGATGGCCCAGCAGCTGTGCGCTACCCGCGCGGAACCGGGCCAGGTGCAGAGATCCAGAAAGAACTTACCCCACTGGCAATCGGCAAGGGACGCAAGGTTCGCGAAGGCAGCGGCATCGCTATTCTCAACTTTGGCACGCTACTCACACCGGCTCTGGAAGCCGCCGAAAAGCTGGGGGCAACCGTGGCCGACATGCGCTTCGTCAAGCCTTTGGACGAGGCGCTGGTTCTGGAACTCGCAGAACAACACGACCTGCTGGTTACTCTCGAAGAGAATGCCATTGCCGGCGGCGCAGGGAGTGCTGTTACGGAGTTTCTGAACAGCCAGGAGGTTTCCATGCCGGTGCTTCAACTCGGGTTGCCAGACAGCTTTATTGATCACGGCAAACACGAAGAACTGCTCAAGGATTGCGGGTTGGATGCCAATGGCATATTCGCCGCCATAAGCACGCGCATGGAACGCCTGCAGCACCAAAGGCTCAAAGCGGTCAAATAACACCGCCAGCCAGAAGTCTTCTTACCAATACGCAAAAAGCCCGCTTATTTAATAAGGCGGGCTTTTTTGTGTCTGCCAGAAGTACCAGGCCAAAACTGGAATTATAGCTGGGGGTCATCGTCCTGATGGGTTTCCAGCCAATGCCCAAGCTTACTTTGCTTGGTGTCGAGATAATGCTCGTTATGAGGATTGCGACCAACATGCAAGGGAACGCGCTCGGTTACTGCAATGCCATAAGAGGTCAGTGCTTTGACCTTGCGAGGATTATTCGTCATCAGGCGCAGGCTTTTGATACCCAGATGTTCCAGCATATCCTTGCACATGCTGTAATCGCGCAAGTCTGCGGCAAAACCCAGGCGCTCGTTTGCCTCAACGGTATCTGCGCCCTGATCCTGCAGACGGTAGGCGCGGATTTTATTCAGCAAGCCGATACCCCGGCCTTCCTGACGCAAATACATCAGAATACCGCGGCCTTCACGAGCAATGCTGCGTAACGCCTCTTCAAGCTGATAACCACAGTCGCAACGCATGCTGTACAACGCATCGCCTGTAAGGCATTCAGAGTGCGTGCGGGCCAGCATGGGCTCGTCGCCGTCCAGCGACCCCAGGGTCAGGGCAACATGCTCCTTTCCCGTGTCCGGTTCTTCAAAGCCATGCATATCGAATACCCCGAAAGGGGTCGGCAACCGGCAGGTCTCGATGTAACGAACAGCCACAGTGCTTCCTCGTGGTTCAATAAATCTGGGCGCGTATTCTATCACGGGCGCGCCCATCAGGCATCAGTGGTCGTCGGCAATCCAATGCCCACTGCGACCGCCCTTCTTCTCCAACAAACGCACCTTGCCAATTTCCATACCCTTGTCGACGGCCTTGCACATATCGTACAGAGTCAGGGCTGCGATACTGGCGGCTGTCAGGGCTTCCATTTCCACACCGGTCTGGCCGGCTAGCTTGCACCTGGTCAGTATATGCACCGATGCGCCGTCTGCTCCCGCAGTAAGCTCCACCTTCACTGAGGTGAGGTTCAGGGCGTGGCACAAGGGAATCAGATCGTGGGTTCGTTTGGCGGCCATTATTCCGGCAATACGGGCGACGGCCAGCACATCACCTTTCGGGTGCTCCCCGTCGATGATCATCCGGAGGGTTTCTGCCGCCATATGAATGGTCGCTTCGGCGCGCGCTTCACGCTCCGTTACGGCTTTCTCCGTAACGTCCACCATGCGGGCTTCACCCTTGTCGTCAAGATGCGTCAGTTTACTCACGGTGTCTCCCGGGTTTCAGTTTCAGTAAGTGGTGAGCAGGTTGCACTAAAATAAAGTATCAAGGGCCGGAGCATACCAGAGATGTAGGACAGCGCGGCGAATCCAGGTCAACCCTGAGGCCACCAGTACCGGATCCCGGCGATACCTTGAGCGCCTGCCTGCTGAGCTTCATCAAGATCTTCTGGCTGCAGCCCTCCCAGCCCGAAAACCGGAATGGGTGCGTTTGCGACCAGATCACGGAATCCCGCCCAGCCCAGTACGGGAGCGCCCGGGTGCGTCTCTGTGGGCTTTACCGGGCCAAGCGTCACATAGTCTGCCCCAATCGCCACTGCATGATCTATCTCACGGGCGTTGTGGCAGGAAACCCCAAGCCATACCCCATCAGGCACAGGCCTTGCCTCAAGTTTTTGGGCCTCTCGCCACGGCAGGTGCAGCCCAGCCGCATCGGGGGTGTCATCGAATGCTGCAGGCGAGCCATGCACCAAAAGGCCGGCTCCAGCTCGCTCGCACAGCTCCAGTGCAGTTTCAGCAACAGAAGCATAGCTCTCTGAATCCAAAGCTGGCGCTCTCAACATAATCAACGCCGAACGATCCTGCTCTGACAAGCGCTCAAGGGCCCTGCCCAGTAGTTGACCAGGATCGGCATCAGGACTGAACTCGCCGGTTAACGCCAGCAAGCAAGGGAGTTGCAGCGCCCGGATAATTGGCCGGTTAGCTGCCGGAAAATCCTCATCCCGCAGGCTTTCAGGGCGAACCCACTCTATGGGCTGCCCTTCACGGCCATGAGCGTCACCCTCGGCCTGATCCGTTCGCCAAACATCCAGAAAGACCCGCTTGTCGCCGTAGTCGTGGCGGATACCAATCACTGGTCGCAAGGAGCCCTCCGGTATGTGTAAACCGGTTTCTTCGGCAATCTCCCGAACCAAGGCAGCCTGTACCGTTTCATCCGGCTCAACTTTGCCACCGGGAAATTCAAGCAAACCACCTTGATGGACATGGTCCGGGCGGCGGGCAATAAGTACACACCCATCACGAACGATGACGCCAACGGCCACGTGGATCTCCCGAACACCAACGTCTGTTTTGGCCATGCTCAGCTGCGATAATCTGCGTTGATGGTGACATAGTCATGGGAGAAATCGCAGGTCCAGACGGTTTCCCTTATGTCGCCCCGTTTAAGGTTGATAGCAATCGTAATCTCCTCCTGATCCATTACTGCCTGACCCCGCTCCTCGGAATAATCCTCAGCACGTCCACCGTCTCTCACAAGACATACATCTCCGAGGTGGATTTCCAGGGCATTAACGTCCAGATCCACTACTCCAGCCCGGCCTACGGCCGCCAGAATGCGCCCCCAGTTGGGGTCTGATGCAAACAGCGCGGTCTTCACCAGAGGTGAGTGAGCGACTGTATAGGCCACATCCAGGGCCTCCTGCTGGGCGGCTGCACCACTAACCTGAATGGTAATGAACTTGGTGGCGCCTTCACCGTCACGCACGATGGCGTGGGCGAGATCCATGTAGATATCTTTTAGCGCAGCCTTGAGCGCCGGCAGATGCGGGCTGTCGAGGGTAATTTCAGGGCCGGAGTACTGGCCGCTGGCGATGAGCGTACAGGCATCGTTGGTGGAGGTGTCACCATCAATAGTGATTCGATTGAAGGATTGCTCCCCCAGTTCTGATGCCAAAGCCTGCAACGCATCTTGCGCAATACGCGCATCGGTGGCGATAAAGCCCAGCATGGTCGCCATATTGGGGCGAATCATACCAGCGCCCTTGCTGATGCCGGAAATAGACACTGTGTGGCCGCCCAGATCAAACTGAACCGACGCACCCTTCGGCCGCGTGTCTGTGGTCATTATACCGCTCGCCGCTTCCGCCCAGCGATTGTCCGCCGTGCTGCCCAAGGCTTCTGGCAGAGCGCCCACAATCTTCTGAACCGGCAATGGCTCACCAATCACCCCTGTTGAATAAGGCAGTACCTCTGCAGCAGTGACTCCGGCATGCTCTGCCAAGGCCTGACAACAAGCAAGCGCATCATCCATGCCACGGGCACCTGTACCCGCATTGGCATTACCTGTGTTGATCAAAAGGTAACGCGGGGCTTTTTCAGCCAGATGTTTGCGACTCAAGGTTACCGGGGCTGCGCAGAACTGGTTGCGGGTAAACAAGCCGGCAACACGGCTTCCCGGTGCCAACTCAAACACCACAATGTCCTTGCGTCCAGGCTTCTTGATGCCCGCGCTGGCAATACCCACCTTGACACCTGCTACGGGAAAAAACTCGGGTAAGGTTCCTGGTCCAACCGCCATCCTGCCGCTCCTTTTTATAATGCTACTAGTATGAATAGGTCTGAAAACGAAAAACCCGCAGTCTGCCAGTTAACTGGCCGATTGCGGGCTCCGTACTTTACTTCCTGTCTGTGCAGGGTGGTCAGCTTACCTTGCCACAGCACTGTTTGAATTTCTTGCCGGATCCGCATGGGCAGGGCTCGTTACGGCCCACTTTACGCTCCTGGCGCACAAAGGTTTCTGGCGCACCCTGATCTTCATCCCTTCGCTCGCCTTCGCCCTGCGCTGTCGCACTGGATTCATCGTGACGCAGGCGTGCCCGTGCCAGCTCCTGCTCGAGTTCTTCCTTGCGGCGACGCTCAACCTCTTCCATTTCTTCCCGGCTCTGAACCCGAACATGACACAGCACACGGGTTACATCGCGCTTCATGGTTTCCAGCATGGTTTCAAACAGATTAAACGCTTCGCGCTTGTATTCCTGCTTGGGGTTCTTCTGAGCATAGCCACGCAAGTGGATGCCGCGCCGCAGGTGATCCATGTTGGAAAGATGTTCTTTCCACAAGGTATCCAGGACCTGCAGGAACACCTGCTTTTCAAACCTGCGCATGGACTCTGCGCCAGCAATCTCTTCCTTCGCCCGGTATGCTGCAACGATTTCGTCCAGAATTTTCTGGCGCAGGTTGTCTTCGTATAGTTTCTTGTCCTCTTCCAGCCATGCCTGAACAGGCAAGTCGATAGACATTTCAGACTGTAACTGCGCTTCCAGCCCGGCCACATCCCACTGCTCTGGCATGCTCTGGGGCGGAATATGCTCGCTGACCAGCGAATCAACAACATCCGCACGGATGGTATCAACCATTTCGGAGACATCCTCTGAGGACATCACTTCGTTACGCTGATCGTAAATAACCGTACGCTGATCGTTCGCTACATCGTCATACTCAAGCAGCGTTTTACGCATATCGAAGTTACGACCCTCGACCTTGCGTTGGGATTTCTCAATGGCGTTGGTAACCATTCGATGCTCAATGGCCTCGCCTTTCTTCATTCCCATAGCCTGCATCAGGCTTTTGACCCGATCCGGCGCAAAGATACGCATCAGGTTGTCTTCCAGAGACAGGAAGAAACGGGAAGAACCCGGGTCACCCTGACGCCCGGCACGGCCGCGTAACTGGTTGTCTATACGGCGGGATTCGTGGCGCTCGGTGCCCACAATGTGCAGACCACCCGCTTCCAGAACCTGATTGTGGCGCTCTGTCCACTCAGCCTTGAGGCGAGCAACCTCTTCTTCAGTGGGATTATCCAGGGCAGCAACCTCGTGCTCCCAGTTACCACCCAGTACAATATCCGTGCCCCGTCCAGCCATGTTGGTAGCGATGGTCACAGCACCCGGCCGCCCTGCCTGGGCGATGATCTGCGCCTCTGACTCATGCTGCTTGGCGTTAAGGATCTTGTGCTCAATGCGCGCCTTTTTCAGCAGCATGGAGAGTAATTCAGAGGCTTCGATGGAAGCGGTACCAACCAGGATTGGCCGTCCCTCCGCTGTCACATCTTTGATTTCATCAATGATGGCGTGGAATTTTTCATCCTGGGTGAGATAAACAAGGTCGTTGTAATCAATTCTCTGAATCGGCTTGTTGGGCGGTATCACCACCACGTCAAGACCGTAAATCTGGCGGAATTCAAAGGCTTCGGTATCTGCAGTACCCGTCATGCCGCCGAGTTTTTCATACAACCGGAAATAGTTCTGGAATGTTGTTGAAGCCAGCGTCTGGCTTTCGGCCTGAATTTTCAGACCTTCTTTAGCCTCTATCGCCTGATGCAGCCCTTCACTCCAGCGACGACCGGGCATAGTGCGCCCTGTATGCTCGTCAACAATAACAACCTGGCCACCCTGAACAATGTAATCTACATCCTTCTGGAACAAGTGATGGGCACGAAGCGCTGAGTGCACGTGGTGCAGCAAGCTCAGGTTGGCCGCTGAGTAGAGGCTCTCACCTTCTTCCAGTAGCTGGCGACCCAGCAGAAGTTCTTCAACCCGCTCGTGGCCCCCTTCAGTCAATTCAACCTGGCGCGATTTCTCGTCGATGGTGAAATCGCCGGAGGATTCCCCCTCTTCACTGACCTCCCCTTTCTCAAGGCTGGGGATCAGCTCGTTGATAGCCAGGTATGCTTTGGAGCTATCCTCCGCAGCGCCAGAGATGATCAGCGGCGTCCGGGCTTCGTCAATAAGGATGGAGTCAACTTCGTCGACAATCGCGTAGTAAAGGCCACGTTGCACTTTGTCATCTGTGCTAAAGGCCATATTGTCACGGAGGTAATCAAAACCGAATTCGTTGTTGGTACCGTAGGTGATATCTGCCTGATAGGCGGCGCGTTTCTCTTCGGGAGGCTGGCCAGCGACAACTACTCCAACCTGCAAACCGAGAAAGCGATAGAGTTTACCCATCCATTCAGCATCACGACTGGCAAGGTAGTCGTTTACAGTTACTACGTGTACGCCTTTGCCAGGTAAGGCATTCAAATAAACAGCAGCAGTGGCGACCAGGGTTTTACCCTCACCGGTCTTCATCTCAGCAATCCTGCCTTCATGCAGGGTAATACCACCGATCAGCTGCACATCGTAGTGGCGCATGCCCATAACCCGGCGCCCAGCTTCACGTACAGTAGCAAAAGCCTCAGGCAGTAATGCATCGAGACTCTCTCCCTCGTCCAGCCGACGACGGAACTCGGCAGTCTTGCCCTGCAACTCGGAGTCCGTAAGATTGCCAAACTGCTCTTCAAGCTCATTAACACCCAAGGCCAGCTTGCGCATTCTCTTGATTTCTCTGGCATTTTTACTGCCGAACATCTTGGTTGCAAACTTTGAGAACATAGACCACTGCTTCTTTGATTAAACGGAGGAAGCCGGCATTCTAACCTTATTTTGCGGGAGTACAAAAGGCAGGGCTCACATAGCCGAAGTTATGCGGCTATCCTGTGCCAAATACCGGGAGCTAAAGAACCTGATGAGGCTGGCGGGGGCTAAGCGAACGTCAGGCGACACCTGAGCAATTAACGACTGGCTCTTTTCATGTAGGTTTCGGGGTTTTCTGTTTTACCGTTACGAATCACCTCGAAATGCACGTGGGGACCCGTTGAGCGACCAGTGCTTCCCATCAGCGCAAGCACCTGCCCCTTCTGAACCACGTCACCCACTTTTACCTTGATTGTCTTGCTGTGGGCGTAGCGGGTAACCAAGCCATCACCGTGGTCAACTTCAACCAGGTTGCCGTAGCCATGGCGTTCCGAGGCATAGGTCACTACACCACCAGCGACAGAAATAATATCGCTGCCATCCTTTCCGGCCAGATCAACCCCGGCGTGCCAGGTACGCTTGCCAGTAAACGGGTCTGAACGGTAGCCATAACGCGACGACAACCAACCCCAAGTGATAGGGCGACCTTCCAGATACAACTCATCCTCCAGCTTCTGGCGGGAGGAAACTTGATCAAGGAGGCGCAACTGTTGTTCGCGGTCGAGCATTTTGCGCTCCAGTTCATCAATCATCCGGGTTAAATCGGGTGCTGAGAACGAATCTGCAGGATGCGAGTCTTCCGGGCCACCAACCGCTGCTGGCTGATTAAAGTCAAATTCATCGCTGGCAACCAGTCCAGACTCCACGAAGCGCTGTCCCAAGGCATCAAGGCGCAACAAACGACCCTGAATCTCACCAAGGCGAAGGGTCAGAGCATCTACCTGGTCCTGAACATTCTGCTGTAAACCTGCAAGTTCAACTTTTTGCTCCCCCAGTTTGCTCCGCCAATGCGCAACAAGCTCGGAGTCAGTCGGCTCACGCGCTTCAGCCTTACTTTCCGCCACGCTATATCCCGCCCAGCCTGCAGCTGTTATCAGCGCAACACCCACAAGTGCCATAGCCACAACAACCGTGCTATTCAGCGCCAATACGCGGGACTTGCCGTGACTCTTGCCAACAAGAATGATATTCATAGTGTTTTCTGATTTCATCAATGAACCGCAACCATCTCCTGTAGTGTTGCGGCCCCGAATAATCCGAGTGGGTTTGCCATCCTTAGCAACAACTACGTACTGATATATCGCAGCGCCCGGTAGACATACTGATTTACAACAAGGTAAAACAAGAGTAACACCGGTGCTACGCACAAAGCGTGCCGAAGTGTAACCAATCGTTATCGTGGTCGTCGAGAAGAAAACGCCTTATGAAACGAAAAAATGAGCAAAAAATGACCTTCGACAACCTGGGCAGAACGCCGGTCCTGCGCGATCTGGTCGCAAAAGCCAACACTCACCGCAAGGCAGAAGAGGAGGTTATTGCCTCTTTACCGCCAACACTGGCGCCCGGCACCCGATTTGTCTGCTGCCTGGAAGGAGAACTAACCCTCTCTACCGAAAGCGCCGGAAAGGCCAGCCAGATTCGTTTCCGCCAGCACGAGATCATGGAAAAACTACGGGAGAACGAACTGTTCCGGTTCGTGTGGAAACTCAAAGTAAAGGTAGTACCACCAAGGTTTAACGAAAAACCACCGGCGAAAAAACTGACGCTTAGTAAAGAAAATGCCCAGCTCCTCAAAGAGGAAGCCGGGCACACGAAGGATAAAAAACTACGCGAGGTTCTCGAAAAACTCGCAAGCCACGTACGGGATTAAGGCATCCAGCCTTAAGCCGGCACCGCCAGCACAGGTTTCATATAGGAGATAGGTGCGGTCTCTTCGTTATCGAAGGTTACCACTTCCCATGCATCCTCTTCCGCCCTGAGCTTGCGCAGCAGCTTATTATTCAGATCGTGACCGGACTTGATGCCACGGAATTCACCAATCAGGCTATTGCCTAACAGGTAAAGATCACCGATTGCGTCCAGTACTTTGTGCTTGACGAACTCATCCTCATAACGAAGGCCGTCTTCGTTCAGGATTTTGTAGTCGTCTACCACAATGGCGTTATCTACACTGCCACCTAGCGCCAGATTCATCGCTCGAAGCTTTTCAATGTCACGCATGAACCCGAAAGTTCTTGCGCGGCTGACTTCCTTCACGAAAGACGTGCTTGAAAAGTCTACCGTCGCGGTCTGGGCACGGCCCTTGAACACCGGATGATCAAAGTCGATGCCGAAGCTCACCTTGAAGCCCTCAAACGGCAGGAAGGTAGCCTTCTTGTCGCCTTCTTCAATCGTGACTTCCCGCTTGATGCGAATGAAACGTTTGGCCGCTTCCTGCTCGGCAATGCCGGCAGACTGCAGCAGAAAGACGAATGGGCCGGCAGAGCCGTCCATGATCGGCACTTCTGCAGCGCTCAGTTCCACATAGCAGTTATCGATACCGAGACCAGCCATGGCTGACAACAAATGCTCGATTGTTGCCACACGGACACCGTCTTTTACCAGCGTCGTGGACAGCATGGTCTCACCCACATTTTCAGCACAGGCCAGAATCTCGACCACTGGGTCCAGATCGGTGCGACGGAAAATGATTCCCGAGTCTATCGGTGCAGGCTTCAGGGTAAGGTAAACCTTTTCTCCTGAATGCAGCCCGACTCCGGTAGCACGGATCGTGTTTTTAAGTGTCCGTTGTCTGATCATCGGTTCGTTATTCCGTAAAAATTGGCGATATTCTAAACAAAAATGTGCGCTCAGAATACCAAAAAATACGACTGATTGCCATTTGCGCGGCCCTGTATTGCCTAAACTTTAAGCAACATAGCTGCAGCAGCCAGCGTATCGTTATCCGGGATCGTGATTAATGATGACAACAATCACTCCCTACCGGATGTCATTTGCAACAGATTATCAGTCAGCCTGCCGGCGAAGGAATGCGGGAATATCGAGATAGTCGACACCCTGCTCTTCACTTTCCTTGCTCTGATCAATCGCAACATTACCGTGAGATACCGCACGGCGACGCAGGATTGCAGGGCGATCCAGCTGTTTGTAATCTGTTTTGCCGTCCAGGGAGCGGGTGTTATCCACCACCTTGGTAGGCTTTTCACGGTCTCCGCCCAGGCCTGTGGCAACAACAGTTACCTTAAGTTCGTCGGTCATTTCCGGATCGATAACGGTACCAACAACAACGGTAGCGGTATCCGATGCAAACTCACGCACAATGTCGCCAACCTCGGAGAATTCGCCCAGGTTCAGGTCCATACCGGCAGTAATGTTGACCAGAATACCCTTGGCACCCTGCAAGTTGACGTCTTCCAGCAGCGGGCTGCGGATGGCCGCTTCGGCAGCTTCCCGCGCACGGTTCTCACCGGTGGCGGTTGCCGTACCCATCATTGCCATGCCCATCTCGGACATGACTGTCTTAACGTCCGCAAAGTCAACGTTGATCATACCGTTGCGGGTAATCAGATCAGCAATACCCTGAACCGCCCCAAGCAGAACGTCGTTCGCAGCAGCGAATGCGTCCAGCAGGCTGGTCTTTTTACCCAGAACCGCCAGCAGCTTTTCGTTAGGGATGGTAATCAGCGAGTCAACGCATTCTTCCAGCTCTCTGAGCCCTTCTACGGCCAAGCTCATGCGCTTGCCGCCTTCAAAGTTGAACGGCTTGGTTACCACGGCAACGGTCAGAATGCCCATTTCCCGCGCAACTTCTGCAACCACAGGTGCAGCACCGGTACCGGTGCCACCACCCATTCCTGCGGTGATGAACACCATGTCCGCGCCTTTGATGGCTTCGGCGATACGGTCGCGATCTTCCAGAGCAGACTGCCGCCCGATTTCAGGATTCGCGCCTGCGCCCAGACCTTTCGTGATGTTACCGCCCAGCTGAATGATCTGGCGTGCATCCATACCAGCCAATGCCTGGGCATCTGTGTTGGCGCAGATAAAATCTACACCCTCAATGTCACTGTTCAGCATGTGCCGTACGGCGTTACCGCCACCACCGCCCACACCGATTACCTTAATGACAGCGTTTTGTTGGACATTATCGACTAGTTCAAACATTCCCCTTCCCCTTCGTGCTGTTTTCAGCCTTGTTCCAGGCTGTTAATTCGAGATTGTATTTTTCGAGATACCTTCGTTTACTGCCTTCCCGGAACCGTCAGAAATGACCGGTAAACCAGGCTTTCATGCGCTCAAACAGCGAGGGTGCGTCTTCACCCTTGAGCACCGGTACCCGGCCAAGATCCATCTGCCGGAAACCATGAATCAATAACCCCACGCCGGTGGCGTAGATAGGGTTATTAACAACTTCTGTCATGCCGGACACTGCGTGCGGACACGCCAAGCGTACCGGCATATGGAAAATTTCTTCAGCAAGCTCCACCACGCCTTCCATGGTGGAGGAGCCGCCTGTAATCACGATTCCCGCCGGAATCATGTCTTCAAATCCTGAACGGCGCAGCTCTGATTGCACGAGGGTAAACAGCTCCTCGTAACGGGGCTCTACCACTTCTGCCAAGGCTTGCCGTGAGAGATCCCTCGGTGCCCGGTCGCCAACGCTGGGCACCTTGATGGTTTCATCTGCGCCAGCCAGCTGAGTCAAGGCACAGGCGTACTTGATCTTGATTTCCTCTGCGTTCTGCGTGGGCGTACGCAGAGCCATGGCTATGTCGTTTGTAACTTGATCACCAGCAATGGGAATAACAGCGGTGTGACGAATGGCCCCGCCGGTGAACACGGCAATATCCGTGGTGCCGCCGCCCATATCCACTACACAGACACCCAGTTCTTTTTCGTCATCTGTGAGAATTGCGTGGCTCGACGCCAGCTGCTCCAGAATGATGTCGTCGGCTTCTAGACCACAGCGGCGAATGCACTTTTCAATATTCTGGGCTGCGTTGACGGCACAGGTAACCAGGTGCACCTTCGCCTCCAGACGCACACCGGACATACCCATTGGCTCTTTGATGCCCTCCTGGTTATCAATCACAAATTCCTGCGGCAAAATGTGCAGGATCTTCTGATCAGCAGGAATGGCGACGGCCTGTGCAGCGTCTATAACCCGGTCGATGTCAGCCTGAGTCACTTCCCGGTCACGAATAGCGACAATGCCGTGGGAGTTGAGGCTCTTGATATGACTGCCTGCAATCCCTGCATACACAGAATGAATGCGACAACCGGCCATCAGCTCGGCTTCCTCAACCGCTCGCTGGATTGCCTGAACCGTGGTTTCGATATTAACCACCACACCCCGCTTCAGACCCCGGGAAGGATGGGAACCAATACCCACCACCTCAATGGTTCCGTCCATCTTGCGTTTGCCGACAATAGCAACCACTTTCGAGGTTCCAATATCGAGGCCGACAATCATGTTTTCCGTTTCAACCGATGACATGCGTTCCACCAAACCGTAGGTCTGAATTTACTGTTTCTATGTTTTCGGGCCGGAAGCAGCCTGCGCCTGCTTCCATTGAACCGCCACACCATTGGTGTAACGGGCATCTACCCGGCTAACTTCATCCGACCGCGATATCAGCCGGTTTTCATACACTGTGATAAAGCGCTCAAAGCGCTTCGCGACCTGATCCCGGCCGAGTACCACTTCAATTCCATTTGAGAGACTGAGCGTCCAGGCACCCCGCCGTTCAAGTGAAAGCCCTGCGAATCCCAGGCCGTGCCCGACCAACTTGTCACTCATGGTGCGAGCCATGTCGATCACATCACGCACCCGCTCATCGGGGCCCGCAAGCTGTGGCAACCTTCCCGCAACTTCCGGGTTTGGCGGCATGAACAGCTCACCAGTGCGGCTAACCAGGCGGCCGTCCGTCCAGTAAGCCAGCGGCCTTTTCTCCCGGATGTTAATTTCCAGTCGATCCGGCCATACGCGTCGCACCGCTACGGTTTCAACCCAGGGGCGCCTTTCAAGATCTGCCTTGATATCCGAAAGATCCGTCGAAAAGTAGCTCTTACCGATCCAGTTGCCGGCCTGACGTTCAATGGCAACGCGGCTATCGCCGACAAAATCGCCATTCACATCAATAGCCAGAATTTGTTGATCCATGGCCCCCAGCACTTTGCCCGTTGCCCAAGGCACAAGGCCCGCCGCTAGCAGAATCGCAATGCCCATACCGGCCTGAAGCCAGGGCACCGCAGCCAGAATTGCTTTTAACACTCCAAACCGGTCCTTCTCGGGGCCGAGGGTTGTTGCTCCCCGGCGCCGGGGAGGGTCGGACGGTATCGCCCGGCTCCGGATTAGCAGTGTGTCAAGCATCGGCTCCCTCCAACGTGTCGTGCAAAATCCTCACAACCAGTTCTTCAAAACTGATGCCAGCAGCTTTTGCCGCCATTGGCACCAGGCTGTGATCAGTCATGCCCGGAACTGTGTTGACTTCCAGAAGCCAGAATTCACCCTCTGCATCCTGCATGATGTCTACACGGCCCCAAGTGCGGCAGCCCACGACCCGGAATGCCTCCAGCGCAAGATTCTGCAACTTCGCTTCATCCTGAGGCGACAGACCGCAGGGAATCCGATAACGGGTGTCGTCCGCCAGATATTTCGCGTCATAGTCGTAGAACACGTGATCGGTGCTCAAGCCGATGGCCGGCAGAGCCTTGTCCTGCAATAAGCTGACCGTAAACTCAGGGCCTTCAACCCACTCTTCTACCAACACTTGGGTATCCAGTGCGGCGGCAGCCTCGTAGGCTTCTACCAGCTCTGCAGCAGTATTCACTTTGCGGATTCCAATGCTGGAACCTTCCCTTGACGGCTTAACACTCAAAGGCATGCGCAACGCTTGAACAATCTGTTCGGCGTCACTGGCTGCCGTCATGGTTCTGAACTTCGGTGTTGGCAAACCACAGCCAGCAAACACGTACTTGGTGCGTAACTTATCCATCGCCAGCGCGGAGGCCATAACTTCACTACCGGTATACGGAATACCCGCCTGAGACAGAATCGCCTGCAAGGTTCCGTCTTCCCCACCACGGCCGTGAAGAGCAATAAACACACGATCAAAATCAGGATTTTCAACGGCCTTCAGCAGGCAGCCCTGCACATCAACGGCAAAGGCCTCTACGCCCGCAGAAACCAAGGCTGCGGCAACTGCCTTACCACTTTTAAGGGAGACTTCCCGCTCGGCGGAATCCCCGCCCATAAAGACAGCCACACGCCCTAGCGCCTTAACCACGTCTGGCTCTGCCTGATACGCTGGTAATCCCGGACGCTGAATATCACTCACCTGCAACAACTCCTTGCGTCGATAACCGGAGCGCTATGCCACCGATGTCGCCAGCACCTTGGGTAATCAAAAGATCGCCATCCTGCAAAACGCTGCCCAGCAAACCTTCTATTTCGAGATTGTCTTCCACATACAGCGGCTCAACCTTGCCCCGCTGCCGAATACTGCGACACAAAGCCCGGCTGTCTGCGCCGGGTATTGCGGGTTCACCGGCCGAATACACTTCCATCAGCAAGAGGCCGTCAACTTCCGATAACACCCGCACAAAATCTTCGTACAAGTCGCGGGTACGGCTAAATCTGTGAGGCTGATACAACATCACTATGCGGCGCTCGGGCCATGCCCCTTGAGCTGCCCGAATGACGGCTTCGACTTCAGTGGGGTGGTGACCATAGTCGTCCACCAACGTGACGCTACCGCCGGGTATTTTGTAATCCCCGTAAACCTGGAAACGGCGACCGACGCCGGCAAAAGCGGCAAGCCCGCGACAAATAGCGTCGTCAGAAACCCCGTCATCCGTCGTTACAGCAATCACTGCCAAGGCATTCAGTACGTTGTGACGCCCTGGCATTTTCAGTTCGACTTCAAGATCGCTTCGCCCACCAGGCCGCTTAACCACAAAGTGTGTTCTCAGCCCGTCAGAAACGATGTTCTCTGCCCGATAATCCGCATCGGGGTTACTGATGCCGTAAGTGATAATTGAGCGTGCGATACGAGGGATGATTTCGTTCACATAGGGATCATCCACACACATCACAGCCAAGCCGTAAAAAGGCAGGTTATGAAGGAAATCCACAAACGTTTGTTTAAGCTTTTCCACGTCGCCGTCGTAGGTGTCCATATGATCGGCTTCGATGTTGGTGACCACTGACACGGTCGGCGTCAGGTGCAGAAAGGAGGCATCGCTCTCATCCGCTTCAGCAACCAGATATCGGGACCCACCCAGCTTGGCATTGGTACCTGCACTGTTCAGTTTGCCGCCGATCACGAAAGTGGGATCAAGCCCGGCTTCACCCAGCACCGACGCAATCAGGCTGGTTGTAGTGGTTTTGCCATGGGTTCCGGCTACGGCAATGCCGTGGCGGTAACGCATGATTTCCGCCAGCATTTCAGCACGGGGCACAATAGGCACCCGCCGACTGCGGGCCGAAACCATCTCGGGGTTGTCAGATGCAACAGCAGACGACACTACAACCACGTCGGCCTTAGCGCTGTTTTCCTCACGGTGGCCAATCTGAATCTCAATGCCCATGGCTTTGAGACGATCTGTAACTACACCTTGTTTGATGTCTGAGCCAGACACGTCGTAGCCCTGGTTTTTCAGCACTTCTGCAATGCCACTCATGCCGGCACCACCGATACCCACAAAGTGAATGTGGCGAATCCGGCGCATTTCCGGTACTTGAAAAGCAAGCGGCGGATTGTTTGTATCAGCCATTAGCGGCCTCCAGGCAATAATTTACGACTCGCTCCGTTGCATCGGGGCGAGCCAAAGTATGTGCAGCCTTGGCCATTTCCATGACTCGGGCGCGATCCCCGGCAAGGTCGCCAAGGGTTTCTGCCAGCACGGCCGGTGTAAGCCGTGACTGTGGTATCAGGATGGCCGCTTTGGCACTCACCAATTGCTGACCATTTTTCGTTTGATGATCGTCCACCGCATGGGGAAATGGCACCAGCACTGCGCCGATTCCTGCGGCACACAATTCAGATACCGTCAGTGCGCCAGCGCGGCACAACACTACGTCGGCCCAACCGTAGGCTTCCGCCATATCCTTAATAAACGGTTCAACATCGGCACTCACGCCGTGCTGCTCATAAGAGGCGCGGGCATCTTCAAGATGTCGTTCCCCACACTGATGCCGCACCTGTGGTCGCTCCTGTTCTGGCAGCATTGCCAGGGCTTCTGGCAATTGCTGATTGAACACCTGGGCACCCAAACTGCCACCGATCACCAGAATTCGCAGCGAATTGTTCTGATCTCCGGATTCGTTCGAGCGCCCGGCCATTCTTTCTTCAGGGGACGCTAAGGTCGCCAGATCTTCCCGCACCGGATTACCGGTACACCGGGTGACCACGTCTGTTCCAAAACTTCCCGGGAAGGCTTCCAGCACTGTTTTTGAAAACCGCACCAGAATCCGGTTGGTCATTCCTGCAATGGCATTCTGCTCATGAATCACTAGCGGCGTTTTCGTAAGCCAGGCTGCCAAGCCTCCAGGGCCAGTCACAAACCCACCCATGCCAACCACACAGTCCGGGCGAATGCGGCGCATGATGGTGAACGCTTCACCCAGCGCACGCATCAGGCGGAACGGCGCTGCCAGCAAAGCAAGCTTGCCTTTTCCCCGGAGCCCCGAAATGTGGATCAACGACATAGGTATGCCAGTGTCAGAAATCAACCGTTCCTCCATGCCGCCGACAGCACCCAGCCAGTGCACTTCATGCCCCTTGGCTTCGAGTGCCCGTGCGGTGGCAAGTGCTGGAAACACGTGGCCACCAGTGCCTCCAGCCATCATCAGAAAGCGGCGAGGTTCATTCATAGCGCGCACCTCCTCGCTTCCGGGGGGCCGTCTTTTCCGAAGCCTGCTTTTCCTTATCCAGCCGTTCCATTTCAACCCGAGCGAGAATGCCGATACACACACAGCTGATCATCAAGCTGGAGCCGCCATAACTCACCAACGGCAAGGTCAGCCCTTTGGTGGGAAGCAATCCGGTACTGACTGCCATGTTGATTCCGGCCTGCAAGCCGATCAGCAATGTGATGCCGTAGGCGAAGCAGGCACCAAACGGCATATCTGCCTTTTCTGCCCGCCGTGCAATCACGAATCCGGTTACAACCAGCACAGTAAACAGCCCCAGCACGATCAGTGAGCCAATCAGCCCGAACTCTTCCGCGATGATGGCGAAAATAAAGTCTGTATGAGCCTCCGGCAGGAAGAACAGCTTCTGTATTGAGTTTCCGAGGCCAACGCCACTCCAGTCGCCGCGACCAAAAGCAATCAATGACTGCGTTAGCTGGTAGCCGCTGTCGAACTGATCTTTCCAGGGGTCGAGGTAACTCACTACGCGCTTCAGCCGGTAGGGCTGCGTCAGTACCAGAATCACCCCGAGCACCACCAGAATGGCAATCAGCGGTACAAACCGGCTAAGCCGCACACCGCTAAGGAAAATCATGCCCGCAGCTGCGGTCACCAGAACCACTGTCGCCCCAAAGTCAGGCTGAATAACCAACAAGGCAGATGCCACGCCAAGAACGACCAGCGGCTTCAAAAAGCCCGGCCAAGTATTCAGCAACTCATCGCGGCGCCTTACAACGTAGCCGGCCAGGTATGCAATCAGGCATAGCTTTGCCACTTCCGACACTTGCACGTTGAACAGCCCAAACGGGATCCAGCGCGTAGAACCGTTCACGGTGCGACCCAGTGGCGTAAGAACCAGGACCAGCACCAGCAGCCCTATCCCGAGCAACAACCAACCGCTGCGCTCCCACCAGGCCACTGGCACGTTGACCGACACCAATGCCAGCATGCAGCCCATAACCGCGAACATGAGCTGGCGAATCACATAGTGATAACCATTGCCCATGGTCTCTACCGCCAAGTCCATGGAAGCGGAGGAAATCATCACAACCCCGATAATCAGCAAGGCAACCGAGCTGATAACCAGAACCGGCAGGGGCTGAATTTCGCCCAACCATTGTGTCCTTGCGGGTGCTACTGATAGCCCTAACTGCATCAGTTCACCTCCCGCAGTGATTGGACCTGGGTGCGGAATTGCTCACCACGATCCATATAGTCCGCAAACATATCGAAGCTCGCGCAAGCGGGGGAAAAGAGTACCCGATCGCCTTGCTGCGCAAGCTCGGCAGATTTTTCCACCGCAGCCTTCAAGGTTTCGGCCCGGTATACCGGCGTCTCGGAGGCCAGAGCCCCAGCAATACGATCTGCATCGCGGCCAATCAATACAACCGCGCGGCAACCGTCACTGACGGGGGCCGCCAGCTCTGTAAACTCGGCACCCTTGCCTTCTCCACCAGCAATCAGCACGAGTTTCCCTTCGCCTTCCGGCACCAGGCTTTTTATGGCGGCGACGGTGGCTCCAACATTCGTGCCCTTGGAGTCATTGATGTAATCCACGCCTGCAAGCCTGCGCACAAGCTCACAGCGGTGCGGCAACCCACTGAAGTTCCGCGCGCTATCCAACATGATGTCCATTGGCAGTCCCGCGGCCTGCCCAAGTGCCAACGCAGCCATTACGTTGCTGAGGTTGTGCCAGCCCATCAGTTTCAGCTCGCTGGCATTGAGCAGGTTATCGAAGCCGAAGGTCAGCCATAGGCCCTGATCGTCTTCCCGGGTACTGAACGTTTGCGGGTTCACCCGATTAAAGCCAAAACACACAAACCGCAGGTTGTCCCGCGCCATGGGAGTGCTGAGCGCATCGTCCAGGTTCACGATAGCGTTCTTGCAGCCCTGGAAGATTCGTTGCTTTGCCTGGAAATAAGCCATCTTGTCCGGATAGCGATCCAGATGATCATCACTGACATTCAGCACGGTTGCCGCCAGCGCATTCAGACCTGTAGTGGTTTCCAACTGAAAGCTGGAGAGTTCAAGCACGTACAAGTCGGCGCCCAGGCCCAGCAAATCCAGTGCCGGTGTGCCGATGTTTCCGCCAACCTGAACCTTGGGACCCGCAGAACGAGCCATCTCACCCAATAAAGTGGTAACAGTGGTTTTGCCGTTGGAACCTGTTATGGCCACAACAGGTGCGTCGGCAGCCTCAGCAAACAGATCAATATCGCCCCGTATGCGCGCGCCCTGCTCAGCGGCGTAGGCTACAGCCGGCTCAGCAATGCTGATTCCCGGGCTTACGATCAGTTCGTTGAACCCCGCAAATAGTTCGGGGCTGAACGATCCAAGATGGACAGAAACATCAGGCCACCTGGCACGAAGGTCATCCAGGCACGGCGGCGCTTCGCGGCTATCCGCCACGGCAACCTCTCGCCCCTGCGCAGTCAGATAGCGCACGCAGGAGAGCCCGGTTTTACCGAGCCCTACTACCAGTGTGCGACGATCTGAAGTGATGACACTCATAATCAGTCCGGCTTCCTATCGTAATTTCAGACTGGACAAGCCAATCAGAACGAGAATTACAGTGATGACCCAGAAACGCACAATCACACGCGGTTCTGGCCATCCTTTAAGTTCAAAATGATGATGCAGTGGTGCCATCCGGAATATCCGGCGACCAGTCAGCCGGAACGAGGCAACCTGAAGGATCACTGACACTGTTTCCATCACAAACACGCCGCCCATGATGAAAAGAATGATTTCCTGGCGCACGATCACTGCGACCACACCCAAAGCTGCACCCAGGGCCAAGGCACCAACGTCACCCATGAATACTTGGGCGGGATAAGTGTTAAACCAGAGGAAGCCAAGACCGGCGCCCACGAGGGCCCCGCAAAAGACAATCAGTTCGCCGGTACCCGGCAAGTGCGGGATCAGCAGATAATTTGCGAACTGCACGTTGCCGGATACGTAGGCGAAAATGCCCAAGGCACCTGCAACCATGACGGTGGGCATGATTGCGAGGCCATCCAGACCATCTGTCAGGTTCACCGCGTTGCTGCTACCGACAATCACAAAATAAGTAAGCAGGATAAAGAGCACCGGCCCGAGGGTCAGTGACACATTTTTAAGAAATGGCAGGTACAACGAGGTTTCCTGGGGCAAAGCGGAACTGAAGTACAACACTATGGCTGCGGCTGCACCAATCAAAGACTGCCAGAAGTACTTCCACCGTGCAGGCAGGCCACGAGGGTTGCGCTCAACCACTTTCCGGTAATCATCCACCCAGCCAATAGCGCCGAACAGCAAGGTAACCAGCAACGTCACCCATACATAACGGTTGGACAGGTCCGCCCACAACAATGTGCTGATGCCGATAGAGACCAGGATCAGCGCGCCGCCCATGGTTGGCGTTCCAGCTTTACTGAGGTGTGTCTGGGGACCATCATCACGAATCGCCTGACCAATCTGATACTGACTCAGTTTGCGGATCATCACTGGTCCGATAAGCAAAGAGATCAGGAGCGCGGTTAACGTGCCCAGAATTCCGCGCACGGTCAGGTACTGAAACACCGTCAGCGCCGAAAAATAGTCTGAAAGAACCCCTGTCAGCCAGAGCAACATGCTTTATTCACCTTGTTTATAATTCCATCCGCCACGAGATCCATGGCGGAACTTCTGGACCCTTTAACCAGCACGGTCATTGGCCGCTCTTTAGCCCGATAAATGACCTGCACGGCCTCATCGTGTGTTTCATACATCTCTGTCGCTTCACCAAAACCCTCGGCGTAGCCTTCGCAGCCGGGACCTACCGTTACCAGGCGGGCAATGCCCAACTCCGAAGCAAAGGCACCCACTTCACGGTGAAGTTCGCGAGCGGTTGGCCCGAGCTCGCCCATCGCTCCTAAAACCGCAATATGCGCGCCTTGGCGCTTTGCCAGAACACCCAACGCTGCTTTCATGGAGGCCGGGTTTGCGTTGTAACTGTCATCAATAACTGACAATTCTCCCGGAAGATTGACTACCTGGAGGCGCCCACGTGCTGGCTGGACCCCGGCCAAACCGTCTTTGATTGCCGAATCCGTTGCACCCAGCTCACGGGCTGCTGCAATCGCCAGCAGAGCGTTGGTTACGTTGTGTTCGCCTTCGAGGGGCAACAGGAACGTGAGCCTCCATCCGTCAGGCCCTGCACACACAACTTCCGCCTGCAGACTTTGCTTTGGTTCGACAGCTGCGCTGTAGTCTGCCTCGGGGTGCCCCAAGCGGCTGACACTGACAACCCGTCGGTTCCCGGCTCGGGCAAGCCACTGTTCAAACGCAGGGTCATCCCGGTTCAAAACCACCAAGCCGGCATCGCTAACGCCTTCGATAATTTCGCCCTTGGCCTGCACGATATTCTCGTAACTGCCAAAGCCCTCGAGGTGTGCTTCCCCCGCATTCGTGAGAATCACAACCTGAGGTTTGGTCATTGCAACGGTATGGGCGATTTCACCAATCCCGCTGGCACCTAATTCAACAACACCATATTCGTGCCTGGGCTCCAGGCCGAACAGGGTCAAGGGCACACCAATGTGATTGTTCAGATTGCCGCGGGTCGCAAGGGTTTCCCCCATACGCGCCAGAATGGCAGCGACCAGTTCTTTAACGGTGGTTTTGCCACTGCTACCGGTAATAGCAACCAGCTTCGCGTCGCTTTCATTACGATTGCCGGCGGCCAGAGCCCCCAGTGCTTCAACAGTGTCCGCCACAACCAACTGAGGCATACCGGGACCGCTATCAGCCGGCGTATCAACCACGGCAGCACTGGCACCCAGCTTCTGCGCAGCCTGTAAAAATTTGTGGCCATCAAAGTTGTCACCGCGCAGGGCGACAAATAGCTCACCTGCTTTCAATACGCGCGTGTCTGTGGACACGCCAGTGAACTGAACCGCATCCAGCCCCTGCGATACACACTTTGCGCTGGTAAAACACACAGCCTCAGCAATAGAGAAGGCGCGCATCATAGGTCTGCCCCCTCAATATTCAAGCCTTGGCGTACATGATTTGCATCGCTGAACGGGAGCTTCTGACCCGCTATTTCTTGCCAGGATTCGTGGCCTTTGCCTGCAACAAGAACAAGGTCGCCTGGCTCTGACATATTTATGGCTGTGCGAATCGCCTCAGCCCGGTCGTGAATAACTGTGGCGGCATCCGGCCGGGAGAAGCCCGCCAGAATGTCCTGCACAATCTCCACCGGGTTTTCTGTCCGCGGGTTGTCATCTGTAACGATAAGGACATCGGCGCACTTTTCAGCTTCCTTCGCCATTTCAGGCCGCTTGCCGCTGTCCCGGTCGCCACCGCAACCAAACACACAGATCAGCTTGCCTGTTACGTGAGGCCGCAGCGCAGCTAAAGCATTCGCGAGCGCATCGGGTGTGTGAGCATAATCAACCACAGCACGAACGCCGCTTGCGCCACAGAAACGCTCAAGCCGCCCGGGTGGCGGTGTTAACAGTTCTACCGCCTGCCGTACCTGTTCGACCGTCACATTCAGGGTCATAACCGCTGCAATTGCCGCAAGCACGTTGCTGGCATTGAAACTCCCCATCAGCGGCGCGGAAAAGCCAAATTCGCCCCACTCGCCATCAACCACAGCATCAAAGCCGTTATCTGTGGGACGAAATTCTTTCAGCCACAGCTCGACTTCGGATTCGTGAAGGCTGTAGCGAATGCGATCACACTTACCTTCAAGCTTTTCATAGAGCTGACGGCCAAAGGGATCATCAAAATTTATTACCGAGAAGTGCACATCCTCACGCTCGAACAATCGTGCCTTGGTCGCACCGTAGGACTCCATTGAACCGTGATAGTCCAGATGGTCCCGCGTCAGATTGGTAAACACGGCACCGGTTATTGCCAGGCCGTCTACTCTGCCTTGATCCAGACCATGGGAAGACACTTCCATCGCTGCTGCGCGGCCGCCACTGGCAAGAATGCCCGACAAAGCACGATTAATCTGAACCGCGTCAGGCGTAGTATGGCTGGCCTTCTGCAAGGAACCGGGCATGCCGTAACCCAAAGTCCCCAGAACACCACAGGGCGTGTCTGCCGCGCCTAGTAACTGGGCGATGTAATGGCTCACCGAGGTTTTTCCGTTGGTACCGGTAACGCCGATCAACCGCAGCCTGCGCGAAGGGTGCTCGTAAAAGCGGGCTGCAATTTTCCCCAGCAGTTGTCGGAGTTCCGGAACAGGCACAATCAATGCACCCCGATATTCCTGGCACTCGCCGCTGCTCTCCGTTTCCAGAAGCACAACTGTGGCGCCTGCCGCTATTGCTTGATCCACATACTGGTCAGCCGGCGTCTTTGCGCCTGCCAAAGCAACAAATGCATCTCCGGAACGAACTTCACGGCTATCCGTTTGCAGCCCGTGGATGGTCACATCGAAAACAGAAGGCACGGGCGCAATACCCTGCAACAACGTACTGAGAGATGTTATGCACATAGGCCTACCCCCTCGCCCCGATGTTTACCGGCTGCCGACTTGTTGCGCCAACCTCCAGCTCAGGCTTTACGTTAAGCAGACGCAGCGCATCGCTCATCACCCGAGAAAACACTGGCGCGGCCACTTCGCCGCCGTAGTATTCACCTGACTGCGGCGCATCCACTGCTACAACTGTGACAATTCTTGGGTTGTCGATGGGGGCCATACCGGCAAAAATTGCCTTGTACTGGCTGTCTTCGTAGCCTTGTGCACCAACCAGATGAACCGTTCCTGTTTTGCCTCCGGCACTATAAAAGCCAGGCTGAGCACGTTTGCCAGAACCTCTGGAAACCACTTCTCCCAGCATTGCCCGAACATCACTTGTTACCCGCTCGGAAAGAACCCTTTCACCAACAGGATTTTCGTTCAGCTTCATCAGGCTTAGGGGGTAACGCACACCGCCATTGGCGATAACCATATAGGCCTGAGCTAACTGAAGTGCATTCACGCTCATTCCGTAACCGTATGAGAGCGTTGCTTCTTCGGAGGGGCGCCACTTCGGTGGTGCTGGCAATACCCCTACAGCTTCTCCCGGAAATCCAATACCTGTTGGCTGACCAAACCCGAGGCGGGCGTAGAGGTTGCGAATCGTGTCACCACCCAATTCCGTAGCGATCTTGCTGATACCTACGTTGCTCGATTTCACGATGATGTCGGTAAGGCTAATAACGCCGTAATTCCGGTAATCGCGGATTGTGAACCTGCCAAAACGCCGATAACCGGGCGAGGTATCAATGGTCTCATTAGCGGTGTATTGCCCGGATTCAAGCGCCGCTGCCATAGAGATGGGCTTCATGGTTGAGCCAGGCTCAAACAAATCAGTAATGGCCTTATTACGGAGATTTTCCGATGCGAACTGGCTGCGATCGTTGGGGTTATAGGATCCCTGATTGACCATCGCGAGCACTTCACCCGTCTCGACATCCAGCATCACAAGAGTGCCGCCGCGGGCCTTATGTGAACTAACCACAGCTTTCAGCTCACGATAAGCCAGATACTGCAGGCGCAGATCTATGCTGAGTTCAAGATTGTGACCAGGAGCCGCATCACGGATGAGCGCCAGATCCTTGATGATCCGCCCGCGATTATCCTTTAGAACACGCTTGCGACCCGACTCACCAGATAGCCAATCGTTATAAGCCAGCTCCAGGCCTTCCTGGCCTCGCTCGTCGATATTGGTAAACCCGACAACATGCGATGTCACCTCGCCCGCAGGGTAATAACGACGGTATTCCTGCCGCGTGTAGATGCCAGGAATATCCAGCTCCATAGCCTTTGCGGCCAGCCCGGGCTGCACCTTTCTGCGCAGATAAATGAATTCGCGGCCAGCGTATGTTGCCAGCCGCTCCCGCAGCCTGGCTTCACTGATGTCCAGCACCCGAGCCAGATTGGTCAGGCGTGGCTCGGCGGGATCGGTCTCGGAAGGGTTGGCCCAGAGTGTCTGAACCGGGGTACTTACAGCCAGGGGCTCACCATAACGATCGGTCACTACGCCACGGTGGGCATCAATGGTCTCTACGCGAATCGTGCGCACGTCACCCTGCTTGCGCAGAAAATCGTTATCCACAACATGCAGATCAACCAGACGCCATCCAAGGGCCAGCACAACAACCAGAAACACACCCAGCACAGAGCCAAAGCGCCAGGCTTTCAGGCCCGCCGCGACTCTCTGGCTCAATGTTCTTGCTGACTCCTGATTGGACAATCAGATCACCCTGAGGTTGTTATTGTTGTAAATTACCGGGATGCCAGCGGCGACATCAGGGGCACCAGAACAATATCCTGACGCCCAGGCACCACCATATTGAAACGTTCTGCCGCTAGCCGCTCGACGCGACCGTGGCCACCCATGGAGCTTTGCTCCAGAAGCAACTGACTCCATTCGGCCTGAAAACTGTCACGCTCTGCCTGCAGCTGAGACAGGGTATTGAACAGCGCGCGGTTCTCATGGGCACTCACAACAACACCTATGGACGAACCCACAAGCAGCACAGCCAAGCCCAGAGACACCAAAACATTTTTTTGGCGCGTGGCATCGAAAACCCGTCGGGAGATTCGCACAGCTGCCACGACACCCTCACGAACCTTTTCCTTGTTCAACTTTGCCGGCTTTACAGCCGTTTCTATGGCTACGGCGCCCATAATTACGCGCTCCCCTGCGATGTCTTTGTATTGTCGATACGCTCAAGAACCCTCATAACAGCACTACGGGCCCGAACATTCTCACTAACCTCACCGGCACCGGCCTTGCACGCCTTGCCTATCAACCTGAATTCCGAAGTCTCCTGTGCCGCCGTTACCGGAATACCCTTGGGTAACCTGGGGCCGCGAGCGAGATCTCGCATAAAGCGCTTTACCAGCCGGTCTTCCAGCGAGTGAAAACTGATCACAACCAACCGCCCACCAGGCGCAAGCCTGTCGACCGCCGCCTGCAACCCGATTTCCAGATCTTCCAACTCGCGATTTATAAAGATTCGTATCGCCTGGAACGTCCGGGTTGCCGGGTGTTTATGCTTCTCTTTCCTGGGCACGGCTTCGCTGACCAATGCGGCCAACTGAAGTGTTGTTTCGATCGGTGCTTCTTTACGCCGCTCAACGACCTGCCGAGCAATGCGGCGGGAGAACTTCTCCTCGCCGTAGCGAAAAATCACATCTGCAATTTCCTGTTCTTCGGCATACATCAACCACTCTGCCGCACTTGGCGACTGCTGGGGGTTCATGCGCATATCAAGGGGACCATCACGCATAAAGCTGAAGCCTCTGGACGCATCATCCAGCTGCGGCGACGAGACACCAAGATCCATCAGCACGCCATCAACCTGCTCCCAACCTGCTTCAGACACAGCGCGGCCGAGCTCAGCAAAGGAGCCGTGAAAATACTTGAAACGGGAATCGGCTTCCGCAAGCTTTTCAGCTACGAGGATCGCCTCGGGGTCTTTGTCGATGCCCAGCAACTGGCCAGAGGTACCCAAACACCCCAAAACGAGCTGACTATGCCCACCGCGGCCGAATGTTGCGTCTACATAGCTACCATCGGGATCGCTGACCATATAGTCGACCGCCGAATCCAGGAGCACCGAGCGATGGGAAAATTCCGCTCCGGCCTCCGGCTTGCGATCAGAGGTCATAGGGAAAGCGCCTCCATCTCGGGCGGAATGTCTTCATCGCATGAAGTCTCGTCCAGCCATTCGAACCAACGCTCTTCACTCCATAACTCCAGCTTCTTGCCCTGCCCGACGAGCATCAGCTTTTTTTCCAGATTGGCGTGCCTGCGCAAGGTTGGTGGTACCAGAATGCGACCGGCCGAGTCCATTTCCATGGGCGCTGCATTACCTAAGACCAGGCGCTGCAGACGACGAACTGGCTTTTTCATGTTGGGAAGATCTTCGATCTTCACACGAAGAATCTCCCACTCAGGCTCCGGGTAAACCAGTACACAGCGCTCTTCATCAGCATTTGCAGTCAATACAATGCGGCCACCACAGGCTTGCGCGAGGGTCTCGCGCACCTTGGCGGGGATCGCCAAGCGACCCTTTGCATCCATATTGATGGCATGACTGCCGAGAAAATTGCTCATTTACACCGTCTCTGGAGACTCAAATTCCACAAATAACCACTAGAAACCACTTTTTCCCACTTGTGCACACTATAGAAACACGCAATTCACAATGCAAGCGCCGTCAACGACGCCACTCTTGGGAAAGTTCCTTTTATGACAACAGGTTACGGCGACTCGTGTGAGTCAGAGGTGACATTACGGAAAAGAAAAGAAGGAAAATCAAACACCTGCAAAAATGTCTGAAGAAGACAAGTGAGGTTTAAGATTTTTTGGCTATAAGAAATGTGCAGTGATAATAAACAGGCTTCATGAAGGGAAAAAAGGCGAGCTCGCCGATAAGCCGGGTTCTGTCTTGGACAGTCATTCATCTAGGGCCTGCGTCACCACAGGCCTCAAGCAACCTACCCGAGTCCAGCGCGGGCCACGCCATAGGACTCCTATTTGGTCTTGCTCCAGGTGGGGTTTACCATCGCCGTGGACTGTTGCCAGCCACGCGGTGCGCTCTTACCGCACCGTTTCACCCTTACCGGTGTCCGCGAACGAATCACGAACACTTAGGCGGTCTACTTTCTGTTGCACTTTCCGTCGGCTCACGCCGCCCAGGAGTTACCTGGCACCTTGCCCTGCGGAGCCCGGACTTTCCTCCCCCGGTAAAAACCGGCGGCGACTGTCTGGCGAGCTCGGGCGAGACAATACTATTGCACCACGCACCATGCAAGGAAAAGCGCAGAACAAAAGGTCAACCCTCCTTGAGCTCCAAGGCACGCTGATACAGTTCGTTCTTGCTCAGGCCACTCAAACCGGAGGCTATCTTTGCCACTTTTTTCAGCGGCAGCTCCGCCATCAGAAGGCCCAGCAAATGATCAACATCCAATTCACCGGCCATCAACCCGGCCTCGGCCTTTTCCGCTCCTCGCACCATCACAACGAACTCGCCACGACTGCCGTGGGGGTCATCCGTCAAGGTGGCGTGCACATCTGCTGCCGTACCAGAATAGAACGTTTCAAAGGCCTTGGTGATCTCGCGACCAAGCACAATCTCCCGCTGCGCCCCCATAACCTCCGCTATATCCGCGACTGTATTCAGTATCCTGTGAGGCGACTCGTAAAACACCAGCGTCGCAACCTCCTTGCGAAGCTCTTCCAGGGCTGTGCGCCGACCAGCACCTTTTGCGGGCAGAAAACCCACGAACAAAAACCGGTCGGTGGGCAGACCCGCAGCACTCAGGGCAGCTACCAGCGCGCAAGGCCCGGGTATCGGGCTAACCCGCAGCCCTTCCGCCCTGGCTTCCCGAACCAGCACATAACCCGGATCGGAGATTAACGGCGTGCCCGCGTCTGAAATCAAAGCAACATCAGCACCAGCCAACAGCTGCTCCAGTATATTCTGAACCCTGCCCCGCTCATTGTGATCATGTAATGCGATCAACGGCTTGCTGATACCAATATGTTGTAACAACCGCCCACTGTGGCGAGTATCCTCTGCCGCAATGACGGCCACGCTCGAAAGCACCTTAACCGCGCGCGGTGATAGATCGTCCATATTGCCAATAGGGGTCGCAACGATATAGAGCGTTCCCCGATTATCACCTGGCCTTATTACCTGCACGGCAGGCTGATCCGATTCAGATTTCAAAATGTGTGCCTCGCATGGAGAGACGGCGCCACCATGACACCTGCGTCATGTGAATTGGCCCGGGAGCTGTTAAACTTGCCACCATCAGATCGACGCCACAAGCCAAAACTCCGGAATCTATAGAGCTTGCCATGACAAAGAATCCTGCTAATCATCGTGCCCTGGCCGGTATTTTCATGCTCACCCTGCTGTTTGCAGGGTGCGCCAGTATCGACCTGGACTCGCACATTGCCCAGTCACCTTCCCAGGCACTTGAGCTTGCGGCAAAAGAAAGCAACCCTGAAGTTGCGCAGCGATACCTTCTAAAGGTCGCCAGCCAGTTCCAGGATCGGGATGACCACCGCGCCGCCCGCACATTACTGCAGAGCACTCAACTGGCGCAACCCGCACCTGCCCTCCAGGCACAAAAGCAACTACTATCCATGGCCAGCGCAGTGGCGCTCGAAGATCGCGAGTGGGCAGGTAGCATTGTCACCAAAATTTCTCCAGACAACTTCAAAGGCTACAACTCGGAACTCGTTAGCCGGGCTGCCAACCTTCAGGCCGAAACCTATGCCCTCGTAGATGACCGTCTCTCCGCCGCCATGACACTAGTGCTGCTCTCCCAATCTGACGGCAATGTAAATCCGCAGCAGATACATGACCAGATCTGGGCATTCCTGAAAGCGGTTCCAGATCAAAAACTCGCAGCCGCAAAAGAGCGGAGCATCGGTTTTGAAACTGAGGGATGGCTCGAGCTCGCAGCCAGCGTTCGGGTACCCGGACTCAGCATTGACGATCAGGGCCGCATTATCAGGCGCTGGCAAAATAGTCGGCCCGGACACCCTGCTGCGCAGATACTGCCTTCAGAACTACAGCTCATCGCCAACCTGGCGGAAAGCCGGCCCGAAAAAATCGCGCTCGCCCTGCCACTTAATGGCCCTTTGGCCAGTGCTGGCAAAGCCATTCGAGATGGGTTCCTGGCGGCTTACTATCAGGATAAATCAGCAGATCGAAGCAAAACCGACATTCGCGTCATTGATACATCCGGCAAACCGTTTGAAAAACTCTACAAAGAACTTGCTGCTGAAGATATTGACCTGATTATCGGCCCCCTTGAAAAGGAAGCCCTGGCGAGCCTTACAAATATGAAAACCCTGCCCGTTCCAGCGCTGGGGCTCAACTACCTGCCTGATGGCACAACGCTGCCCGAGGGCTTGTACCAGTTTGGCCTATCGGCCGAGGACGAAGCCCGTCAAATTGCAGACAGGCTGTCCGTGCAAAACATCAATCAGGTTCTGGTGCTGATTCCCCAGGGTGAGTGGGGTGACCGCGTCGAGGCTGCACTGCTGAAGCGTATGCAGCAGAACGGCGCAATTGCTCTGGATATAGAACGCTTCTTCCGCGAGGACAACCTGCGAGCTGTCACTGCAGACCTGCTAGGCATCACCGTGTCGCGGGACCGAGCCATTCAGGTTGAGAGAACCATTGGACTGAACGTAGAGTTCGAACCGCGCCGCAGACAGGATGCAGAGGCGATTGTCATGGTGGCCGAGCCAGCCATTGCTCGCCAACTCAAACCCCTGTTCGCCTACTATTTTGGAGGCGACCTGCCGGTCTATTCACCTTCAATTATTTACGAAGGCACACCAGACGCTGGCCGCGATCGCGATCTCAACCGGGTAGTTTTCACGGACATCCCCTGGGTGCTAAACGATAAAAACCCATTGCGTGAAGAGGCAGCCAAGGCCTTACCGGGTACCCGAGGCCAACTCGGTCGGCTATTTGCCATGGGAGCCGATGCATGGCAACTGAGCAAACGTCTCCCCTTGCTTCGCCAGGTCCAGACCGCTTCAATCGATGGACAAACAGGCCAACTTACCATGACCCCTGAAGGAAGCATTCACAGGCAGCAACTTTGGGCTCAATTCAGGAACGGGACACCCAAACGGCTACCCGAACCAGCCCCTGAAAACAATGAAGACGCAGCGAGCCCTCAGATGCTGACAAACTGACAGCCACTCTCACATGGAAAACAAGCGCCATGGAAGGCCGAAAAGCCATTGGAACGTATTTTGAAGGTGTAGCCGCGCGATACCTTGAGGCTCACGGAGTACATATCCGGGAGCGCAACGTGTACAGCCGCGGCGGCGAGATAGATCTAATAGGGCAAGACCAGGACACCCTCGTTTTCTTCGAAGTGCGATACCGAGGCAGTGGCAGTCTTGTTGACCCAGCCAGCTCGATTTCTTACCCGAAGCAAAAGCGGCTTCTGAAAGCTGCATCCTTCTATCTGCATCGCCACCACCTCTGGGACGCCAACACCCGAATAGACGTAGTGGCAATCAGCCCGGGAACCGTAAAAAAATACCGGGTACAATGGATCAAAAATGCAATCCAGGCGGATATATAGACTCTGATGAACGACATGGGCAACATGATCAACCAGTTATTTGCCAGCCACATGGAGCACACTGCACAAGCGGCAAGCAGTGTTGGCCCAGCCATAGAGCAGGCAGCGGACGCCTTCGTAAACGCACTACTCCATGACGGGAAAATCATCACCTGCGCCAATGGTAACGCCAACGTAGTCGCTCAGTATTTCTGTACGGCTTTTCTTAATCGCTTTGAACAAGACCGGCCAGCCCTTCCAGCCATCAACCTGGGAGCAGACGCCACTACCTATTCAGCTATCTGTCGTGACAACCGTTTTAATGACACCTTCTCACGCCAGGTTAAAGCCATAGGCAAACCTGGAGACCTTCTGTTCGTGATTGTTGATGACGGCCACAAAGCCAACCTCATTCAGGCTATCCAGGCAGCCCACGACAGGGAAATGAATGTGGTTGTGCTAAGCGCACGGGAGAAGTCCGACATAACCTCCCTGATGCACTCAGAAGACCACGAGATCGCATTAAACGACCTGTCTCCCACTGAAGCCACACCTCTGCTTATGCTGGTGATCAATGCCCTGTGTTCGCTGGTAGACGGAAAACTATTTGGGGGCTGAACAAAAATGCCAGCTTGCGCCGGCATTTTTGTCAGAACTTGAACCTAATACTTGTAACTTACTTCACGACCTTCAGCGTAGGCCGCCCAGAAGGCCGCTCTTCCTGACCATTCTGCCTGGAATTCTCGCGATCATTAGTGCCGTCCGGATCCGGAGAGCCCGGCTCACTACCAAACACCATGCCTTCGCCATTCTCTTTCGCGTAAATGGCCATGACCGCCTGCAGAGGAATGAACACCTGCATAGGCACACCGCCAAATCGCGCACTGAACTCCAGAGCACTATTGCCAACAACCAGCGAACGCACTGCACCCGGGCTAATATTCAGAACAATCTGGCCATTCGCCACATGCGCTGTCGGCACCTGAACACCCTGAATGCCCGCATCCACTACTATGTACGGAGTGCAGTCATTATCCAGTATCCACTCATTAAAAGCGCGCACCAAATAGGGGCGACTGGAAGTCATGGTGATCTTGTTATCAGGCACTGCGTTTCTCCTGTTCTCTATCGCGGACGCCAGCCAAATCAGCTACGGATGTCTTCTTCGAGATCAGAAAGGCTAGCCTTGAAGCCCTCACGAGCGAACAAGTTGTCCATATACTTCTGGAGTGGCTTGGCCTGCTTATCATTAAGCTCAATGCCAAGGGCAGGCAAACGCCAGAGAATGGGTGCAATACAGCAGTCCACAATTGTGAACTCCTCAGAGAGGAAAAACGGCATCTCACCGAACAAAGGTCCTGCAGCAAGCAGACCTTCGCGTAATTCCTTACGAGCAGCCTCCGAAGCTTTAGCATTTGGCTGAAGCAGAATCTGGTCAACCAAACCACACCAGTCTCTTTGGATCCGGTGGATCATCAAACGACTGTTAGCACGCGCGACCGGATAAACCGGCAGCAGCGGGGGGTGCGGAAAACGCTCATCAAGATATTCCATCATGATGTTAGGCTCATACAGAACCAGATCACGATCTACCAATGTTGGCAGGGCGTTATACGGATTCATATCAGCCACTTCAGCTGGCGGATTATCCGGGTCAACATCAACGATATCAACGGTAACACCCTTCTCTGCCAGCACAATGCGCACTCTGTGGCTATAGTGGCTGGCCGGGTCTGAGAAAAATGTCATCGATGACCGCTTAGTCACAACGCCCATAGAACTACCTCACGAGTAAACAAACCGAAATGGACCTGAAAAACGCAAAAATTCCAGCGGGCCAATTAACGCCCACTGGAACTCAGGGAACAGGATTATACCCTATTTCTCAGTGCACGTCCTTCCAGTACTCACGATTGAGCAGGTAGGCGAAGACAAAGAAAATAGCGACAAAGATCAATACGAATATCCCGAGGCGCTCACGCTCAACTTTGATCGGATCCGCCATGTAAGACATAAAGTTTGTCATGTCGTACATGGCCTGATCAAACTCAGCGCCAGTCATACTGCCCTCAATGGCATACTCCGGACAAGCACCTGCGTTCCTGATGTTGCCACTCAGAGGCTCAACACTGGCTTTTTTGCCAATATTGGGCTCAACCGCACACAAACCCTGAAGGTCGACCAGAACATGGGGCATGCCTACCTTGTCGAACACCACGTTGTTCACACCTAGTGGGCGAGACTCGTCTTTGTAGAAGCCACGCAGATAGGAGTACAACCAGGACTCGCCACGCAAGCGGCTTTCCAGAGTAAGATCTGGTGGCGGAGCACCAAACCAGTCAGCTGCCATATCCTTGTTCATGGAGTTCTTCATCAGCTCACCAATCTGGGCGCCGGTGAAAATCAGATTCTCCTCGAACAACTTGACCGGGATCTCCAGATCGTCAGCAACCCGCTTGTAACGGGCATACTCCATGGAGTGACACCCCATGCAGTAGTTCGTGAACATTGCCGCACCGCGCTGCAATGATGCTTTGTCTGTGTGATCCGTTTTGATGTGGTCAAGCGGAACGCCGGCACCGGCTGCCAGTCCGAGAACCGGCAGGAATGCGATGAAAAGACCAAAAATCAGCTTTCTCATTATCCTGTCACCCTCTCTGGTACTGGCTTGGTTTTCTCCATGCGCGTGTAGAACGGCATCAGAATGAAGTAGAGGAAATACACTACTGTCAGTATCTGTGCAGCAGTGGTGCGACCCTCGGTAGCGGGAACCAGCCCAAGATAGCCGAGAATAACAAAGCTGATCGCGAACAGCGTCAAGGCAATCTTGCTCAACCAGCCCTTGTAGCGAATGGAGCGAACGGGGCTCCGATCCAGCCACGGCAGGACAAACAATATCGCGATAGCTCCACCCATAACCACAACACCCCAGAACTTTGCAGACAGGCCGAACAGATCAACCGTTACCGCACGCAACATGGCGTAGAAGGGTGTGAAGTACCACACAGGCGCAATATGCTCAGGTGTCTTCAGCGCATTTGCAGGCTCAAAGTTCGGCTTCTCTATAAACAGACCACCCATCTCAGGGAAGAAGAACACTACGATAAAGAAGATAAAGAAGAATACGGCCACGCCCACAAGATCGTGCACGGAGTAGTAGGGGTGGAACGGAATACCGTCTTTCGGAATGCCGTTTTCATCCTTGTTCTTCTTGATTTCAATACCGTCAGGGTTATTGGAGCCCACTTCATGCAAAGCAAGAATGTGAAGAACAACCAGGCCCAACAATACGATCGGAAGCGCGACTACATGCAATGCAAAGAAGCGGTTCAGAGTAATACCGGAAATCAGGTAATCACCACGAATCCACAAAGACAAGTCTTCCCCGATAACCGGGATGGCGCCAAAGAGGTTAACAATTACCTGTGCGCCCCAGAAAGACATCTGTCCCCACGGCAACAAATAGCCCATGAAGGCTTCCGCCATCAGCACCAGGTAGATCAGCATCCCGAACAACCAGATCAACTCACGCGGCTTCTGGTACGATCCGTACATAAGACCGCGGAACATGTGAAGGTACACCACAATGAAGAAAGCGGAGGCACCCGTGGAGTGCAGGTAACGCAAGAGCCACCCCCACTGCACATCACGCATGATGTACTCGACGGAAGCGAAGGCCCCCTCACCGGTGGGATTATAGCTCATGGTAAGCCAGATACCCGTGACCAACTGGTTCACCAGTACAAGCATTGCCAGAGAACCGAAAAAATACCAGACATTAAAGTTTTTCGGCGCGTAATATTTAGCCAGGTGTTTATTCCAGGCATCCACAACTGGCAGACGCTCGTCTACCCAATTAAGTAGCTTCTGCATTACGCTGCCTCCGGATCAAGACCAATCGTGAGAGTCGCGTCGTCGTCATAGCGATAAGGCGGCACTTCAAGGTTCAAGGGAGCAGGCTGCGCAGAGTGGACCCGTCCAGCCATGTCGAACCGTGAACCGTGACACGGACAGAATAGCCCACCCAGCCACTCGTCGCCCAAATCTGCGGGAGCGACTTCAGGACGATACGTCGGAACGCAGCCCAAGTGAGTGCATATCCCAACCAGCACAACAAATTCAGGCTTGATTGAGCGGTACACATCACCCGCATAATCTGGCTGCTGGGGCTCTTCCGACTGGGGATCTTTCACCCTGTCGTTGAGCTTTACAATATTCTCCAGCATTTCCGGAGTGCGGCGGATGACCCATACTGGCTTGCCCCGCCACTCAACGGTGATCTGCTGACCTGGTTCTATTTTACTGATATTGACGGTTACCGGCGCACCAGCCGCTTCCGCTTTGGCACTGGGATTCCAGGATGCCACGAAAGGGACTGCCGCACCGACGACGCCGACCCCACCTACCGCAGCCGTAGCGCCGATAAGAAACCGGCGTCGACCTTGGCTCACGTCGCCATTATTCATTATGGTTCTCTCCCATCAGGCGATGTCACAGCCCGCCAGAAAGCCGACAGTGTGCATCGAAAAGGACTTCACAATCCAAAATTATAAGCGAACAAATGGTAATGAAATTACCATGTCCTTACAAGTCAGAAAGCCGCCACCGGAGCGACTTCTCTGCTCCAGATCAATTTGACAATCATTGTGCCTGAAACAAAAAAACCCGACCAAATAGCCGGGTTTTCCTGAGATCTGCTCCAGCGGAACTTAACGCTTGGAGTACTGTGGACGCTTACGCGCCTTACGCAGACCAACTTTCTTACGCTCAACTTCACGAGCATCACGGGTAACATAACCCGCTTTACGCATCGCTGGACGCAGAGTTTCGTCGTAATCCATCAGAGCACGGGTCAGACCGTGGCGAATTGCGCCCGCCTGACCACTACTACCACCACCCTTAACAGTGATGTTGATGTCAAACCGATCCGCAGATTCTGCAACAACCAGAGGCTGACGCACGATCATGCGAAGAGTCTCACGACCGAAGAAATCTTCGATTGTGCGACCGTTGATTGAAATGTTACCGCTTCCCGGCTTGATGAACACCCGAGCCGTGGACGTTTTGCGGCGACCAGTACCGTAATTTTGTGCTACAGACATATCCGCCTTCCGTTAAATGTCGAGTTCTTTGGGCTGCTGGGCTGTGTGAGGATGCTCAGCGCCGGCATAGATTTTCAGCTTCTTGAACATGGCACGACCAAGCGGGCCTTTCGGAAGCATGCCTTTGACAGACTTCTGAATAACTTGCTCAGGCGCCTTATCAACCAGCTTCTCGAAGCTGATGGACTTGATCCCACCCGGAAACCCGGTATGACTGTAGTACATCTTATCAGATGCCTTGTTGCCGGTAACCCGCACCTGGCCCGCATTGATAACTACAATGTAATCGCCAGTGTCTACATGAGGGGTGTACTCAGGCTTATGCTTGCCCCGCAGACGACGGGCGATTTCGGTTGACAGACGACCCAGCGTCTTGCCGGCTGCGTCTACAACGTACCAGTCACGTTTTACGGTTTCTGGTTTCGCACTCAGAGTCTTCATTGATTCCGCCTTGAACGCTATAAAAAGAAACGTTAAAAACCGCCACCCGAAAGTGTAGTACACCCGGAGGAGGTTCTGTACCTGTAATTTGATCGGCAGTGACACTATTCGGGGCTGAGATAGTGGCATCGCCTTGAAAAGCCAGGGCGCGAAGTATACTCGAACGAATAATTAAATCCAACCCTGCTGTACATAGTTTTATTGCCGAGTCGTTACCATAAGGATTCACCGTAAAGCAGCCTGGTATTGGATAATACTACAGACGCCACGTATTCCGCGGATTCACCCCGGATATCAGAGAGGCACTCAAGAATCCTGCGTAGATGCAAAGGTGAGTTAGCCCCCGGCTCAACACCTTCCGGCGCCATGTCCGGCGCGTCCGTCTCAAGCACGAGAGCCTCCAGCGGTAAACGGGAAACGGCATCGCGCGTTTTACTCGATCGGGGATGGGTAATTACCCCGCCCACGCCAATAAAACATCCAAGGTCGACCAACTTCAAAGCCTGCTGATAACTACCGGAAAAACCGTGCAGCAGTGCCCGGCCATTCCACTTCGTGCGCCTAAGCGTTGCGTGAACCTCGTCGTGCGCCCTGACGGAATGGATAACAAGAGGAAAACCCAGTTCAGAGGCCAAACCAATCTGAGCCTCAAACCAGGGGTATTGATCACTCATGTTTCCGTGAAGGCGATCCAGCCCACATTCACCAATCGCCACGCAGCGTTCAGGTCTTTTCCGCAAAGCCCGCTCAAGGATTTCCAAATCCTGGCCAGAGTGCTCCCCGACATACCACGGATGGATCCCAAGGCAATAATAGAGGCCAGCATGCGCCAAGGCAGTATCGCGAACACGCGCCCAATCCGGGCGCCGCACACCGGGAATCACCAGCCCGGCCAGACCATCCCCGGACGCAGCATCAAGCTCCCTGTCGCGGCGCCCATCAAAAAATGGAAAATCAAAGTGGCAATGGGCATCAACCAGCTTCAATTCAACCTCCACCCACTAATGAATCAGTGCTCGCGGGTTTTATGGAACTCAATATCGGGATAGCGCTCCTGGGCCAGATTAAGATTAACCATTGTAGGAGCGATATAGGCAAGGCGGTCGCCGCCATCAAGCGCCAGATTGTCATTATTTTTTCGCTGAAACTCATCCAGCTTGCGATCGTCAGAGCAGGTTACCCAGCGAGCAGTGGCAACATTGATCGGCTCATAAACAGCTTCAACCTTGTACTCAGTCTTGAGGCGACTCACTACCACATCAAACTGCAGCACGCCAACGGCACCGACAATCAGGTCGTTATTGCGCAAAGGCCGGAATACCTGCACGGCACCTTCTTCCGACAGCTGAATCAAGCCCTTTTGAAGCTGCTTGGCTTTCAACGGGTCCTTGAGGCGGATACGGCGGAACAGCTCGGGCGCAAAGTTGGGAATACCCTTGAACTTCATATCTTCCCCGGCAGTAAAGGTGTCCCCTAACTGGATGGTCCCGTGGTTATGCAAACCAATAATATCACCAGCATAGGCCTCCTCTGCGTGCTCACGATCACCAGCCATAAACGTCAGCGCATCGGAAAAGCGAACATCTTTTGCTATACGCACATGGCGAGCCTTCATGCCCTGACTGTACTTGCCCGACACTATGCGCATAAATGCGACCCGGTCCCGGTGCTGCGGGTCCATATTGGCCTGAATTTTAAAAACAAAGCCAGAGAACCCTTGGTCATCAGGCTGCACAAGCCGTTGATCCGTCTCACGGGGCTGGGGCTGGGGAGCCCAATCCACCAAACCATCGAGCATGTGATCCACACCAAAATTACCTAGCGCCGTACCGAAAAATACTGGTGTAAGCTCACCGGCCAAAAATGCTTCCTGATCGAATTCGTGAGACGCTCCTTTCACCAGCTCGACCTCATCGCGCAAATCGCTGGCGTATCCACCAAGAGCGGTATCAAGCTCCGGATTATCCAGCCCGCTGATAGTTCGAACCTCCTGGATCTCATGGCCATGCCCACTTTGGTAAAGAATCACCTCGTCACGCAGCAAGTGATAGACGCCCTTGAAGCTCTTGCCCATACCAATGGGCCAGGTAATAGGCGCGCAGGCGATGTTAAGTACATCTTCCACCTCATCCATGAGTTCAACCGGGTCCCGGGTATCCCGGTCCAGTTTGTTCATAAAGGTAATGATGGGCGTATCCCTGAGCCGGGTAACCTCCATCAATTTGATGGTACGTTCCTCAACGCCTTTTGCGCTGTCAATCACCATGAGGCAGGAGTCTACAGCGGTTAGAGTACGATAAGTGTCTTCCGAGAAATCCTCGTGGCCCGGCGTATCCAGCAGGTTTACCAGCTTCCCGCCGTAAGGAAACTGCATGACAGACGTGGTTACCGAAATACCCCGCTCTTTTTCCATTTCCATCCAGTCAGACTTTGCATGCTGGCCAGACTTCTTACCCTTTACCGTTCCCGCCCGCTGAAGAGCGTGCCCAAATAACAGCACTTTCTCGGTAATCGTGGTTTTACCGGCGTCCGGGTGGGAAATGATTGCAAAGGTGCGGCGCTTGGCCACTTCCTGGGAAAGGTGAGACATAGTCGAAGAGCAACCTGCGTCAGATGTTCGGAGAAGGCAGACATTATAAGGACTAAGAGGTAATTACGCGAACACAAGCAGCAATATCAAGGGCACAGAAGCAACGACATTACACGCGCATCTTCTCTCCCGGAAGCAGCAGGGTAGTATCCAGGGCGCCGCCCTATTTCTTCAAACCCTTCGTTGCGATAGAGCTTACTTGCCACACTGTTACTTAACCTGACCTCAAGAAGCATCTGATTCATGCCTTCATGGGTGGCCTCTGCGATGAGGTGCCTCAACAAAAGGCGCCCAACACCATGGCTACGACTTCGAGGATGAACACATATATTCAGTAGATGCACCTCATCCAGCATATACGTTCCGACTACAAACCCTTCAAGCGACCCGCCGAGCCAGGCACCCCATAAGCGATAATCAGGTTTAAAACAATCGAGAAACACCCCTTCAGTCCAGGGATGGGAGTGCCCCTGGCGCTCGATCTCCAGCATCTCTGGCATATCTTCAGGCACCAGCGGCCGAATTTTCACCTCAAGACCCTGCATGGGATCGTATAGGTCAGAGTTTTTTGGTGTCGTTTCTGGGCCAGAGGCTTAAGCAGCTCCCATAGAGACCGCTTTAGCCCTGGGTTGCTGGCAAGAGCTGCCAGCGAGTGGGTTGATTTTACTTCTGGAGCTCTCCCAAGAGCGCTGTATAGCCAGCCGGCTGTGGGGTCTGCTTCATCGATGCCCTCATCCCCTCCCAAAACAATTACCTTCCTGTCATCCATGTCACGTAACACGTGCTGCATCACAGCCTTCAAATCGGACAGGGAGTTGCCGGGTACGACGCGGTTTTTGAAAACTGGCCAGCGCACCCAAGCAACAGGCTCCAACTTCTCGTCCCCAAGACTCTTCAGAATGTTTGTGGCAAGAGTTTCCTGGAGCCTCAAGCTCGCTTCTTGGGAAATATCCGCGATAAGGAGGCACCTTGAACCATAAAAAACCCCCAGACTTAAAGCCTCCACCGCAGATAAACCAATGTCCGGGTAAGGCTCGGCGGTCTCCGACGAATGCTCTGGAGACGGATCCGAAACCTCCGACTGACTCTGCTTTGGCGGATTTGGCTGCTGCGCTGTCGGAACAGCCTTGCTCTCCATTAACGCCTGAAGACTAGCGATTCGCTGCACACCCTTTTTGTTCGCCGTGGATCTATCCGTTGGCACACGCACCCTGGCATTCTCTACGGGTGCAAGCCTCGGGCCTCCTGCAGGATGTTGTACAACCTCATCTGGCTCAGGAAACACGAACTCTGGACTCGGTGCTGCACCCGGCAGAGGGGCACGGGCATACCACATGCGGACCCCTGCAGAACCAAGATAGAACTGCCTTTGAGACTCAGTCTGAATCATTCAAACATCCGCAACCTGTGGATGCTGTCGAATTCCACCACGACTGATCAGATTAAGCGCCTCAATGTAGGCCTTGGCTGACGCAATGATTATATCGGTATCAGCACCAATGCCGTTTACGATACGCCCGCCACGCTCCAGCCTGACTGTAACCTCCCCCTGGGAGTCAGTGCCGCTAGTGATATTATTGACTGAGTAAAGCTGCAGATTGCATCCTGAATCAACCAGCGATTCTATGGCTTTGAAAGTAGCATCTACCGGGCCACTCCCTTCCGCTTCAACCTTGTGCTCTTTACCATCCATCGTTAACGTCAGGCTTGCTGTTGGAACAACACCCGTTTCCGAGCACACCTGCAGACACACCAAACCATAGCGGCCCTCTTCATCTTTCTGCCGGGTATCGCTGGCAATAGCCTGCAAGTCCTCGTCAAAAATTTCGTGCTTCAAATCAGCCAAAGCTTTGAAGCGGGTAAACGCTTCGTTCAACTCTGTTTCAGTTTCAAACTGAATACCAAGTTCTAGCAAGCGTGTGCGGAAGGCATTGCGACCTGAGTGTTTACCAAGCACCAAGCTATTGGTGTGCCAACCTACGTCTTCTGCTCGCATGATTTCGTATGTTTCTCGGTGCTTGAGCACGCCATCCTGATGTATACCGGACTCATGGGCAAAGGCGTTGGCCCCTACAATTGCCTTGTTAGGCTGCACTGGGAAGCCCGTAATCGTAGAAACGAGACGTGAGGCAGGTACGATATGGCTGGCATCTATGCGGGTATCAAGATTATAAAAATCCTGCCGGGTGCGGACGGCCATTACAATTTCTTCGAGCGAGGCGTTACCTGCACGCTCTCCCAACCCGTTGATGGTGCACTCTACCTGACGAGCACCTTGGGTTACCGCTGCCAGAGAGTTGGCAACGGCAAGACCCAGATCGTTATGGCAATGCACAGAGAAAATGGCTTTATCAGCATTGGGAATACGATTAAGGAGCTGATGGATAGTTTCTGCAAACTGCTCCGGTACAGCATAACCAACCGTATCGGGGATATTAATCGTGTTGGCGCCAGCATCTATGGCCGCCTCAATAATTCTACAGAGAAAATCCAGCTCAGACCGGCCAGCATCCTCACAGGAGAACTCAACGTCATCGACATGGCTTCGGGCACGTTTTACAGACCGAACTGCCTGCTCTATGACTTCGTGAGGCAGCATCTGCAGCTTGTGCTGCATGTGGATGGGCGATGTTGCAATAAACGTATGTATACGGCCCCGTTCCGCGGGACGAATCGCTTCAGCTGCCCGATCAATGTCCTTATCCAAAGCTCGAGCAAGACTGCAAATTGTTGAGCCTTTGATCGTTTCAGCAATGGACTTAACAGCTTCAAAATCCCCTTGGCTCGCGATTGCAAAGCCTGCCTCAATGACATCCACACGAAGCTTTTCAAGAGCCTTGGCAATACGGAGCTTCTCGGCCTTGTTCATAGTGGCGCCAGGACTTTGCTCACCATCACGAAGAGTTGTATCGAAAATAACCAGATGTTCGCTGCCAGACATTGAAGTACTCCGTATCGCATTTGGTTTTATGGAAACAGTATATCACCGGGATGCAACGGAGGGAGTGTTCCAACTACTTGCTGGGCCATTTTCGTGGCATCTGATTTATTTCAGGCATAAAAAAACCCCAGCTTCGCAAGAAGCTGGGGTTTGGACTTAAGAGTCTGACGATGACCTACTCTCACATGGGCAAATGCCACACTACCATCGGCGCAGGCCTGTTTCACTTCTGAG